>NZ_LIIN01000331.1 GCF_001634385.1 Rathayibacter tanaceti | reverse complement strand
CCAAGGCGCCGGAATGATCACACCAATAAAAAGGAGACCCGGCGAAGAACATTTGCCAGAGCACGCGAAACAGCACAACCGTTTCGTGAACACTCACCGCTACGTGATCGAGAGAACAATCGCTAACATTAAAACCTGGCGAATCTTCCACACCGACTACAGACGACCACTGCACACTTTCCCAGACGCCTTCAACGCCGTCCG
>NZ_LIIN01000330.1 GCF_001634385.1 Rathayibacter tanaceti | reverse complement strand
ACCGCGCCGATGTTGTACTGATCCTCCACAGCACCCGTGTCGAAACTCGCCCGCAACACCGGACCACCCTCCCCATACACCGTCGGCCGCGGAGTCGAATCCGTCACCCTCACACTCATCCCCAACGACTCCCAATAATCGGCCACCTTCCGAGCATCACCCTCGACATCCGCCCCCGCCGGAGCCCACCAGTCATAGCTATAACTCGCCCCCTTCACCCCACCACCG
>NZ_LIIN01000329.1 GCF_001634385.1 Rathayibacter tanaceti | reverse complement strand
GCGCCCGGTCGAGGTCGTCCGTGCTCACGGGGGCTGCCTCGCCGTGTTCCGCGGGGCGCGGGTGCTCGTGCGCACCGCAGACGGGACACGGTTCGCCCGGGACGAGCGAGCCCGCGAGTTCGCCCGCGAAGCCGACGAATCGGCGGGCGACGAGCCCGGCGTGCTCGGCGGCGAGCTCGCGGTGCCGACGGACGGCGTCGGCGTAGGAGGCGCGGAGCGCGGTGAGCGACGCGGCGGCGGACTCCCTCTCGGCAGCCGCCTCGA
>NZ_LIIN01000328.1 GCF_001634385.1 Rathayibacter tanaceti | reverse complement strand
GGACCCGCCTCCTTCTCCGCCGCACATGCGGACACCGTCATTACCAACAGAACAGCAACAACCGCTGGGATGACGCGGCCTACGACGCAGCTCCCCGCACCCCTCATCCCGAAGCTCCCTGCTCCGCGGTCGGCTCCGATGTCGGGATCGACGTCGGCATCAACTGACCCGGTCGCGGCTGCAACACGATCCCCTCGTCGCCCGGGAGAACCACGCCTGCCGCACGCTGCGCCTCATCCTCGAGGAGAAGCGCTTCCGCATCGCCGGGAGCACAGGGCATG
>NZ_LIIN01000327.1 GCF_001634385.1 Rathayibacter tanaceti | reverse complement strand
CAGAGCGGCGCGGACGTCGGCGCGGATCGACGCGCGCTCGCCGTCGCTCGGGCCCGCCGCGCGGCGGTGGCGCTCGGTGAGGCGCACGCTGCCGACGTCCATCGAGTGCGCCTGCTCCGGCTCCGCGCCGCCGAGCACGAGCTCGGTCGAGCCGCCGCCGAGATCGACGACCAGCACGGGGCGGGCCGAGTCGACGGCGGAGACCGCACCCCGGAACGACAGGCGTGCCTCCTCGTCGCCGGTGACCGTCTCGGGGGTGACCCCGAGGATCCGCTCGACGGC
>NZ_LIIN01000326.1 GCF_001634385.1 Rathayibacter tanaceti | reverse complement strand
CGCCCTGGCCTGCGCGCTGCGGGGCGCGCCGAGCACCGCGGACGCGGGCCCCTCCTCCACGACCCGGCCCTCGGCGAGCACGAGGATGCGGTCGGCGAGCCCCGCGACCACGGCGAGGTCGTGCGAGACCAGCACGAGCGCCCGGCCGCGGGCCTTCTGCTCGGCGAAGAGCTCGAGCACGCGGGCCTGCACGGTGACGTCGAGCGCGGTGGTCGGCTCGTCGGCGACGACCAGCGGCGGATCGAGAGCCACGGCAGCGGCGAGGAGGGCGCGCTGGCGGAGCCGCCGGAGAGGTCGCC
>NZ_LIIN01000325.1 GCF_001634385.1 Rathayibacter tanaceti | reverse complement strand
AGGGCGCTCGTCGCCGCTGTTCCGTCCGGGCGTCCGCGCGCTCGCGGCTGACCGACCCGTCGGCGCCCGTCCTCCCGCCTGACCCTCCCGGCGAGGTCGTGCTGCGCGCCCGTGAGCTCTCCGCCCGGTTCCCGCTGCCGGGCGGAGGCGTGCGGATCGCGGTCGACGGCGTCGACCTGGAGCTGCGCCAGGGCGAGACCGTGGGCCTGGTCGGCGAGTCCGGCTCCGGCAAGAGCACGGTCGCGCGCCTGCTGCTGGCGCTGCGGCGTCCGCAGGAGGGATCCGTCGAGCTGTTCGGCGAGCCGTGGTCGGCGGCGACGGAGCGCGCCCGCCGTCCCCCGCCC
>NZ_LIIN01000324.1 GCF_001634385.1 Rathayibacter tanaceti | reverse complement strand
CCGCCCCGCCGCTACGCCGAGCACGCGGCGGTCTGGCTCGAGTGCCCCCTCGACAGCGACGCGGCGTTCGACAGCTACGCCGCGGCGATGAGCGCGGCGGCGCTGCTCGCCTCCGGGGTGCTGGGGGGCCGCCCCGCGGGAGTCGCGCGAGCGCATCGCGGGGATCAGCACCGCCTACACCGAGCTCGCCGAGCTGGAGGAGCGGCGGTGACCGAGGCGGCGGAGCTGATCCGTGCGCACGCGCAGCACCCCGTCGGCTGCCGCGAGCAGCCGGAGCCGCGCGGACGGGCGGAGCTGATCACCCCCACCTGCGGCGACCGCCTCGGAGCTGCGCGTCGGCGGCG
>NZ_LIIN01000323.1 GCF_001634385.1 Rathayibacter tanaceti | reverse complement strand
GCCGTCGCCGCCCGCCGCCTCGTCGACGCGGGCTACGACGTCACCGTGGTGGACGCGCGCGAGCGCACCGGCGGGCGGATCGCCGGTTCGACTCCGGACGGCTGGCCGATCGCTGTCGAGACCGGCGCCTGGGCTCTGACCGGCGCGGGAGCAGCGCTGCGCGAGAGCGTCGCCGACGCGGGCATCGAGACGACGGTCGTCGACCTGGTCGCCGTCCGTTCGACCGGCACCGACGGCAGCATCCTCGACACCGGCTCCACGGGCGCCGACGCCCTCACCCGCGCGCTGCAGTGGGGTGCCGAGCAGCCGGAGGACCTCTCCCTCGCCGAGTCGTTCGCCGGTTCCGGCGCCCCCGATCCGGCAGAGGCGGAG
>NZ_LIIN01000322.1 GCF_001634385.1 Rathayibacter tanaceti | reverse complement strand
GCCTCGACCGCGGCGAGCGCCGCCGCCACGTCGCCGCCCGCCTCGACAACGAGAACGTCTTCGGGCGCGCAGGAGCCGAGGTACGAGCGTCCGGTCACGGCGGCCGGCCCCGAATCGAGCCAGAACGAGGCCTCGGCCGAGGCGAGGAGCGCCAGGTAGGCGCGTTCCGGATCCACCCACGGCAGCTCGATCGAGCGGACGTACCGATCCTCCGAGACCACTGGGCTAGCGTAGGCCGTCGTGGACGGCGAGCAGGTGCGGGAGTGGGACGGGCGCGGCCTCGGCCCCGCCGTGGAGGCGCCGACGACTGCGCTCGCCGCGGCCGATTCGTGGCTGGTCGACGAAGGCCGGGTGCGCGGGCTCGATCTGCACCGTGAGCGCTTCCTCGC
>NZ_LIIN01000321.1 GCF_001634385.1 Rathayibacter tanaceti | reverse complement strand
GATCCGCTCGTCGCCCGCAAAGGGCGCGCCAGCTACCTCGGCGAGCGCGCCATCGGGCACCGCGACCCCGGCAGCGTGTCGACAGTGCTGCTCCTGCGCGCGGCGGCCGAGGCGGCCGCGTGAGCGTCGGGCTGGTCCTCGTCTCGCACAGCGCTCGTCTGGCGGAGGGGCTCGTCGAGCTCGCGGAGCAGATGGCCGGCGCTGTGGCGCTGATCGCGGCGGGGGGCACGGACGACGGCGGCATCGGCACCAGCTTCGACCGGATCACGGCGGCGCTGGGCGAGGCGGAGTCCGGTGACGGCGTCGTCGTCCTCTGCGACCTGGGCTCCGCGATCATGACGGCGGAGACGGCGGTGGAGTTCCTCGACGACGAGGCGCGGGGGCGCGTGC
>NZ_LIIN01000320.1 GCF_001634385.1 Rathayibacter tanaceti | reverse complement strand
GCCGCAGGTCTCGGCGCGGTGACGGAGGAGGCGGGCACGGTCGGTCCGGACGCCGAGGAACTCGATCCCGAGCCTGAGCCCGGAGCCGATGCACCGTCGACCGACGCGACGTCGGTGAGCGCACCGCAGACCACGGATCCAGCCGGGGCCGCGTCGAAGGAGACGGCAGCTGCGGAGGCGGGCGGCCGGAGCAACGCGCCGTCGTCCGCCGCGGGCCCCTCCACGGCGGGGTCCTCCGAGCAGCAGCGGTCGGGAGGCGGCACCTCGGTGTCCGCGCCCTTCGCCGCGAGCGCCCTGCCTCCGACAAGCGCCCTCCCTCCCCTGCCTCCCGCTCCCTCGGGACCCGACGGTGGGTCCTCCGGTACCGGTGCGGATTCCGCGCCGGGCGCCGTGCCGATCGCGCCGGACACCACCCCG
>NZ_LIIN01000319.1 GCF_001634385.1 Rathayibacter tanaceti | reverse complement strand
CCGCTGCCGGGACGAGGCTGCGCTCGACGCGACTCATCCCTGCGTCCCGGAACTCGGCGGAGTGGTCCCCGCCGGCCGGTCCCTCGGATCCGGCTCCAGCCCGGCCCCTTCATCACCGGGCAGAATTACGCCCGCCTCGCGCTGCGCATTGTCATCAAGCAGGAGCGATTCGAAGTCACCCGGAGCACACGGCATCACCGCCCCGATCAGGTACAGCTCCTCGGCACCGCCGGTATGGAAACTCGCCCGCAACACCGGACCACCCTCCCCATAGACACTCGGCCGCGGAGTCGTGTCCACCAACCGCACCGTCATCCCCAACGACTCCCAATACTCCGCCACCTTCCGAGCATCACCCTCAACATCCGCCCCCGCCGGAGCCCACCAGTCATAGCTATAACTCGCCCCCTTCACCCCACCACCC
>NZ_LIIN01000318.1 GCF_001634385.1 Rathayibacter tanaceti | reverse complement strand
GACGGGCGAGGGCGGCTGCTCGCGCCGCTCGACGCGGTGCTGTCCGTCGGTTCGATCACGGCGCTGACCGGGCCGAGCGGATCCGGGAAGTCGACGCTTCTGGCCGCGCTGGCGGGCTTCGTGCCGTTCGAGGGCTCTCTGCTGTCCGGCGGGGAACCGGTGACCGGCTCCGCTCTGCGCGAGTGTCTCGCCTGGGCGGGTCAGCGACCGGACCTGCTGCCCGGCACCGTCGGCTCGAACGTCGAGCTGGGCACGCGCGCGCCCGATGCCGAGCGGGTGCGCCGAGCGCTCCGGATCGCGGGTGCGACGTGGAGCCCGAGCGACGCCTCGACGTCGAGGGCAGCGGGCTCTCCGGCGGCCAGAGCGCTCGTGTGGCGGTCGCCCGGGCGGTGCACCGGCTGCTGGAGCGCGACTGCCGCGTGCTCGCGCTGGACG
>NZ_LIIN01000317.1 GCF_001634385.1 Rathayibacter tanaceti | reverse complement strand
GCCAGCGCTGGGTGACCGTCGCGCCGGCGTCCAGCTCGGTGGTGCGGGGCGGCGGGATCTGCGCCGCGCTCGCGCGGCGGACGCGGGTGATCGCCTCCTCGAGGGCGAGGCGGATCGAGGGTTCGAGCTGCTCGAGGGCCTGTGCGATCTTCTCGGCGGGCACGCGCAGCTCCGGCGGACGCACGCCGTCGAGACGTTCCGACTGGTCGAGCAGCGCCTCGGCTCCCCGCTCACGGACATCGGCGATCAGTTCGGCGACGACCGGCCCGACCGAGGCGGAGGTGCCCGGATTGCGGGGCACGAGGGCGAGGAGTTCGGCGGCGGACGGACGCCGCCCACGAAGATCGAGAGTCTGGATCATGGCCGCCCCAGTCTACGCGGCGCCCTCCCCCGCTCTTTCGCCGCCGCTCATCGCGGGTCTCGAGATGCCGCGGAGGGCTGCTCGACCACCGCAACACGCCCCACGGAACCCCGCCACCC
>NZ_LIIN01000316.1 GCF_001634385.1 Rathayibacter tanaceti | reverse complement strand
AAAAAAAAAAAAAAAAAACCCCCCCCGGGGGGGTTTTTTTAAAAAAAAGGGGGGGGGGCCCCCCCTTTTTTGGGGGGGTTTTTTAAAACCCCCCCCAAAAATTTTTTCCCCCCCCGGGGGGGAAAAATTTTTTCCCCCCCGGGGGGGAAAAATTTTTTGGGGGGGGCCCCCCCCTTTTTTCCCCCCCCAAAAAGGGGGGGAAAAACCCCCCCGGGGGGGTTTTTTAAAACCCCCCCCGGGGGGGTTTTTTAAAAAGGGGGGGCCCCCCCCTTTTTTGGGGGGGGTTTTTTAAAAACCCCCCCCAAAAAATTTTTTCCCCCCCCGGGGGGGGAAAAATTTTTTCCCCCCCCCGGGGGGGGGAAAAAATTTTTTTGGGGGGGGCCCCCCCCTTTTTTTCCCCCCCCCAAAAAGGGGGGGGGAAAAAACCCCCCCCCGGGGGGGGGTTTTTTTAAAAAACCCCCCCCCGGGGGGGGTTTTTT
>NZ_LIIN01000315.1 GCF_001634385.1 Rathayibacter tanaceti | reverse complement strand
CCGTGTCGGTCGCCGTGGTGCGCGAGCGCCTCGTGCTGTTCCTCGCGGCGATGGCGCGCGGCTCCGGCTCGCTCGCGGGGGACGAGGAGGCGCTGCTCGTCGTCGCGGGCAACCCCGTCCGCTCGGTGTGCGCGACGCTCGCCTGGCGCGCGCTCGCCGGCGCCCTCGACGACGCGGGGCTCACGTGACCGGCTCAGCCCGGTCCGTCACGGTCGAGGCCGGACCAGAGGTCGCCGCATTCGATGCGACGGACGTCTGCACCGCTCAGCAGGTCGCGGGCGCCGGAGTCGCCGTGGACGCGGGCGATCAGCTCCGCCCAGTGATCGCGACCGAGCAGCACCGGATGGCCGGGCCTGCCCTCGAAGACGGCCCGGGCCAGCACCTCCCGAGTCGGCGGGGCGCCGTCCAGGAGGCGCGCGCCGACGCCGACGGGCTCGTCCGGCAGGTCGACCAGCGACACCAGGGCCGCCGCGTCCTCCGC
>NZ_LIIN01000314.1 GCF_001634385.1 Rathayibacter tanaceti | reverse complement strand
AGCCTCTCCTCGTTCGACCCGCGCTGGAGCGTCGGCCGGCTCCTCCGCGACGCCGGCGCCTCCTCCGTGCCCGCGCTGCTCGAGAGCGTGGGGCTCGACCCCTCGGTGGAGCGGCGCTCGCCGCGGACCCTCTCGGGCGGCAGCGTCAGCGCGTCTCGATCGCCCGGGCGCTCGCGACCCGCCCCGACGTGCTGATCTGCGACGAGCCCGTCTCGGCCCTCGACGTCTCGGTGCAGGCGCAGATCCTCGACCTGCTCGACGATCTGCAGCGCCGCCACGGACTCGCGCTGCTGCTCATCTCGCACGACCTCGGCGTGATCGCGCACATGAGCGACCGCATCGCCGTGATGCGCGGGGGGCACGGTCGTCGAGGCCGGGCCGGCCGCATCGCTCCTCGCCGCGCCGCAGGAGGAGTACACGCGGCAGCTGCTGGCGGCGGCGCCGCGGCTCGACCGCTGACGCGGCTCCGTCTCGCCTGCGGCGG
>NZ_LIIN01000313.1 GCF_001634385.1 Rathayibacter tanaceti | reverse complement strand
GCGGCGGCGGGATCCCTCGTGCTCGTCGGAGCTGGACCGGGTGCTGTCGCTCATGCGCCGAGTCTAGCCAGGGTGCCGTGTGCTGATCCCCGCGGATCAGGCGGGCAGATAGCCTCCGTCGCGCAGGTCACCGACGAAGGCGCTCCAGACCAACCAGGCGACGACCGCGAGGACGATCACCAGGTAGCCGAGCACGAAGCCCGCGACCGCGAGGCCCCGGCCGCGCTGCCCCGACCGACCGGCCTGCACGAATCCGACGTGACCGAGCACGATAGCGGCGGGAGCGAGCCCCAGCAGTCCGCAGACCAGAGCGGCAACCGCGAGCGGGGCGAGCGGTGGCCGGTGCGGTGCGGATCCGGGTGCGGCCGGAGCCGTCGGCGGCGGCGCGGCCTCCGACGGCTCCCCGAGCGGCGGATCGAACGGCGCGGGCGACGGATCGACCGTCTCCCGGCGCACGGTGTCGTCGCTCACGATGGATCCCTCCCTGAGGGG
>NZ_LIIN01000312.1 GCF_001634385.1 Rathayibacter tanaceti | reverse complement strand
CGCCCGCGGCCTCCGGATCGGCGTCGAGGCGACCGGCCAGGTGGCGGAGACCGGCGTCCAAGCGCACGACCTCCTCGGGCCGGGCACCTTTCTGCGGGCCGAACACCCGGGCGGCGCCGGCGTCTCCGAGCAGGGGGTTCGTGACGTCGCAGAGGACCTGCACGCCGCCGGCGGGGACCGGCCGGAGTGCACGCCGCTCGACGACCGCGAGATCGAGCAGTGACCCACCGCCGTCTCCCACCTCGTGGCCGGAGAGGGTGAGGAAGCGGGCGCCCAGCTCGCGCAGGCGCCGACGCCGCCGTCGGTCGAGGCGCTGCCGCCGATCGCGAGGAGAAGGGACCGTGCCCCGGCGTCGAGGGCGGCGGCGATGACTCGGCCGAAGCCGCGGGTGTGCGCGGTCAGCGGGCGCAGCGGGCCCAGCGCATTTCCGCTCGCCGAGGCGAGCTCGACCACCGCGGTCCCGTCGGGCAGGAGCAGCCACTCGGCCACGATCGGCCGGCGGCCGGGCCGGGGACGGCGACCGCG
>NZ_LIIN01000311.1 GCF_001634385.1 Rathayibacter tanaceti | reverse complement strand
GCTGGCGCCTCGCCGATGCCGGGCGCCCGGTGCACGACGGCCCCTCGTCCGAGTGGCTCGGACTCGCGGGCCGCGCCTTCGCCGCCGCCGCGATCGCGCTGACGGCAGCCGACTCGGTGCTCGAGGCTGCGGCACGACCTGTCGCCGTGCTCCTTCTGCTGGGAGTCGCGGTCGTCGGTCTGCGGGGCGGAACGCTGCCGCCCCGCGCCGCACTGCTGCTCGCCGGACTGGTCGTGCTGCTCCTGGCCGCCGCAGCCGTCGTGCTCGCCGTGATCCCGGTCGAACGTCCCGTCGTCGAGGTGCGCCCCGAGGGCGGACTCCTCGGCGCGGGCACGGCAGCTGCCTTCCTCCTGATCCTCTTCCCGGTTCCCCGTCCCGGCACTGTGCCCGCCCTGCGGCCCGCGCTGCTGCGCATCGGCGTGTCGGCCCTCGCCGCGGCGTCGCTCGGAACGGGGGTGCTGCTCCTCGCCGGGCCGACCGTCCTCGCCGCCACCTCGACTCCCTCCGATCCGGTCGGCGAGGAGCGCG
>NZ_LIIN01000310.1 GCF_001634385.1 Rathayibacter tanaceti | reverse complement strand
CACTCTCCGGCATCAACATGATACCGAACGCGCGCGTTGCACAGGAAAGGCTGGCTGTTTCGATTCTTGTGCATGATGGCGAGCAAGCGGCACGGGCGCACATTGAAGCAGAGCTCGCAAAGCTTGCAGGCAGATCCCAATCACGCCTCCCACTACGATCGGATTTTTGCCGAACAGTTCCTTGCTTATCTCGACCGGATGCCCAGTTGACACAGGCTGCTCGCGTAAAGGGAAGAGAGTCCGTCGATTGGGGCCCTTCGGGGCGGGCCGGCAACTAGTGCCTTCTCTTCGCGGGGAAGGAGACGAAAATACAGGTGATCGAGGGGAGCAAGGTTGTGAAAAGGTCCACGCGTATTTGGATCTGCGGCGCGGTGAGTTCCAGCCGTGTGAGGAGAAAGTACCGCCCAAGACGGGGCCCTCCGACGGGCGGCCGGACCGGGACTCGACGTCTGTAGGTGGCGGGACAGAGTACTGATGCGCGCGGCAGGGTGACCGTAGTCACCCAAACGACGACGCGGAGCCAGCTCCC
>NZ_LIIN01000309.1 GCF_001634385.1 Rathayibacter tanaceti | reverse complement strand
CGCCGGTCCGCTCGCGGACAGCGGCGCTGAGCGCGAGCGCCGCCACCTGATCGGGGGCCTCCTCCGGCCGCCACGCTGGCGCGCCGAGAGCTCGGTCGGGACCGCTCAGCGCGACGTAGCGCCTCCGCCCGCCAGGAAGCGGGAACGACTCGACGACACCCGCCGGGCCGACGTCGACCAGCGCGGTGCCGACGAGCCGTGCCGGCTCGGGGTCGGCGAAGTCACCCATCACATAGCGGTCCGGGTAGTCGCGGCCGGAGGTGCCGATGCCGAGCAGCTCGCGCACAGTGCTGCGGGCTCCGTCGGCTCCGACGACGAACGCCGCGCGGAGGGCGAGGGCTCGCCGCCGGGGCCCGTGCCGGACGCTCGACCCGGCCGCGAGGGAGGCGGAGCCCGGTCAGCGCGGTGCCGGGGCGCAGCGCCTCCGCAGCCGCGGCGTGCAGCCGCTCGCGCAGGACGGCCTCGGTGCGGTGCTGGTCGAGCGTCACGACGTACGGGTGGGTCGCGGACGCGCGGGCGAACGAGAGCGCGC
>NZ_LIIN01000308.1 GCF_001634385.1 Rathayibacter tanaceti | reverse complement strand
CCGGCCGGCCGGGCCGGGGACGCGACCGCGTTCCGCCGCGCGTCCGGGACGGCGGCCGCGAACACCGCGACCGTGCCCTCGCCTCCGTCGGCCATCGGAGCGAGGACCACCTCGTCGCCCGGGCGGGCCGCCCGCCCAGCCCGCGGCGAGCGCCTGCGCGACCTCGACCGCCGTCGCCGATCCCTTGAACGAATCCGGTGCGACGACGACCCTCAGCGCGCTCATGGAGCCAGTCTGACGGCCACGCCGCCGACACCGTGGTCACCGCGATCGACCTCGCGCCGGCGCTGGGCACCGTCGGTCGGAGCAGCCCGGGCGACGCCCCCGCACCGGGCTGTCTCAGCGGGAGGGATCACGGCGACCGGACGGCGTCCGCGGCCGGTCGCAGAAGGAGCTCCGCGCGGATCCGACACCCCTCCCTCGCCCACTCGCGCGCCGGAACACGTCGTGGGCGGCGGGCCGGCATCAGCGGTCGAGGGCCTCCGCGACGCGGCGCGTCACCGCGCGCAGCTCCAGCTCGGCCCACGGAGGCGC
>NZ_LIIN01000307.1 GCF_001634385.1 Rathayibacter tanaceti | reverse complement strand
CCGCGCCTTCCTGCCGCCGCTCCCTCGCCGACGCCGCCACGCTCGCTCTCGAGGCGGCTGCCCGCTCCGCGCCCCTCGAGCCCGGCGAGCGTGCGGCCACCGAGATGCTCGAGGATCTCGACCACCTCGTCGTCCTCTCGTTCGCCGCCCGGAGCCGCGCCGAGGTGTTCGGAGTCCTCGACGGCGAGTCCGGCCCGGTCCATTCCGGCGACACTGACGACGTGATGACCGCACCCGGTGCGGGGGATCCTCCCGGCTCCCGCTTCGCACCCGGGATGCTCCCCGTGCACACCCTGCTCGCCACGGCTTTCGCGCGCGCCGACCACGGCTGGGCCGACGGCCGTGATCCCCTCCTCCTGACCCTCGAGGCCGCGCGCCGCACCGCGACCCCGTGGGCGCTGTGCGTCGACGAGCGGCAGGGCGTCTCGACGACTCTGCTCGCCGATCCGGAATGGCCTCTCAGCGATCCCGGTGCCGCACGCGACGCCGGCGGCCGCCTCGTGCCGCTCGCAACGCTGGGCACGGCCCTGGCCTCCGGCTCCCTCCCGCCCGTCGTGCTCGTCGAGCCCCGCTCG
>NZ_LIIN01000306.1 GCF_001634385.1 Rathayibacter tanaceti | reverse complement strand
GGCGGGACCGTCGCCCCAGGGGTCGCGGAGGTCGGCGAGTTCGAGCGCGGCGACACGGTGGCGGCGCGCGAGCATCGGCAGCACGAGCGCGGTGTCGGTCCGGACGCCCCGGCCGGCGCCGGTGAGGAGCAGGACGGCGGAAGGTTGCTCGGGACCGGCGGTGAGGAGTCGCGCCTGGGCGGCTCCGACCGTGATCCGCCGCTCCTGCACCAGGGCGGCCTGCCGCTGGAGGTACTCGGACGGGCTCACGGCACGCGTCGGGTCTCGCGCAGGGGGAGCCGCATCCGCTGCACCCCGGCCGAGGACGTCACCTCGGCGCGCAGGGCGCGCTCGGCGGGGACCGTGCCGTACGAGGTGGTGCGCTGGCGCCAGCCGCGGCCGATCTCGCCGGTGATGCGTGCGACGGTCGCGATGTCGAGTGCCCGGTGCGCCTCCGCCCCCGCCTCGGGCCGGAGGACACCGTCGAGGAGCAGACCGCCCAGATCGTCGGCCCCACCGCGCAGGAGCAGCTGAGCGGTGTGCAGCCCGAGCTTGGTCCAGGCGGTCTGCACGTGCGGGATCCGGCCGTGGAGCACGAGCCGGGCGACCGCGTGCACCGCGCGGGTCTCGCGGAGGCCGGGTC
>NZ_LIIN01000305.1 GCF_001634385.1 Rathayibacter tanaceti | reverse complement strand
CTGCACGGCGGAGCCGCCAGGAGCGGCGCCACCTGCGGAGTCGTCGGGCGCAGGCGCCTCCGCGCCGACCGCCGACGGAGCTCCGGCGTCGCGGCCCGTTCCGAGCATCGCGGTCACGCCCGTGCCGGTCGGGTCGGTCGCGGGCGGGGCGGGGGAGTGCTCGGTACGGACCGTCGGCTCGGGCACGCTCGACGGTGTCGACCTCGAGGAGGTGCGCGACTCCGGCTCCCGGAGCGGCGCGACGGGGACGGTGCGGGCCGCCTCCGACGGCGCCCCCGCCTCCTACCTCGTGGCCGCCGGTGATATCAGCGAGCAGATCGCCGAGCGCTTCTGCATCAGCCCCGACTACCTCTCCGCCCTCAACTCGGTCCGCCGCGACGGTGTCGACATCGACAGTCTCTTCGGCGGCGACACCCTCAACCTCCGTCCGACGACCGTCCTCACGGTCGGCGACCAGAACGGCCGCGTGCTCGACAACACGGCGCCCGACGACCTGCCCGCCCAGACAGGCTGACGGCGGCCTGCTGCCCGGCGGGTGCGGCTCCTCAGAAGGCGCGGTGGCCGCGCTCGACCCCCGCGCGACCTGCGTCCCCGTGTCCGCGCGAGCCGAGGCGTCGGCGGCC
>NZ_LIIN01000304.1 GCF_001634385.1 Rathayibacter tanaceti | reverse complement strand
GAGCCCGCGCCGGCCGACGCCGCGCCGTCCGAGGGCGTGCGGCCCGGGATGGCGACGGGGATGCCGACGCCTGCAGAGGCTCCCGTCCCGCCGGGAGCGGAGCCCGCCACTCCCGCTGCCGCCAGCACCGCGGAGGCGTCCTCCGATGACGCGCCGGTCACCCTCCAGCGCATGAAGGACACGTGGCCCGAGATCCTCGAGGTCGTCCAGAAGGCCAAGATGACCGCCTGGCTGGTCGCCTACACGGCACAGGTCCGGGCGCTCAAGGACGACGTGCTCACGCTCTCGTTCCCGAGCCAGAACGACGTCGAGTCGTTCAAGATGCCGGGCACCGCGGGGCAGCCGGGCGTCAGCGAGCACCTGCGGCAGGCGATCCAGCAGGTCCTCGGCCTGCGGGTGAAGTACATCGCCCGAGTGGAGCCGCGCGCCGTCGCCCCCGAGGCCGAACGCGCCGCCACCGAAGCCCCGCCGGCTCCTGCTCCCTCCGATCGTTCCGCTCCCTCCGCTGCTTCGACCGACGGCGACGGCTGGGCGACGGCCGCGATCCCCGCCGACCCGGCTCCTGCGGTCGAATCCGCCGCCGCACCCGCTGCCGCCGCACCCGCTGCCGCCGCACCGGGCGCCGCT
>NZ_LIIN01000303.1 GCF_001634385.1 Rathayibacter tanaceti | reverse complement strand
GTCACTCCTCAGCAGGAGCAGCCGGCCGCCGCGCCGACGAGCGACCACGCCACGGCGCACGCGGCAGTTCCCCGATCGAGCACCGCCGTCACCGGCAGCAGGCCCGCCGACCACGCCGCCGCCCAGCTCGCCACCGCGAGCGGCAGCAGTCGCAGATCCGCCGCCCGCACAGCGCTCACGGCGCCACCTGGTCACGGAAGGCCTCGAGCGTCTTCTCGCCGATCCCTGGCACCTCGAGCAGCTGGTCGACAGAGGTGAACGGCCCGTTCTCCTCCCGGTAGGCGACGATCTTCGCCGCCGTCGAGGGACCGACCTCGGGCAGCTCCTCCAGCTGGGCCGCCGTGGCTGTGCTCAGACTCAGGACCGAGCCCGCCGCGGAGTCACCCGACGCCGCCCCACCGGAG
The DNA here is from genome assembly GCF_001634385.1 of Rathayibacter tanaceti. Lineage (GTDB taxonomy): Bacteria > Actinomycetota > Actinomycetes > Actinomycetales > Microbacteriaceae > Rathayibacter > Rathayibacter tanaceti. The sequence goes on along the minus strand of NZ_LIIN01000303.1, from coordinate 227 downwards.
GCGGCCGGCGGGGCCCCGGCAGCCGGCACCACGATCTGCTCGCCGTCGACGAGTTTGCGCGCCAGATTCACCGCTGCCCGCTCCGCCGACTCGCGGAACCCGCCCGCCGCCGCCACCGCATCCGCCACCCGCGCGCCGGGCGAGAGGAGGTACAGCCCCGGCGCGGCGACCTCGCCGGCGACGTGCACGTACAACGACTCGACCACCGCGGCGGGCGCACTCGTGGC
>NZ_LIIN01000302.1 GCF_001634385.1 Rathayibacter tanaceti | reverse complement strand
GATTGACCCAGTATAAATTAGTGCGTGTCGGTCACGAAAAACACCGGCTGATCCGCTTTGCTTGAAGAGCAACTTCCAACAGAAACTCTTCGCAAAGGAACCAGCCGGTGCACAAGCAGACTACTACAGGGATGACGACCGAGCAATATGCGATTCTCGCCGAACGGATCGAAAACGAATTCCTGTGGCAGCGGCGGCGAGGACGGCCACGCAGACTGTCGCTCGCCGGGGCACTACAGGTCACTCTTCTCTACTATCGCCACAACGTCACCGAACAGTTGATCGCCGATGTGGTCGGTGTCAGTCAGTCGACCGTGTCGCGAACAATCGCGCTAGTGGAAGCGATGCTCACTGTCGTGACCGACGACGAGCAGCCGGACGTCGAGGCTGCGGTCGGCGAGACGACGGCCGTCATCGACGGGACCCTCCTCCCGTGCTGGTCCTGAGCAGACGCGCCCGAGCTGTACTCCGGCAAACACAAGACCACGGGGCACACCTGCCAGGTCCTCGCCGATCTCTCCGGTCGGCTGATCCACATTTCGGATCCGATTCCGGGCAAACACCATGATGCTCACGCATTCCGAGAATCACACTTGGCCGACATCATCAACCTCTCGAATACTTTGGCCGACAAAGGCTA
>NZ_LIIN01000301.1 GCF_001634385.1 Rathayibacter tanaceti | reverse complement strand
CCGGGTCGCCGCCCACCTCGCAGGCGGCGCGGCGCTGCGCACAGGCGCCGCGCCCGAAGAGCTCTCGTCCTGGTACGGGCTGGGCGACGCCTCCGCCGCGTCGACCGCCGAGGAGTCGGAGGGCTCCTCCGCGGACGACGCTCTGCTGACCGATGGGCTCGCTCCGCTCGTCGACACGCTGCTCGCCGACGTCGAGGTCTCGCTGCGCGCCGTGGTCAGCGGCATCGGCTACACCGAGACGGGCACCAGCATCCGGCTGGGCACCGGGGAGTCGTTCACCGCCGACCGCGTGCTGGTCACCGTGCCGATCGGCGTCCTGCAGACCGACGCCTCATGTTCGATCCGCCGCTGCCGTTCGCGCACCGCGCCGCCATCGCGGCCCTCGGCTCCGGCGTCGTCGACACTCTCTGGCTGCGCTTCGACGAGCCGTTCTGGGACACCTCCGCCCCCGCGCGCTGGTCGCTCGTCGGCTCGGAGGCGGGCATCACCGAGTGGCTCAACCTGGAGCCGTCCACCGGCCAGGCAGTGCTTGTCGGCCTCGTCGGCGCCGATCAGGCCCTGTCGCTGCAGGAGCTGAGCGACGACGAGCTGCTCACCGTGGCGCAGTCGGCGCTCGAGCCCTTCGCCGCCGGCTGACCAGCTCGCGGAGC
>NZ_LIIN01000300.1 GCF_001634385.1 Rathayibacter tanaceti | reverse complement strand
ACGCGGGGTCGGCGATCCAGAGCGGCAGCGAATCCGGGCCCGCCCACTGCTGCACGCCGCGCGCGAGCAGCCACTCCTCGGCCACCGCGACGGGCTCGGCGGGCGAGTCGCCGCGCGCGAGGGGCCAGGTGCTCGACGAGCGGCATGCTGCGCCCGGCGACGTTCATCACTCCGCCCGCGCCCTCCTCCGCGCAGTGCACCAGCCACGCCGCGAGGTCGCGGACGTCGAGGACGGCGGTCGGCAGCTCCGGAGCGTCGGGGACGAGCACAGCGCCTCCGACGGCGAAACGCCACGGCCAGTAGGAGGAGCGGCCGGTCGGGTCGCCCGGGCCGCCCAGCAGACCCGCGCGGGCGATCAGCGCAGGCGCGGATCCGGCGAGCACGGCCTGCTCGCAGGCGGCCTTCGCCGAGCCGTACTCGTCCGGGTCCTCGAGCGGAGGCAGCAGCTCCGCGTCCTCATCGGCTCCGGGATCGGCGTGCGAGGCGTACACGCTCGTGGTCGAGACGAACAGATACCGGCCGGCCGTGAGGTCGCGAACGGCACGGCGCACATGGTCGGGCCGGCGCGCCACGTCGATGACCGCGTCCCACCGGGTCCCGGCCACCGGAGCGAGCGCCTCGTCGCGATCGCGGTCGGCCCGCACGAACCGGGCCCCCGCGGGCACG
>NZ_LIIN01000299.1 GCF_001634385.1 Rathayibacter tanaceti | reverse complement strand
AGGACCCGCGCCGGCGGCCGCGCGGGTCGCCACTGGATGCCGTGGCGTCGATCCTGCGCCCGCACGTCCGGACCCGAGAGCAGCAGCCGGTCGCCCGCCTCCGCTCCGGCCGCCCAGGTGCTCGCCGGACCCGCCGGCTCGTGCACGAAGAAGTCGATGTCGACCTCCCGGGCCTCCGGGGCGCACCGCACGGGGCGTGTAGGTGCGCAGCGGATGCCGGGCTCCGGCGGGCTCCTGCGCGACGAGGCGCCGCCACTCCGGGACCCCCAGCCCGTCGACCTCGCCGGCGAGAGCGTCGCCCCAGCCGCCGTCGGCGCGCGGGAGCACCAGCTTGATCCGCTGATCGAGCCCCCACGGCGCGAACCAGCGCAGCGACCGGCCGCCGAGAGTCACCCGGATGAAGGTCGGCGAGAGCCGTGCCACACGGAGCACCCGGGTGTCGAAGAGCCGGTAGGGCGCCGATCCGGTCATGCAGGGAGCGTAGCGAGTCGGCCGCAGAGCCTCAGCCCTGAGGCGGATGCCCCGGCCGCGACCGCCTCGCTATCGTGGCGTGAGCGGCCGCCCACCGCGGTCGCGGCCACGCATCGAAGGGACACCCATGGACGGGACGACCCCCACCGGCACCCCGCACGACGCCACCGCCGCTCCGGCAGACGACTCCGCGACGG
>NZ_LIIN01000298.1 GCF_001634385.1 Rathayibacter tanaceti | reverse complement strand
CCGCGAGGAGGGCGGGACGGGACGACCGCGGCCAGCACGACGGCGGCTCCAGCAGCACCCAGAGCGACCAGCGCGGACGCCGAGCGTCCCGGCGTCCGCAGCGCACCGATCGCGTCGCGGACCGGCACGGCGAGGGCGAACGGGGCGACCCTCACCGCCCTGAGCCGCCGGCCCCGGCTGGGCAGAGCGCGATAGCCGCTGAGCGAGTCGGCGAGATCCCCCGGTCGCTCCGAGTCGAGCGGTCGAGGACCACTGGCGGGCCTGCGCGAGCAGCAGCGGACCGCGGGCGAGGTCGAGCATCCGCGGAGCAGCCGGGAGGAGGGCGACGGCGAGCGCGACGAGCGCGACGACGGCACCGACCGGCTCCCGCCCGGCGACGGCCGCGGCGACCAGACCCGCGGGGAGCACCGGAAGCACGGCAGGCACGAGCAGGCCGAGCACGGCGACGGCAGTGAGCACGGCGGCGAGCACCGCGGGCAGGCGCGCCGGGAGGCACTGCCCCGCCAGCCAGGCGAGGGCGAGCAGCACCGAGAAGGCGGCGCCTCCGATCGCAGCGGGCCCGACGGGTGCGGCCGCCGCGAGAGCAACGAGCGCAGAGGCGACCGTTCCAACGAGCGCGAGCGCGGTCGTCGACGGTGAGCGCCGAACGCCGGAGCAGCCCGCCAAGCG
>NZ_LIIN01000297.1 GCF_001634385.1 Rathayibacter tanaceti | reverse complement strand
GGCGGCAGCGGGACGGACGGCGCGGCGTGGGCCGAGGGGGCGCCCCAGGGCGGCGTCGGTGCGGGGTCCATCCGGCTCCTCCTGTTCCTCGCGCGGCGAGGCCGGCCGCCCTGCGATTCTCGTCCCTGCTCCTCCGGCCTTGCCGGGAGCGGCGGGACCCGTCTACGATGGAGTACCCCCGGGGGGTATATCTGTCCCGGCTGCGCGACACAGGAGGACCCATGGGCACCAGGATCGATCTCGGCCTGACCGCGAGCGGCTCGAACGGAGGCTGCGGCAGCGGCGCGTGCGCGTGCGGCGGCCACGAGAGCACCCGCCACGAGAGTCGTGGGCCGATCGCCGCCGCGACCGTGCAGAGCATCGGAGTCGCCGGCATGACCTGCGAGCACTGCGTCCGCAGCGTCACGGAGGAGCTGGCCGCCTACCCCGAGGTCACCGGCGTCGACGTCTCCCTCGTGCCCGACGGCGTCTCGACCGTGACCGTCGGATCCACCCGACCGCTCGGCCGCGAAGAGATCGCCGCGGCCGTCGCCGACGCGGGCTACCGACTCGCCCCTCTCGACTGACGTGGCCGACTCCGCCGGCACACCGCTCGAGCTCGCCATCGGAGGCATGACCTGCGCCTCCTGCGTCGCCCGCGTCGAGCGCCGCCTCGACGCGCTGCCCGGCGTGAGCGCCACCGTCAACCTCGCCCTCGAGCGTGCGACGCTGACGCT
>NZ_LIIN01000296.1 GCF_001634385.1 Rathayibacter tanaceti | reverse complement strand
CGCCGACCCGGCAGGGCTCTCCGATGCCGACTACCTCGCCCTGCTGGCGGCGGACGGCGACGACCTCGACGCGCTCGCCGCGCTCGCCGACGACGTCCGCCGGGAGGCCGTGGGCGACGTCGTCTCGATCGTCGTGAACCGCAACATCGACACCTCCCTCTGGGGTGCAGGCGGCCTCACGGTCGAACGCCTGGAAGAACTCGCCGACGAAGCCGTCGCGCTGGGAGCGACCGAACTCTGCCTCCAGGGCGCGATCGGCCAGGAGCATCCGGGCGACGATCTGCTCCTGATCGCGCGCACCCTCTCGGCCAGGCAGCCCTCCCTGCACCTGCACGCATACCGGCCCGGTGAGATCCTCGAGGTCGCCCGGCGCACGGGCCGCACTCTGCCCGCGATGCTCGACGCGCTCCGCGAGGCGGGGGTCGACTCCGTCCCGGGCACGGCCGCGCGGATCCTCGACGACGGCGTGCGCGCGATCCTCAGCGAGGGCACAGACCCGACGCCGCCGAGTGGCGCGAGACGATCACCGCGGCCCACCGCAGCGGGCTCCGCTCGACCTCGACCATGGTCTACGGGCATGTCGAGACCCCGGAGCAGCAGCTCGCCCACCTGCGCACACTGGCTACGATCCAGGACGAGACGGGCGGGTTCACCGAGTTCATCGCGATGCCGTTCGTGCCCGCAGAGGCGCCGCCGGCGGTCGCGCGCGCGACCAGAGGCGGACCCGGCCTCCG
>NZ_LIIN01000295.1 GCF_001634385.1 Rathayibacter tanaceti | reverse complement strand
GGTCAACCAGGACGGTGTCGTCAATCAGGACGGTGTCGTCAATCAGGACGGTGTCGTCAATCAGGCCTGTCGTCACTCTGCGCTGTCATCACTCTGCACTGGCTTCGATCAGCGCGGTGTTCGACCAGCGCAGTCCGATCGCGACCGATCTGGGTATCGCGTCGGATCCGCGGGGCTCGCTCGAGCGCGGTGCGGGTTAGGGTGGTGCGACGGCTGCGACCGTCCTCCTGCCCTCGGGCGGGTCAACTCCACAGAGCATCACCACGACAGGCGAGGAACGCATGGACGACTCAGGATCCGACCGCGACGACCGCGAATCCGGACGGCGCGACGAGCGGCCGCCGCGCGCAGGTGGCGTCGGCCGTTCCTCCGGTGGCCGTGGTCGACCTGACGAACCCGATCCGCGTCGCACTGGTGCAGCGCCTCCGCCGTATCGAGGGGCTGGCGAGTCGCGCCCGCAGCGTGAGGGTGACTCGCGGTCGCGTCGCGACGGAGACGCGCGTCCCTCCTACCGCGACGGGGGGGACTCCCGACCTCGGCGTGATGGTGACTCCAGGCCGCGTCGGGAAGGCGACGGACGCGGTTCCTCTCGCGGGGGTGGCGAGTTCCGTCCTCGGCGTGACGGCGACTCTCGTCCTCAGCGTGGTGGTGACGTGCGTCCTCAGCGGGACGGTGACTCCCGTGCGCGCCGGGAGGGCGAGCCGCGCCCGCCGTACCGTGGCCGGAGGGGAGTCGGCC
>NZ_LIIN01000294.1 GCF_001634385.1 Rathayibacter tanaceti | reverse complement strand
TGGTATCGGATTGAGTTGACGTGTTTGTTGAGTTCATGTTCCCACTCGAGCAGGTCGCGGTCGGGGTTTTTGCGGGTGGGGTGATCATTCATGGCTCGCTGTGTCTTCTGTCTCCGACCCGGTTCGCGGGGTCGAGACCTTCGAGTGCGCCGCTGGCGCGGACGCTGCGACCTCGTGGCGGTGTCCGTCCACGGGATCGGAGATCCAGGCGACGGGACCGCTGACGTTGCACGCAACGTGGACGTTGAACCCGGTGGTCGTGTGCTTGCCCGACCACAGCGTTGGCCGGTCCACTCAAGACCAGCACGGCAACAGGGTTCCGTCGACGGTGTACTGACCATTGGGGTCGAGGTCGTCTGCGGTAGGAGCGTCGTCGCGTACCGTCGCGGCGATCCATGCGGTGAGCGACGAGATGGCCCGGGAGATCGTTGACTGCAAGACGCCGCACCGTTCGGCGAGTTCCACGTGAGCCGATTTGCGGCGCAGGTGCATCAACCTGACGACGAGAGAACCGAAAAGTCCGAGGATCGGTGGCCAACCGGGCGCCTTCCCCGATGCTGCGACGCAGTGAAGAATCCGCTCGGCGAGATCATTGCTTTCCTCAGAGTCATGCTTGTTGTATGTTTTTCGCGCGCCCGTTCTTTCTATGAATCCAGTCTGGTAGCTAAACTTTCTCACGAAAGACCGGCCGCCCGTGCGGGGCTCGCCGATAAATTCGGACTAGACTCGTGAATAACCCGCGG
>NZ_LIIN01000293.1 GCF_001634385.1 Rathayibacter tanaceti | reverse complement strand
AGTTTGATGCTTTCGGCGCGCTTCAACTGAACAACGGTCCTTCCTTGGGAGAATTGTGTTATCACACATCATTCAGGAGAAAGAACCGTTGCAGGTGAAGCATGCAGCAGGATTGACGTACGCCGAGGCGAAAGCTCTGTCGAAGCGGATGCTTGGCGAGGTCAGCGCTTCAGGGGAGGCGCCGGACTGGCCGCCGACTCTGGGAGTGTTCACGTCGCTTGTCATCACGCTGAGTTATCTGAAACGCAACACCGCGCAGGTCGTGCTCGCCGAACAGCACGGCGTATCGCAGCCGACGATCTCCCGTGCGATCGCGTCGATCACGGCATGGATCGCAGCAACTCTCAGGGCGGACCTTCCGACCGCGGACGACCTCGACCCGAACGGCCAGTACATCCTCGACGGCACCCTTCTCCCGTGCTGGTCCTGGAGAGACCGGCCCACGCTCTGGCCGGGGAAGCACACGACGACCGGGTTCACCGTGCAGGTCGCCTGCGATCTCAGCGGACGCCTGGTCTGGGTCTCCGACCCGGTCGACGGCCACCGCCACGACATCGCCGTGCTACGCGCATCCGGAGCACTGCACGGCCTCGACCCCGCGAACTGGTTCGGTGACAAGGGGCTACATCGGGCTCGGCATGATCACCCCGATCCGCACAAGAACCGACCGGGACATGCTCGAATGGGAACACGAATTCAACAAAAACGTCAACTCGATCCGCTACCAGATCTAACGCGTGATAGCACA
>NZ_LIIN01000292.1 GCF_001634385.1 Rathayibacter tanaceti | reverse complement strand
CCGGAAGCGGCCGGGCGTGGTGGGCGGCCGTCGGCGGCGCGTCGCGTTGCGGATGACAGCGGAGCGCAGGCGGGCGGCCACCTCCGCACCGCGAGCGTAGTCGAAGCGCACGATGGCCCGGACGGAGCCGTCCTCGAGCCCGACCGGGCCGAGCACCTCCTGCCGGTCGCTCTCGTCGAGCGTTCCGAGCGCCTCCTCCACCGCGTGCGCGTCTCCGCTCACCGTCGCGAGCCGCACGGCCGGAGGGAAGCGCAGCGCCCGCCGCTCGACCAGCTCGGAGCGGAGGTACTCGGCCTGCCGCCAGGTGGCGAGCGCGGTGGCGAGCCGCCCACCCACCCCCACGAGCAGTACGGGCGCACCGGGGCGTGCGAGCGCGGCCGTGTTCGACCAGGTGCGGAGGGCGTCGTCGGCGACCCGCAGGCTCTCCCGCGCCAGCATCCGCTCGCCGTCGAGCAGGAGGATCGCGTGGTACCCGCCGTCGACCCGGGGCTCGGCACCGCGCGTGGCGACCACGAGTGCGGGCTCGTCGGGCAGGACTCAGCACCGGACGCTGCCCCGTCCGCCACGATCACCTTCACACCGGGGAACGCGCGGCCCAGCTCCTCGGCGGTGCGGCCCGCGCCGAGCGTCACCAGGCGCAGGCCCGTGGCCTCGCACACCGAGCAGGTCCAGTCGGCCGCGATCAGGCCGCACCAGCCGCAGCTCGGCCGCGCTCCGGAGGCGTTAACCGCGAGCGGGCCCTGGCA
>NZ_LIIN01000291.1 GCF_001634385.1 Rathayibacter tanaceti | reverse complement strand
CCGGACTCGGGCGCGTGCTTGGGCGCAGGCCGTTCGCCGCGCGTGCGCCGCGTGCGCCGGCCGTGCTCCTCAGCGGGTGGTTCCTGCTCCGGTGCGCCGTCGGGCGGGCAGTGCGCGCCGCTCACGGGGTCACCTCGGCGGGGCGGCGCCAGATCGCGAGGAGCAGCGAGCCGACGACCGCGGCGCCTCCGGCCGCGAAAAGCGCGAACCGGGCCTCGGGATGCGCGAGCGCGATGCTCGGCCAGCCCAGGAGCGGGACAACCGACTGCTCACGCCAGATCCGCTCGTCGGCGATCGTGACGATCCACGGATCGGCGGACTGGTTGTTATCGCCCTTGGTGGTGAGCGCCAGCTCGCCGGGCTCACGGCCGCGGAGGGTCGCCGCCTCCGCCTCGGGGTAGACGAACGTCACGCGGTGGATGACGCGCAGGCTCGGATCGTCGGGATCGGTGAAGACGATCACGTCGCCCGCCCGCACGTCGGCCTGCGCGACGGGGAGGGTGACGGCGAGAGAGCCGACGGGCATCACGGGCGCCATCGAGTTCGAGAGCACGGGCACGAGCCGCACCATGCCGAGGGCAGAGAGCACGAAGACGGCGACTCCGGCGACGGCGACGAGGCCCACCAGGGTGCCGAGGAGGATGCGGAGGAGTCTCATGCCCGCGCCTTCCGACGGCGGCGGGCCGCTGCGGCGAGCAGGGCGCCGGCTCCGAGCGCGAGCACTCCGCCGAGCAGGGCGGCGCCGAGGTCGCG
>NZ_LIIN01000290.1 GCF_001634385.1 Rathayibacter tanaceti | reverse complement strand
GGCGACCTCTGGCCGGCCGGGCCGCCCCGAGAAGGCGGTCGCGATGTCGGCGGCGGGCGTCCCCTCCGGGTAGGCGATGCGCTCGAAGGCGATGCCCTCGCCGGACTCGGTCGCGAGCACCGCTCCGTCGGAGCAGCCGAAGACCGCGCCGACGCGGGTGAGGGCCGAGCCGTGCAGACCCATGCACGGGGCGGTCGGACCGCTCGGCTCGCCCTCGTCCTCGCCCTCGCCCGAGGACGCGGTCAGCGTGGCGCCGTCGATGCTCCCTACGACCTGGTCGCCCAGCGGCAGCAGTGCGCCGTCGTGGGGGGTGCCCTCGAAGCGCCCGAGCTCCGAGATCTCGCCGCGGCTCAGCGCCTCGGCGTCGAGCACCACTCCGGTGCCGGAGCCGGGGAAGTACAGCGCCGTGAGCGACGCGGACGACGCGACCCGCGCCTCTCCGCCGCCGCCGTCGAGCTCGCCGACCACGCGCGGCTCGGCGACGTAGTAGTGCGAGTGGTCGCCGTGCGGGACCGTCCAGGCTCCGCCGTCGACGATCGTCAGGGCGCCCTCGGTCGAGGCGAAGACGTAGCGGCCGTCGGTGCTGAGGCCGGTCGCGTCGAGTGTGGCGAGCGTCGAGGACTCGCCGGTCGCCGGGTCGAGCGCGGTGAGCGCGCCGTCGTCGGCGAGTCCGACGAGCCGCAGCGGCGCCTCCTTTACCTCGCTGGCGCCCTCGGTCCGGCCGAAGGTGTCGCCGGCGGGCGTGCCGGGGGTGGCGGGCGCGGC
>NZ_LIIN01000289.1 GCF_001634385.1 Rathayibacter tanaceti | reverse complement strand
CGAGGCCGTCGCGGCGCCGTCCGCCGCCGTCGTCGGATCCGGCCGCCGACCGAGCGCAGCGCCGCGTCCTCCTGATCAACCCGAACGGCCTGCACGCCCGGCCCGCCGCTGACTTCGTCACCCTCGCGACCACGTTCGATGCGCGCATCGACGCGAACGGCAAGGACGCGACGAGCCTGCTGGGCGTGATGTCGCTCGGCCTCGACCGCGGCGACGAGGTCGTCCTCACGGCGACCGGTCCCCAGGCGGAGGAGGCGGTCGGCCGTCTGGCCGCGCTGGTCGAGTCGGGCTTCGGCGAGGTCTAGTCCAGGCGCGGCGGGGGCCGTCCTCCTACTCTGGGCGGATGGCCCTCCGCGGAACCCGACCCCCGTCCGTGCTGCTCCGGCGGCTCGTCACCGTTCCCCGCGCAGTGCGCCGAGCCGATGCCAGGGCGGCCCGGCGGATCAACGCGCGCCGCGACTCCCCGCTCGTCGACGGCGCTCTGGTCGGCCTCTCGCGTGCGGCGGATCACGGTCTGCTCTGGATGGCTGCGGGGGCGCTGCTGGTGGTGGCCGGGCGTCCCCGTGAGGCCGCCCGCGGCGTCGCTTCGCTCGCTGTGGCCAGTGCGACGGCCAATCTGGTGGGCAAGCGGCTCTTCGGAGGCGTCCGCCCGATGCTCGTAGACGTTCCGGTCGGCCGCCGGCTGACCCGCATGCCGACGTCGCCGTCCTTCCCGTCGGGGCACGCGGCGAGCGCCGCCGCCTTCGCCGTCGGCGTGGCAGCCGAATCGCCGCGAGCCGGTGCG
>NZ_LIIN01000288.1 GCF_001634385.1 Rathayibacter tanaceti | reverse complement strand
GGGCCGGCCTCCGCGTGCAGGACCGCGGCGGCGGCGGCGAGCGGCGCGAGATCCTCGAGAGCGAGGACGCGCCCGGCCGCCTCCGCGTCGGCGGAGCGGCCGGCGAGCAGCGCGCCCAGGACTCCGCCGAGGACGTCACCGCTGCCGGCGGTGGCGAGCCAGGGCGTCGAGCCGCTGACCGCCAGGGCGGTCGCCCCGGCGACCACGTGCGTCGTGCTGCCCTTGAGGAGCACGCAGGCCTCGAAACGGTCGGCGGCTCGCCGCGCCCATCCGCCCGGATCGGCCGCGACGGCGGCGACGTCGACGTCCTCTCCGGAGCGGGTGAGCAGGCCCGCCAGCTCGCGGAAGTGCGGCGTGATGACGACCGGTCCGGCGACCTCGTCGATCAGGTCGAGGGCGCCTGCGTCGAGCACGACCGGCACTCCGGAGTGCAGCTGGTCGAGCAGCGTGCGCCGCTGGTCGTCGCTGCGGTCGTCGGCGCTGGTGCCGGAGCCGACGAGCCACGCCTGCACGCGCCCCGCCGCCGTCACCACTTCGGGTCGTCGCGCGAGCACCAGAGCCGAGGGCCGCTCCGACCCCAGGTAGCGCACCATGCCGACTCCCGTCCGCACCGCCGCTTCGACTCCCAGCACCGCGGCTCCCGGGTACCGCTCGGACCCCGTCGCCACCCCGAGCACCCCCCGCCGGTACTTGTCGTCCTCCGCCCGCGGTCGCCGCAGCTCCCGTGCCGCCTCCGCCACCCCGACTCCCGCGAACCCATCCGTCATCCCGCCACCCTACGACCCACC
>NZ_LIIN01000287.1 GCF_001634385.1 Rathayibacter tanaceti | reverse complement strand
GGCGGCTGCCCGCTCTGTCCGCCAGCCGGCGGGCCAGCGACTCGCCCCGAGACTGCTCGGCCTGCACCCGCTCCTTCGCGGTCTCGACGCCGAGACGGGCCTCGATCTCGCGCTCGCGAGCGGCGTCGACCCCGCGCTGGAGTCCGTCGCGAGCGCTGACGTCGAGGACGGGCCGCGGGCGGGCTCGGGCTTCGTCGAGAGCCTCCCTCGCCCGCTGGGAGGCGCGCTCGGCGTCGCCGACCCGCTCGGAGGCGATGGCCAACGCCTTCTCGCCGCGTCCGTGCTCGGCGGTCGCGGCTTCGAGCTGAGCACGCACCCGGCCCAGGCGCTCGGTGTGCGCCGCCCGGGCTGCGTCGTGCTCGCGGAGGGCCGAGAGAGCGAGCGTCGACTGCTCCTTCGCCGCTCGCAGCGCCCCGTTCTGCTCGGCGACCTCGAAGCGGAGGCGGTCGAGGAGGCGCTCGACCTCCTCCAGACGGGTCGCGGCAGAGTCGCGCTCGGAGACGAGCTCGATCCGGCTGCGCTGCCCGCCCGAGCCGGCGCTGAGGAGGATGTCCGAGACCGTGGCGCCGTCGCGGGTGACGACGGTGACGGGGACGGCTCCCCCGGTCAGTCCGGGGAGGAGACGGCGGGCGGTGGCCAGGTCCTCCACGACGACGACCGTCTCGAGGAGGGCCAGGACGCCGGGAGGCGCCGTGACCAGCTCGACCGCACGCAGGGCACCCTCCGGGACCGGGAGATCGACCGGCGGCCGCCGCGCGCCGGCGACCAGCAGCTCGACCCGGCCGAGCTCGCGGTCGACGGC
>NZ_LIIN01000286.1 GCF_001634385.1 Rathayibacter tanaceti | reverse complement strand
CGCCCGGCCGCTTCCGGCCGGCCCCGAAGCTGCGGGTCCGTCTCGACGACCCGGACATCCTCTGACGACACCGATCCCCGGATCCTCCGTCACCCCTCCCCGACGCCCCAGGAGAACCCCGTGCGCCTCGTCTTCGCCGGTACCCCCGCCGCCGCTGTCCCGACCCTCCGCGCCCTGGCCGCCTCGCCGCACGAGGTGGTCGCCGTGGTCACGCGGGCCGACGCTCCGGTCGGGCGCAAGCGCGTGCTCACTCCCTCGCCCGTGGCCGTCGTCGCCGAGGAGCTGGGTCTCCCGGTGATCCGGGCGAACCGGCTCGACGAGGAGGTGACCGAGCGGATCGCGACGCTGGCCCCCGACCTGGGCGTCATCGTCGCCTACGGCGGGCTCGTCCGCGCGCGGCTGCTGGCCGTCCCTCGGCTCGGGTGGATCAACCTGCACTTCTCGCTGCTGCCACGCTGGCGGGGAGCGGCTCCGGTCCAGCGCGCGCTGATGGCGGGCGAGTCGCGGATCGGCGCGAGCGTGTTCCAGCTGGTCGCCGAGCTGGATGCCGGAGACGTCTACGCCGAGCTCGCCGAGGACGCGCAGGAGCGGACGGCCGGCGAGCTGCTGGAGGTCCTCGCCGTCAGCGGCGCGGGGCTCACCCTCGGCGTCGTCGACGGGCTCGACCAGGGGCGCGCGGTCGCGACTCCGCAGACCGGAGAGGTGACGCTGGCCCCCAAGCTCGACGCCGCGGACGGCCGCATCGACTGGAGTCTCTCCTCGACGCGGATCCTCGCGCTGGTGCGCGGCGTGACGCCGGAGCCCGGCGCCTCCACGGCCGCGGGCGACGTGCGCCTCAAGGTGCTCGCCGTGCGCGCGGCCGAGGGCGCGCTCGAGCC
>NZ_LIIN01000285.1 GCF_001634385.1 Rathayibacter tanaceti | reverse complement strand
ACCGCGGAGGCGCCCGAGCCGACGATCCCGACCCGAGCGCCGTCGAGCTCGACCTCCTCGCGCCAGCGCGCCGAGTGGAAGGCCGGGCCCGGGAACGAATCGAGGCCGGGGACCGTCGGCAGCCGCGGCTCCGAGAGCCGCCCGGCGCAGACCACGAGCGCGCCGGCCGAGTAGTCGCCGCGGGACGTGCGCACGGACCAGCGGCCCGCCTCCTCCTGGAAAACCGCCTCGAGGACCTCGGTGCCCAGCCGCAGGCGCGGCCCGAGCCGCTCGCGCTCGACGACACGCTCGAGGTAGGCCTGGATCTCGGCACCGGGCGCGTAGAACGCGGACCAGTCGGGTTCGGGGGCGAACGAGTAGGAGTAGAGGTGCGACGGGATGTCGCAGGAGACGCCGGGGTAGACGTTGTCGCGCCACGTTCCGCCGACGCGCTCCGCGCGCTCGAGCACGACGAAGGAGGTGCCGCCGCGGCGCTCGAGGCGCGTCGCCGCTCCGAGGCCGGCGAACCCTGCCCCGATCACGACGACGTCGACCTCGACGGCCATCAGACGGTCATCCGCTCGAGAACACTGCCCGCCGGGTCGCGGCGGGGGTCGGTGACGAAGCGCTCGAGCACGGCGAGCAGCTCGGCGGGCCGCTCGGCCAGGACCGCGTGCCCGGAGTCGATGAGGCAGTAGCGGGCGTCCTCGATCGCACCGAGGAGGGCCTCCGAGCCTTCGACACCCACGACGGCGTCGGCGGTGCAGGCGACGACGAGGGCCGGGAGGCGCAGACGGGTTGCGGCCGCGCTCGCGTCGGCGCGGGCGGAGGCGGCGAGCATCCTGGCGGCGTCGGTGTTCCAGGGGGACGAGGGGCCCCAGGCGCGCAGCGCGAGCAGGCGG
>NZ_LIIN01000284.1 GCF_001634385.1 Rathayibacter tanaceti | reverse complement strand
CGAGCGGGCGGGCGCGCGCGCGAGCGCCTCCTCCACCCGGGCGACATCGGCCATCGCCTCCCCGGCCGCGTCGAAGGCGATCAGCACGTCGAGCCTCGTGACCAGGAGGTTCAGCCGTTCCGCCAGCTCGCCGCGCAGGGGGGCGAGCTCACGGTCGGCGCGCGCCGAGAGCAGCCCACTGCCCACGGCACCGCCCACGAATGCGAGGACGACCAGCACCAGCAGCACCGCACCCATTGCCGGCAGGAGCAGCCAGACACCGGTCACCGAGAGCGCCGCGACGACGGCCGAGACCAGCAGCGGCTGCACGATCCGCAGCGGCACGTCCTGCTGCGCGTCCACGTCGGCCACCACCCGCGAGACCAGGTCACCGCGGCGCACGCGGCCGAGACCGTCGGGAGCGACGGGGACCAGACGCTCGTAGACGCCCGCCCGCAGCTCCCCGAGGGCGCGGAAGGCCGCGTCGTGCCCCGTCAGCCGCTCCACATAGCGGAAGAAGGCGCGCGCGAGAGCGAACCCGCGCACCCCGACGACGGCCATCGAGAGGAAGAGGATCGGCGGCTGCTCGGCCGCTCGCACGATCAACCAGGCCGAGCAGGCCAGCAGCGCCACGACGGAGGCGGCGGACAGCAGCCCGAAGGAGAGCCCCGGGAGAAAGCGGCGCGGGCCCGGCATCGCCGCGCGGAGGACCTCGGTGCGCTTCATCGGACGACCGCCTCGGCGGACAGGGCGAGCACGGAGTCGGCCGCCGCGATGGTCGCCGGCCGGTGGGTGGCGACCACGACGATCACGCCGCGGTCCGCGAGCATCCGGAGCCCGGTGAGCAGCGCGCGCTCCGACTCCTCGTCGAGCGCCGCCGTCGGCTCGTCCAGCGCGAGCACGCGGCA
>NZ_LIIN01000283.1 GCF_001634385.1 Rathayibacter tanaceti | reverse complement strand
CCCGCACTCAGCGCGCTAAACGATCGTTTCGATGCTAATCGGCATGCCCCGCTCAATCGGCTCGAGAGAGGGGCCGATCAGCGACGTGGATTCTTGGCGCCGTCTGGTGGCGGACGTCCGATCGTTCATGGACAGGAGTCCCCGTACGGAGTGGTGCCAGGGTCCCTGTTCTCTAGGCGTTCCCGCCCGGGGCCTCCGCTGCGCCGGTAGCATCGACGGGTGATCAGGACCCTCCAGCGCATCGACGTCCTCCGCGAGACGGTCCAGGAGGCGCGGCGAGTCGGGTCCCGCGTCGCCCTTGTGCCGACGATGGGCGCTCTGCACGCCGGTCACCTCGCGCTCGTCGAGCGGGCTCGCGAGCTCGCCGACCTCGTCATCGTGTCGATCTTCGTGAATCCGCTGCAGTTCGGTCCCACCGAGGACCTGGACCGCTATCCGCGCGACCTTGCGGGCGACACCGCGCTGCTCGACGCGGCGGGCGTCGACGTCGTCTTCGCCCCGGGAGCCGTCGAGATGTACCCGGATGGTCCGTCGTCGACGCGTGTGGTCGCGGGGGAGGTCGGCGCGCTCTACGAGGGCCGCGCGCGGCCGGGCCACTTCGATGGGATGCTCACCGTCGTCGCGAAGCTCCTGAACATCGCGCAGCCCGACGTCGCGCTCTTCGGGCAGAAGGACGCGCAGCAGCTCTTCCTCGTGCGCCGCATGGTCCGCGACCTCGACCTGCCCGTCGTGATCGAGGCCGTCGACATCGTGCGGGAGGAGGACGGACTCGCCCGCTCCAGCCGCAACCGCTACCTCGACGAGGAGCAGCGCCGCGCCGGTCTCGCGCTGCCGCGCCTCCTCGCCGCCGCCGCCGGAGCCGCCGACCGCGGTGCCGCCGCCGCGGTCGAGGAGG
>NZ_LIIN01000282.1 GCF_001634385.1 Rathayibacter tanaceti | reverse complement strand
ACTCGCTCAACTCGCGCAGCTTCCCGGCGCTCAACACGATCTCGACGACCGGGCTGATCCGGTAGCGACCCGCCGACTCCTCGTCGACGATGCCGTCGCGGCCCAGCCGCTCGAGCGCCTTGCGGACCATCCGCTGCCGCCGGGCGGTGTCGCGCTCGGCATCGGCGAAGTAGCTGAGGACGGTCTGCTCGACCTCCTCCACGTCCACCCGCGCCGACGGCTCGCCCGAGGCCGACTCCCGCTGGTGCACGGTGCGCAGATGCACCAGCACCAGCGTCTCGGCGCGGGTGTAGGGCAGATCGCGCAGCAGCACCGGCATCTCGACCTCGTCCGAGCGGACCTGCTGCTTGTAGGCGACTCCGCGCTCGTGGTCGACGACGAGCCGGACGAACAGATCGTTCAGGCGCGACTCGATCAGCTGCCGGTGCTCCAGCAACACGGTCCACTGCTCGCGGTGCCGGTCGGCGAGGAGGAAGCGCCGCTGGAGCACGTGCACGAGAACGCGGCGCACCTCGGTGTCGAGGACGCCGCGATCGCCCGGGAAGAGCTCGTCCGGGTCCTCCTCCATTGCCACCGGGGCGATGAACGGATCGACGGCGGACTCGGCGGGCTCAGTCATCGTCGGTCTCCTTCTCGGTGAGGGCGGTGACGGAGCCGAAAGCGAAGCGGCGCACGGTCCCGTCGGGTCGGCGGGCGCTGACGATGGAGTAGCCCTCGCCCTCGCGCAGTCCACCGCGGTGGGCGATCTCGAGCAGGCCGAGCAGGTCGACGGGGCGGCGCGTCTGCTCCGGAGCCCCGCTGAACGCCTCGCCGAGGTCGAACTCGCCGCCGAGGCTCGCGACGTAGGCCTCCAGCTCGGCGTAGCGCGGACCGCCCCCAGGCCCGGCTGTCGTCGCCGACGAACTCTGCTTCGCCGTGGTCGTCGGCGAGCGGAGCCGGTCCGCCGGCCGGCCGGA
>NZ_LIIN01000281.1 GCF_001634385.1 Rathayibacter tanaceti | reverse complement strand
GCGGGAACTGCGCGCTGCGCCGGTGGCGTGGTCGCTCGTCGGCGCGGCGGCCGGCCTGCTCCTGCTGAGGAGTGACCGAGTGCGCGCGCTGTCGGGAGTCGTCCTGGTCGCTGCGGCCGGGGCCGCGCTCGCCCTGACCTCCGTCGTCGTGTCCGCGCCCGGAGACCACCCGCAGGCGCTCCGCTCGGCCGCCGAGGACCGCGCCGAGACGGTCGTCACGGTCCGCGTCGACACGGGAGCACGACCGCTTCGCACCGGCGGGGTCTGGTTCGAGGCGACGGCGCTGCGGATCGGAGACGAGGCGGTGGCGGCTCCGGTCCGCGTCCTGCTGGCCGAGCCGGGCGGGCGCCTCCCGGTCGCCTCCGAGCTCGTGCTCGAGGCGCGCGCGGGGCCGGGAGAGGGGGCCGTCGGCGAGGCGACCCTGCTCACCGCCTCGAGGATCGTGGAGCGGCGCGGACCGGAGGGTGCGGCCGCGGTGGCGGAGCTTCTCCGCTCGAGCTTCCTTGAGCGGGCGGCTCGGGTCGGCGGCGATGTCGCGGGACTGCTGCCGGGACTCGCCACCGGCGACACGTCCGCGCTCGACGCGGGGCTCGAGGAGGACATGCGCACCGCCTCCCTCACCCACCTCACCGCGGTCTCGGGGGCGAACTGCGCGGTCGTCGTGCTGGCCGGATGGATGGTCGCGGCGCTCCTCGGCGCAGGCCGGCGCCTCCGGACCGTTGCGGCGCTCGCGGTGCTCGGCGCTTTCGTCGTGCTCGTGACACCGGAGCCGAGTGTGGTGCGGGCGGCGGTGATGGCGACCGTCGTGCTCCTCGCTCGGCTCGGCCGGCGTTCGGGAGCGGCAGTGCCGGCCCTGCTGGCGACGGTCGTCCTGCTCGTGGTCGCCGATCCGCCGATCGCGGGGCGACTCGGCTTCGTGCTCTCGGTCCTCGCGACCGCCGGGCTCCTGCTGCTGGCCGAGCCGA
>NZ_LIIN01000280.1 GCF_001634385.1 Rathayibacter tanaceti | reverse complement strand
CACGGCGGTGCCCCGGTGTCGGCGGCGCCCTACGGCAGCCCTAGCATCCTGCCGATCTCGTGGGCCTACGCCCGGATGATGGGCGAGGAGGGGCTGCGTGCCGCGACCGGCGCCGCCGTCCTCTCGGCGAACTACGTGGCCGCGCGCCTCCGCGAACACTTCCCCGTGCTGTACACCGGCGAGAACGGCCTGGTCGCGCACGAGTGCATCCTCGACATCCGCCCGCTCACGGCCGCGACCGGAGTGACGGTGGACGACGTGGCCAAGCGCCTCATCGACTACGGCTTCCACGCACCGACCATGAGCTTCCCCGTCGCGGGGACCCTGATGGTCGAGCCGACCGAGAGTGAGGACCTCGCCGAGATCGACCGCTTCATCGAGGCGATGATCGGGATCAGGGCCGAGGCCGACCGGGTCGGCGCGGGGGAGTGGCCGCTGGACGACAACCCGCTGCGAGGCGCTCCGCACACGGCCGAGTGCCTGGTGGCCGAGGAGTGGACCCACCCCTACAGTCGCCAGGAGGCGGTCTACCCGGTCCGCTCGCTCGTGCGCGGCAAGTACTGGCCACCGGTCCGCCGCGTCGACCAGGCCTACGGCGATCGCAACCTGGTGTGCGCCTGCCCGCCGATCGAGGCCTTCGCCTGATCCGCCTGCAGAACGAAGGCTGAGAGCTCAGATCCGCCCTCGGGAGGCGGCTCACGAGGTCTCAGCCTTTGTTATGAGGGGGCGGCGTCGAGTCCTCCGTCGAGGAGCGGTCGCCGAGCGTTTCTCCACAGACGGCGGACGAGGCCCGCTCTCCACAGACCGCGGTCGGTTGGTGCCGACGCGGCTGCCCGCCGGTCATCGTTGCCGGATGGACCGACTACTCGCCGTGCTCGCCGAGCTGGGCGGCTTCGCCTCTGCGGCTCAGCTCGCCGCAGCCGGCTGCACGCGCCATCATCTGCTGAGCGCCGTTCGAACCGGTGCGGTG
>NZ_LIIN01000279.1 GCF_001634385.1 Rathayibacter tanaceti | reverse complement strand
GGGTGCTGCGTCGACTCCGGGCGCGCCACTGGTGGGCACGGCCGACGGCGCCGTCGAGCTGGTGACCGTCCAGCCGGCGGGGAGGACTCCGATGCCCGGGGCGGCGTGGGCGCGCGGTCTCCGCGAGAGCACGGTCCTCGCGTGAGCGCCGGTGCCGCTCCCGCCCGCCGAGTCGCCTACGACGTGCTCCTCGCGGTGAGCGGGTCTGACGCCTACGCGAACCTCGTCCTGCCCGCGCGGATCCGCGCGGCCGCGCTCTCGTCCGCTGACGCCGGGCTCGCGACCGAGCTGTGCTACGGCACGCTGCGGATGTCCGGCTACTACGACCGCGTGATCGCGCTTGCAGCAGGTCGCGCAGTCGACGCCATCGACGCACCGGTCCTCGACGCTCTGCGACTCGGCGTGCATCAGCTGCTGGCCACGCGCATCGCGCCTCACGCCGCCGTCAACGAGAGCGTCGCACTCGTGGCCGCCGGTTCCTCCCGGGGAGCGGTCGCGTTCGCCAACGCCGTCCTGCGCACGGTCTCGCGCTCGAGTGCTCGGCAGTGGCGCGAGCGGGTCTCCGAGGCGGCTGTCTCGGGGGACGACCGGATCGCCGCTCTGCACTCGCATCCCGTCTGGATCGTGCGCGCGCTGCGTCGAGCCCTGGCCGCAGAGGGCGCGGCCGACGAGCTCGACGCGCTCCTCGCCTCCGACAACGCCGCACCCCGGGTGAACCTCGTCGCCCTGCCCGGACTGGCCTCGTCCGACGACCTTCCGGGTGCCGAGCCCGATCGCTTCTCGCCGGTCGGTCTGACCAGCACGGGAGGCGATCCGGAGGCGTTCCCCGCGGTGCACGAAGGCCGGCTGCGCGTGCAGGACGAGGTTCGCAGCTCGCCGCCCTCGCGCTCTCCCGGGCCCGCCCGGTGCGGACAGGAGAGCGCTGGCTCGACCTCTGCGCGGGGCCGGGCGGCAAGGCCGCCCTGCTCGCAGCGG
>NZ_LIIN01000278.1 GCF_001634385.1 Rathayibacter tanaceti | reverse complement strand
GTGGTCGGCGCGCTGCCGGGCCTGAGCGTCGCCCGCGCCCTGCGCTGGCCCGGCGGACGCATCTCGACGCAGACCCTGCCCCGCAGTGCTGTCTCGGCCCTCGGCGTCGACGCCTCGCTCGCCCAGCTGATGGAGCTCGGCCGCGCCGAGCTCGCCACCGACCCGGAGCGCTCGGCGATCCGCCTGCGCCCGACTCCGAAGCCGCGATCCTGTTCACCTCTGGATCCACAGGCCCGGCGAAGGGCGTGGTCTACACGCACCGGCAGCTCGCCGGAGTCCGTGACGCGCTCGCCCGCCAGTACGGCGTCGGTCCGGGGACCGGGCTCGTCGCAGGCTTCGCGCCGTTCGCGCTGCTCGGGCCTGCGCTGGGCACCCGATCCGCGACTCCCGAGATGGAGGTGACCGCGCCGCGCACCCTCACCGCCGCGGCTGTCGCGGCGGCGGCCGCTCGGGTCGAGGCGACCGTGCTCTTCCTCTCGCCCGCCGCCCTGACCAACGTGGTCGCGACGGCCGGCGCGCTGAGCGCCGACGACCACCGCGCCCTCGCCGGAGTCCGCACCTTCCTCTCGGCGGGCGCCCCCGTCTCGGCCGGGCTGCTCGGCGAGGCACAGTCGCTGATGCCGAACGCCTCCGCGCACACTCCCTACGGCATGACCGAGGCGCTGCTGCTGACCGACGCGTCGCTCGAGGGGATCCTCGACGCCGCGTCCGATCCGGACCCGCGCGGCGGCGTCTGCGTCGGAGCGCCAGCCGCGGGGGTGCGCCTGCGCATCGCGCCGCTCGACGACGACGGGCACGCGGACGACGAGCCTCTCGATGTCGAGGACGTCACGGGTGAGATCGTCGTCTCGGCCGGGCACGTCGAGGACCACTACGAGCGGCTCTGGCTGACCGATCGCGCGGCGCGCACCGGGGCGGTCGCGGGCGAGCGCTGGCACCGCACTGGCGATGTCGGGCGCGTCGACTCCGCTGGCCGGCTCTGGGTCGAGGGGCGCCTCCCGC
>NZ_LIIN01000277.1 GCF_001634385.1 Rathayibacter tanaceti | reverse complement strand
CGGTGTCATAGCGTCGTAGCAACGGAGGGGGTTGCTGGTGGTGCGTCGGCAGTTGTCGTTTGAGGATCGGGCTCAGATCGCGGTCGGGATCAAGCAGGGGCTGAGCGATCGGGAGATCGCCGAGTTGATCGACCGCGACCGGACGGTCGTGTGGCGTGAGCGGAGCCGGAACTCGCTCAAGACCCGCGGGTATCAGCCCGTCTCGGCGCAGACGAAGGCTCGCAAGCGGCGAGCCCGTCCGCAGGAGCGACTGATCGATGCCGATTCTGTGCTGTCGGCGCGGGTTCGAGCGGATCTGAAGCGTTCGCGGACGCCGCGGCAGATCGCGGGCCGGTTGCGCCTGGAGGCGGCGGACGCGAGCGTTGACACGATGACGCATTCACCCGACGCCGCAGGCCGCACCGTGTCCCACGAGGCGATCTACCGATGGATCTACGCCCACCCCAAGGGCGAACTCGCCCGCGAAGGCATCCTGTTGCGCTCGAAACAGACGACCCGCAAGCGACGCCGGCCGCTCGGGGAACGCACCGGCGGACGCATTGTGGGCATGGTTTCCATCGATGACCGGCCCGAGGAGGCGTCGGACCGGCGTGTTCCCGGCGCGTGGGAGGGAGATCTGATCATCGGAGCGCACGGCAAGACCGCGGCGATCACCCTGGTGGAGCGGCACTCGCGCTTCGCGATCATCCTGGGACTACCCGACGGAAAAGACTCCGACGGCGTCGCCGACGCTCTCATCGACCGGGTCGACGATCTGCCCGCGCATCTGCGCGGCTCCCTCACATGGGACCAGGGCACCGAGATGGCCCGGCACGCGCAGCTCACCCTCGCCACCGAGCTGCCCGTCTACTTCGCGCACCCGCGGTCCCCGTGGGAGCGGCCCTCGAACGAGAACACCAATGGTCTGATCCGCGAATACCTCCCCAAGGGCATCGAGATCACCAACCACCAGCCCTACCTCAACGCGATCGCCGACGAACTCAACGACCGACCCAGGCAGACCCTCGGCTTCCGAA
>NZ_LIIN01000276.1 GCF_001634385.1 Rathayibacter tanaceti | reverse complement strand
GACGGCCTGACTCGAGCGCCCCACGCGTGGCATCCGGAGCAGCGCCGTCGAGCTCGCCCCCGACCTCGTCGGCGCCCTGCCCGTACTCGCCGCACGGTGCGGCTGAGCATCGGGCGGACGCTCGCCGGACTCATCGGCGCCTATACGGCGACGGTCCGAGGGGGGCGGCGCGCACGCGGTGCGTCTCGCGGTGGCCGGCCCCGGAGACCCGCACGCGGTCGAGATGCGCTCCGCGGTCGTGCCGCTCGTGCCCGTCGTCGACCGCGACACGACCGTCGAGGCGTATCTGCGCTCGTTCGACGACGCGCTCCGCGCAGGGCGTCCGCACCACGGCGCCGACCCCGACGCCGTCGCCCGGGCGCTCCGAAGCCGGTTCGGTGCCCCCGCGCTCGTCGCGCCGGGCATCAATGTCCTGCTCGGGGCGGGCGGTGACGACGGCATCTCGCGGTCCACCTGGGTGGGGCCCTCGACCGATCTCGATGTCGTGGCTGAGGGTGAGATCGACCGCCGTTCACTGCGGATCGTCGTGCGCGGCCGAGCCGATCGTCTCGAGCTCTCGGCCCACGCGTCGGCGCTCGCCGCCTTCGTGGCCTCCGCCGTCGATGCCTCCGACGCGCCGCTGAGCGCGCACCGCCTCGTCGACGATGCCGAACGCACGCTGCTGCTGGCCACACGCAACGACACGGGACGCTGCCCGTCGGACCGCGACGTCGTCGAGATGATCGTCGCCCGAGCGCAGAGCGATCCGTCCGCGACCGCGGTCGTCGACGGCGACCGGTCGATCGACTACCAGACGCTGCTGGGTGCTGCGGCGCGGATCGCCCGCGTGCTGCGCGAGGAGTTCGGGGCCGGTCCCGAGACGGTGTTCGCGATCGACATGCACCGCAGCGCCGAGATGGTCGCCGCGATCCTCGGCATCCTGATCTCGGGCGCGGCGTTCGTGCCGCTCGACCCGGCGTGGCCGCACCGCCGCCGCGCGGGCGTCGTCGCCGACTCGGGAGCGCGCGCCCGCCTCATCGGCC
>NZ_LIIN01000275.1 GCF_001634385.1 Rathayibacter tanaceti | reverse complement strand
CCGCCTCCGGATCGGCCGGCCTCGGCCTCTTCGGGCGCTTCCCCGGAACCCCCCACCGGCGCCGTCGCCGCCCGGGCGCTCGGCTACTGGTGGCGCGATCCGCGCTACAGCCGGGGACTGCTGGTGGTCCCGGCCGTCGTGGTGCTCGCCGTCTTCTACTCCGCCATCGGAAGCGGGGGCGACTCCTTCGTCGTGCTCTCGGCGCTCCTCATCGGCCTGATCTTCGGGGTGACCCTCTGCGCCGACGTCTCCTACGACGGCACCGCCTGGGCGGCCCATGTCAGCTCAGGAGTGACGGGGTCGGCCGATCGCGCCGGCCGCGTCGTCGCCGCAGCGTTGATCGGCGTCCCGGCGGTGCTCGTCGTCGCCGTCGGCACCTGCCTGTACGCGGGGCGTCCGGAGGCGATCCCCGGCGTGCTCGGGATGTCGCTGGCCCTGGTGCTGAGCGGCTTCGGCGTCTCGAGTGTCGCGTCGTCGCTGGTCGTGTACCCCGTGCCGGCGCCGGGGGACAGCCCGCTGAAGACTCCGCCGGGCTCGGGGATGATCTCGAGCGTGGTGATGTTCGGCAGCATGGCCGCGACAGGTCTGCTCTCGCTGCCCTCGATCGTGCTGGGCGCGATATCGCTGATCGGCGGCGACACGGTGCTCGGGGTGGTCTCGTTGGCGTTGGCGCTCGTGCTCGGCTCGGCGTTCGCGCTGATCGGGATCCGCGTGGGCGGCCGCATCGTCGACCGCCGCGCGCCGGAGCTGTTCGCCGCCCTCGTGACGGTCGGCTGACGCTCGTCCCGCTCGTCCCGCCCGCTCCCGCGAGTGTCTCCTGGACACTCGCAGGCCCGACGCGGAGCCGTCGCTCGCGGCGGACCGGCAGGATGGGGGAGTGCGCAGCGTCGAAGTCCTCCTCGACCCGGAGTCGGACGCGCGCGTCCGCGGTCAGTGGCAGGCGCTCGACGCGGCCGGCATCCCCAGCCTCGCGCTGCACACGTCCGCGAGCAACCGCCCGCACCTCACCCTCGTCGCCGGCCCCGAGCTCGTCGCCCCCG
>NZ_LIIN01000274.1 GCF_001634385.1 Rathayibacter tanaceti | reverse complement strand
TACTCCTGGGACCGCGTCGCCGCGGACACCGAGCGCGCCTACCGCTCGACCCTCGCCGCGATCGGCGACGAGGCCGTCCTCACCGGCGCCACGAGCGCCCCCTCATCCCCACCACCCGGAAGGCGGCTCCGCGACGATGACCATCGACACCGTTCTGGACACTCCGACGGACGCCGCCCGGCGCCTCGTCGACGACCACGTGGCGCTCGCGGTCGACGCTGTCGCGCAGCTCCAGCACCATTCCGAGCGGATCGCCGCCTGGGGCGTCGACCTCGCCGACCGTCTGCACTCCGGCGCCCGCCTTCTCGCCGCAGGAACGGCGGCTCGGCCGCGGAGGCGCAGCACCTCACCGCGGAGCTGGTCGGCCGCTTCGACGGCGACCGGATCCCCTTCTCGGCGATCTCGCTGCACGCCGAGACCTCGAGCCTCACCGCCATCGGCAACGACTACGGCTTCGACCACGTGTTCTCACGCCAGGTCACTGCGCACGCCCGCGCCGGCGACGTGGTGGTGCTGCTCTCGACCAGCGGGCGCAGCGCCAACCTCCTGCATGCGGCGGAGGCCGCCCGCGCCGCCGGCGCCCGCTCCTGGGCACTGACCGGCGGCGGACCGAACCCGCTCACCGAGCTGTGCGACGAGTCGATCGCTCTCGAGGGCCACGGCGCCAACGTCCAGGAGGCGCAGCTGGTGCTCGTGCACGCGCTGTGCCGCGCGTTCGAGCATCGGATCCGCGCCCGGACGGCGGCCGCCTCGTGAGCCGGCTGCGGCTCGCGGTCGTGGGCGACGTGATGCTCGACGTCGACCTCTCCGGTCCGGCCGAGCGGCTGAGCCCCGACGCACCCGTGCCGGTGGTGGACGTGTCGGCCCGCAGCGCCCGGGCCGGCGGCGCGGGACTCGTCGCGCGGATGCTCGCCCGCGACGGGGCACGACGTGACGCTGGTGACGGCGCTGGCCGCCGACTCCGCCCCGGACGCGGCGGAGCTGCGGGCCGAGCTCGCCGGCATCCGGGTCGTCGCCGGGCCCTCCTCCGCGCCGACCCCCGTG
>NZ_LIIN01000273.1 GCF_001634385.1 Rathayibacter tanaceti | reverse complement strand
CGAGCGCCGCCCACCTCCTCGGCACCGACGAGTCGGGTCGCGACGTGCTGAGCCGCCTCCTCGCCGGAGCGGGCGCCTCCCTGCTGATCGGCGTGAGCGCCACGGCCATCGGGCTGGTGCTGGGCGCGCTGCTCGGAGTGGTCGCCGCGTTCGGCGGGCGGCTCGTCGACGGAGTGGTCGGCCGGATCCTCGAGGTCCTCTTCGCGTTCCCCGCGCTGCTGCTGGCGCTGCTGGTGATCGTGGTCACGGGCCCCGGAGTCGTCCCCGCGACGATCGCCGTCGGCCTCTCGACCGCGCCCGGGTACGCCCGCATCCTGCGCACCCAGCTCCTCGGCATCCGCGACTCCGGCTACGTCGAGGCGGCGCGCGTGCTCGGGCACTCGCCTGCCCGCATCCTGCTGCGGCACGTGCTGCCCAACACCTTCGCGCCCCTCGCCGTGCTCGCGACGCTGGGTGTCGGTCAGGCGATCGTCTGGGCGTCCGCCCTCAGCTATCTGGGCCTGGGAACCGAGCCGCCGGCGCCCGAGTGGGGCGCGATGCTCTCGGCAGGTCGCACTTACCTCGCGAGCGCCTGGTGGCTGACCGTGTTCCCCGGGCTCGCGATCGTGCTGACCACGATCGCGACGACGGTCCTCGGCGGGCGCCTCCGGGGGGTGCGGTGAGCGCGCTGGTCGTCGATGGCCTGCGGGTCGCGTTCGACGGGGTCGAGGTCGTGCACGGGATCTCGTTCCGGGTCGAGCCGGGGGAGTGCGTCGCGATCGTCGGCGAGTCCGGGTCGGGCAAGAGCGTCACCGCGCGGGCCCTGCTGGGGTTGAGCGGAGGCGCGGTGACCGGCAGCGTCCGTGTCGGCGGTGCGGAGGTGGTCGGCGCCGGCGAGCGCATCCTGCGGAGGCTGCGCGGTGGATCCGTGGGCTTCGTCCCGCAGGATGCGCTGCTCTCGCTCGACCCGCTGCGCCCGATCGGCCGCGAGATCGGCGATGCGTTCCGCCTGCACGGACGGCTGCCCGCGGCCGAGCGCGCGCGGCGCACGGTCGAGGTCCTGGCGAG
>NZ_LIIN01000272.1 GCF_001634385.1 Rathayibacter tanaceti | reverse complement strand
CTCGCCGTCGACCGCGCCCTCCTCGGCTGCGCCGACCACTCCGGGGCCGACCGCGGTCGCCACCGCCGAGGGGACGTCGACGGTGGACCCGACCGCGGGGCCGACCGCGACTCCCGCGCCGACTCCGGGGATCGACCTCGGCGCCCACTCCGTCGACGACCCGGCGAGCATCTGGGTCGTCGTCAACAAGCTGCGGACGCTCGCGCCCGTCGACTACATCCCGGCCGACCTCGTCTTCCCCGACGTCCCCTTCGTCAACCGGCAGCCGATGCGGCAGGCGACTGCCGACGCGCTGGTCCCTCTGTTCGCGCGGCGAACAGTGAGGCGGGTCTCTCGCTCGCGGTGCAGAGTGCCTACCGCTCCTACGAGACTCAGGTGAGCGTCTACGCCGGCTGGGTCTCCTCGCGCGGGCAGGCGGGGGCGGACGCGACCAGCGCGCGCCCGGGGCACAGTGAGCACCAGACCGGGTGGGCGGTCGATGTCGTCGGCGCCTCGGGTACCTGCGCGCTCGAGATCTGCTGGGGTGACACGGCCGAGGGGAAGTGGGTCGGGGCGAACGCGCACCGCTTCGGCTTCCTCGTGCGGTACAAGCCGGAGACGACGCCGATCACCGGCTACGAGTCGGAGCCGTACCACCTCCGCTACGTCGGCACCGAGCTCTCGCACTACCTGCACGATGCCGGGATCCCCACGCTTGAGCGGCTCTTCGGACTTCCGGATGCACCCGATTACGCGCCCGAAACCACGACCTGACCTCCCGATCGATCAGAGACGGGCACGATCGGGCGTGACACGCGCCGCTCGTTACCGTACTGTTATTCGGAGCGCTTTCGGAGGCCCGTCATACAGGTCTCCCACCCGTGCCTGGTGACATGGCGCTTCCCCTGATCCTGCGCCGGTTCCCCCGCCGCGCCGCCGACCCGTGAGACCTCTGTGCCCCCTCGTTCCACCAGTCCCGCCGCTCCCGCCGATCCCCGCGACGTTCCCGCCGCCGCGCCGCTGACCCGCCGCGAGGCCCGTGAGCGCGAGGGCCGTGTCCGTGCGACGACGATGCCCGGCC
>NZ_LIIN01000271.1 GCF_001634385.1 Rathayibacter tanaceti | reverse complement strand
CGCTCCCTCGCCGAGGCGGCGGCCGCACGGGGCGCCTGGGACGAGGCCCTCGTCGAGCGCTTCCGGGCCCTGGTGCGCTCGCTCGACGAGCGGACCGTGCTGCGGGTGTCTCCGGGCACCACGGCGCACGGTCTGGCGCTGCGCGCGTCGGCGGCCTTCCCCTCCTCGGCAGCGGCGCTGCGGGGAGCAGCGGATGATTTCGACCGCGTGCGCTACCTCGGACTGCCGTGCGGACCCGACGAGTACGAGCGGGTCGTCGCGCTCGATCGCGAGCTCGCCGCCGTGTCGCCCGCCCTCGACGCGCTCGGGGCCGCCCGATGAGCGTCGACTCGGTCACGACTCCGACGCTCGGGGCGATGCTGCGGCGCGGCCGGATCTGGGCGGTGCTCGTCGGGATCGTCGCCGTCGGCACCCTCCTGCTCATCGTCGGCACCGGTGCCCGCGTCCCGGCTCCCGACCTCGACGTCGACAGTGCGGCACCGGACGGCGCGCGCGCTGTGGCGCAGGTGCTCCGCGAGGAGGGCGTCGAGGTGGTGCGCGCCGACGACCTCGCCTCCGCTCTCTCCGCTCTCGCTCCGGGGGCGACGCTCCTCGTCGACGATCCGGAGACCGCGCTGGAGGAGGAGCAGTACCGCCGGCTCGCCTTCGCATCGGACTCCGTCGTCCTCGTCCGGCCCGGCGGCGCGGCGCTGGAGTCCCTGCTGCCGGGCGTCCGCTTCGCCGGCTCCCCCCGCGACGAGGGAGTGCTGCGCGCCGACTGCGGTCTGCCCGCGGCCGAGCGCGCCGGCACGCTCCCCTCCGGAGGCAGCAGCTACCGTGCCTTCGACGCGGGCGTGACCGGCTGCTTCCCCACGGGCGACGACGCGTTCGCCCTGGTCAGCGCCGACGGCCCGGGAGGCGCCACCGTCACCGCGGTCGGCGACGCCGACCTGCTCCGCAACAGCACTGTCGACGACGAGGGCCGGGCCGCTCTCGCGCTCGGCCTGCTCGGCGGCGAGGACCGCCTGGTCTGGTATCGGGCCGCTGCCGATGACGCCGCGGACGCCCCCGTCGATCCCGCC
>NZ_LIIN01000270.1 GCF_001634385.1 Rathayibacter tanaceti | reverse complement strand
CCCCGCACCGGCTCCGGCCTGCCGGGCTGGGTCGTCGCGGCCGCCGCAGCCGGCGCCCTGCTGGTGCTGCTGCCCCTCGCCGCGATCCTCACCAGGGTCGACTGGCCGCAGCTCGTGCCGTTGATCACCTCCGACTCCTCGGTCGCTGCCCTCCTGCTCAGCCTGCGCACCGCCGCCGCCGCCACCCTGCTCTGCCTGCTGCTCGGCACTCCGATGGCGCTGGTGCTCGCGCGCACCGCGTTCCCCGGGCAGCGCCTGCTCCGCTCGCTCGTCCTCCTCCCGCTCGTGCTGCCGCCCGTCGTCGGCGGTCTCGCGCTGCTCGCCACCTTCGGGCGGCTCGGCCTGCTCGGCGGGGCGCTGGAGGCGCTGGGGATCCGCATCGCGTTCTCGACCACGGCCGTCGTGCTCGCGCAGACCTTCGTGGCTCTGCCATTCCTGGTGTTCACTCTGGAGGGGGCCCTGCGCAGCGCCGGCTCCCGCTACGAGGCGGTCGCCGCGACCCTGGGCGCCTCGCCCGGCACGGTGCTGCGGCGGATCACTCTGCCGCTGATCCTGCCCGGGCTGGCCTCGGGAGCGATCCTCTCGTTCGCGCGGGCACTGGGCGAGTTCGGAGCGACGCTGACTTTCGCAGGGAGCCTCGAGGGCACGACGCGGACCCTCCCGCTCGAGATCTACCTCCAGCGCGAGACCGACCCCGACGCGGCGGTGGCGCTCGCTCTGGTGCTGGTCGCGGTCGCGGTGCTCGTGATCGGTCTGGCCTACGGCCGCTCGTCCCGGGAGGTGCGCCGGTGAGCCTGCGCTTCGCCGCGCGGCTCGCCGAGCGCGGCTTCGATGCGGCGCTCGAGGTCGAGGACGGCGAGACGATCGCCGTCCTCGGGCCGAACGGGGCGGGCAAGTCGACCCTGCTCGAGCTGATCGCCGGACTCGCCCGCGCCGACACGGGCAGCGCGCACCTCGGCGAGGCGACACTCTTCGACGAGCGTCGCTGGACGCCTCCGCACCGCCGCCCCGTGGCCCTGCTCGCGCAGGACCCGCTGCTCTTCCCGCACCTGACCGTGCGAGAGAACGCCGCGT
>NZ_LIIN01000269.1 GCF_001634385.1 Rathayibacter tanaceti | reverse complement strand
GGCGTGCTCGACCTCGGAGCCGCCTCTGCCGACCGCCTCAGTGACGACGCGGTGGGGGAGCTGCTCGGCGGCGACCTCGCGCTGCTCGCCGGCGCGATCCCGCGCAGCTGCCTGCGCCGTTGCAGCCGACCACGCTGATCCACGGCGCCCTCGATGAGGATGTGCCCGTCGCGTACAGCCGCCGCTACTCCGCTCGCCACCCCGCGGTGCACCTGCACGAGCTCGCCGGCATCGGCCACCTCGACCTCGTCGACCCGGCGTCGCCCGCCTTCGCCGCGCTCGTGGCCGCGCTCGTTCGCTGAGGCGCGGGCGCTACAGGCAGGGCGGGCGCTACAGGGCGGGCGGGTACAGGAACAGCGGCACCTGGGCCGCGGGGAACGTGCGGGTCACGTAGCTGTGCTTGCCGCCGTAGTTGTACTCCTCGAGGAGCACGGTGCCGTCGTCGTTCACCTTCTGCACGTACGAGACGTGGTTGTAGGTCCACCACGCGACGCAGCCGACGATCGGGACGCTGCTGGTGGCCCAGCCCTTGGCGGCCCAGTTATCCGGCCACTCGTAGGCGCTGCCGCCGAGCGGCGTGATGTTCCCCCAGGTGTACTTCCACGGTGCGGAGGTGCGGCCGGCGTCGCGGTTGAGGCGCCAAGCCACGAAGTCGACGCACTCGCGGTAGTAGTAGCCGAGGGGCGAGAGGCCGCCTCCGTCGTCGTCGATGGTCTCGTAGGGCCAGGGGTAGTCGTCGCCGACCGCGCGCGTCTGCACGGTCGAGAACTCGCCGCTGTTCGACCCGGAGAGCACGGCCGCCTGGCGGCTCGCCTCGTCGAGCTGCGCCTGCGTCGGAGCCGCGAACGCGTCGCGGACCGCGGTCTGGCCGGAGGCTCCGACGAGACGGTGAGGTTCTGGAGGCCCGCCCTGCTCGCTGCGGCGCGGCCGGTCGCGGTGGCGGAGGTGCTGCGAGCGCCGTACGCGGGGATCGCGGCGGTGGCGAACAGGCCGCCGACGACCGAGAAGGTGGCGAAGCCCAGCGCGCGGCGGCTCAGCCCCTCGAGCGGGTCGGCTCGGCCGACGTGCGGGCCGCGGAGGTGCTCGGAGCG
>NZ_LIIN01000268.1 GCF_001634385.1 Rathayibacter tanaceti | reverse complement strand
CGAGGTGCTCCGCTGCGCGCCCCGCGTGCCGCCGCGCCCGATCCCGAGGCGCCCCGTCCCTCCTCCCGCTTCGCCTCCATGGGCGTCGTGGACGGCGTCGACGCGATCGACCTCGACCAGGCGCTGCAGCGCCGCCGCGGGGCCTGACGCGAGTGCGAGGCGCCCGCTCGTCCGTGCTAGTGTGGACGAGTTGTTCGGGCCGGTGACGGCTCGGAAGGCACGGGTCCGTGGCGCAGTTGGTAGCGCGCTTCGTTCGCAATGAAGAGGTCAGGGGTTCGAATCCCCTCGGATCCACCAGAGTGTTCTTATTCAAAACATTCGCAAAAGCAATTGCCGAAGGATCTTCGGCGCGAGACCCGCTCTCTGGAGCGGGTCTTTTGCGTTTCGGGCCTGTCGCCCGCAGGTTGTACGCGCGGGCGGCGATGCGGGCGTCGGGGCCGAGGAGAGTGGCGAAGAGGGCGACCTTGTCGGCGGTGATCGTCTCGTCGGGGTTGATGAGGATGCGCTCGAAGAGGACTTGATTGAAGAGCCGTCGGACGTGCTCGGGAGCAGGTGCCTGAAACTGCGCCCGAAATTAAGAAGGGGGAAGTTTAAATGGCACGCATTAAAGCGCTGATAGAGAAAAGCGGAGAGGAAATCGAGAGTATCCTATCCGATTATCGGCTAGGTCAGTTGCGTTCGGTCAAGCAATTGCCAGGGGGGCAAATCAATACCAACTACCGTCTCTCTACTGTGACTGGCGAATTCCTACTGCGGCTCTCGCCTCGCGGAAGGCTACAGGAGGAGATTGAGTTTGAAGTGTCAGTTCTTAGTCACTTGGCGGAAAAGGGTGTACCAGTGCCCACTCCTGTCCGACGGCGTGACGGTACGATCATCGGCAGTTCGGACGGTTCGTGCCTCGTGCTGCTCGAGTTTCTACCTGGCAGGACTTTAGGCCTAGACGAGCTGACAGCGGAAACAGCGCGACAAGCGGGCAGGCTTTTCGGACTGATGCAAGGAGCACTGTCAGACTGCCGGCCCTCGGGGTCCAAGCAAGACGGGGATCACCCCCTGACCGCGGAGCTCGTGCAGGGCCTCCTGGCCAAAGTGCAAGACCGAGGGGTGCTTGATCTAATTCGACGTACTTGGATTGAGACAGAGTCCCGG
>NZ_LIIN01000267.1 GCF_001634385.1 Rathayibacter tanaceti | reverse complement strand
CGGCCGGGCTCGACGGGATCGATCCCGCCTGGTCGCGCCTCGTCGACGCTCCCGACGCCGAGGGCGTGCCGCGCCGCTGGCACCTCCTCGACACGGGCGAGGCGCTGGCCGTCGAGCCGGTCGGCACGATCCTGTGCGTGCACGGCAACCCCACCTGGTCCTACCTCTGGCGCCGCCTCGCGGCCGCCACGCTGGAGGCGGCCCGCCTCGGCGGCCCCGCCTGGCGCGTGGTCGCGGTGGACCAGCTCGAGATGGGCTTCTCGGAGCGCACCGGCGCGCTGCATCCGCTCGCCGACCGCGTCCGCGAGCTGTCGAATCTCACCGACGTGCTCGGACTGACCGATGTCGTCACCCTCGGCCACGACTGGGGCGGAGTCGTCTCGCTGGGCTGGGCGGTCGACCACCCCGAGCAGCTGCGCGGCACGATGCTCCTCAACACCGCGGTGCACCAGCGTGCCGACGCGCCGATCCCGGCGCCGCTGCGGCTCGCGCTCGCCTCGGGCGTGCTGGGCGCCTCCACCGTCAGCACCCCCGCCTTCCTCGAGGCGACGCTCGCGCTGGGCCGTCCGGCGCTCCCCTCCGCGGTGAAGGAGGGGTACCGGGCCCCCTACCTGTCGTCCGCGCGTCGCGGGGGAGTGGGCGGCTTCGTCGCCGACATCCCGGTCGACTCCGCGCACCCGAGCGAGGACGAGCTCCACCGGATCGCCGAGGGCGTGCGCGCCCTGGCCACTCCCGCACTGATGCTCTGGGGTCCACTCGACCCGATCTTCTCCGACCGCTACCTCGACGATCTGGTCGACCGCCTCCCGCACGCGCAGGTGCACCGCTTCGAGGGAGCGGGCCATCTGCTCGCCGAGGACGTCGACTACTCCGCAGCGGTGCTCACCTGGCTGGGTGACCTCTCGGCCGACGGCGAGCCCTTCGCCGGTGATCCCGCTCCGGACGTCCGCCGCCCCTCCGCACCCGTCGAGCCGCTGTGGGCGCACCTCGATCGCCACGCCGAGGACGACTCCCTCGCCCTGGTCGAGATGGCGCCTCCCGGAGGCGGCGGGCCGCGCTCCGTCTCGTGGCGCCTGCTCTCGCGGCGGGTCCGCGAGCTGGCCGCCGGCCTCCGCGCCTCGGGCATCGGGCCCGGCGATCGGGTCTC
>NZ_LIIN01000266.1 GCF_001634385.1 Rathayibacter tanaceti | reverse complement strand
CTCGCCGCGAGGAGCGGGGGCAGCCCGGGGAGCGCGGCGCGCAGCCCGTCGGGCACCGCGTCTCCGTTGGAGACCGCGAGGCAGACGGCGAGGCCGAAACGGTCGACCAGGCGCCGCAGCGGCGCCGTGACGTGAGCGTAGGGCGCGGCGAGCGCGGACTGCGCGGGGTGTTCGGGAGGTGTCCCGTCGAACGCGGTGTAGCCGGCTCCGCGGAACAGGGTCGCGGCGGCGTGCATCACCGCCAGCTGCGCCGGGTCGCCCGTGTCGAGACGGCGCAGGTAGCGCCGTAGGGTTCCTCCGTCGGCCAGGGGGTACCGAGGGCGGCGGCCCTGGCGCGGAACGCGGCGACGGTCTCGGGATCCGCGGCGGGCATCGTGCGCAGGATTCCGACTCCCGCGCCGAGCATCATCCTCGCGGCGACCATCCCGGTCAGGAGCGAGACCTGGGCGTTCCAGGCCTCGACCGCCAGCGGCGCTCGGCGCTCCACTCGGTAGCCGCCGCCGACCGCGACGATCTCCTCCTCGGGGAGGGTCAGGCTCGCGCCTCCGCGCTCTGCTTCGCGGGCGAGGCGCTCGCGCCCGAACCAGGCGAGCAAGGCGATCGAGGGATGCGGCTCGCCTGCCTCGACGCTGCGCTGCACTGCTCCGTAGTCGAGGCGTGCGACGCTGCGGACGAGCGAGCGCTCGAGGCGCACGGAACGCGGCTCGGCGCGCTCATCGAGTGTCAGCGTCCAGACCAGGGCACGTCGCCGGACGTCGGGCAGGAGCGAGGCGGTGCCCTCGGAGAGCACGGCGGGATGCAGCGGGATCCGCCCGTCGGGGAGGTAGACGGTCTGACCACGGCGTCGGGCCTCGGCGTCGAGCGCACCGCCCGAGTGGACGACCGCCGGGACGTCGGCGATCGCGTAGCGGAGGACGACGCCGTCCGTGGTGCGCTCGAGATGCAGCGCCTGGTCGAGGTCGAGGGAGCCCGGCGGGTCGATCGTGACGAACGGCAGATCCGTGCGATCGCTGCGGCCGCCGTCCTCCGCGTTCGCGTCGGCGTGCTCCGCCTCGGCCAGCGCCTCGGCCGGGAACGCACCGGGCAGGTCGATCGCGACCCGCACGGCCGCGAGGGCGCGGTCGACGTCGTCGTCGGGGCGGGGGAGGCGGA
>NZ_LIIN01000265.1 GCF_001634385.1 Rathayibacter tanaceti | reverse complement strand
CGGAGCGCGCGCCCGCCTCATCGGCCCCGGCGCGGGAGCATCGCTCGACCTGCCCGCGCACGTCTCGACCTCGAGCGGACCGAGCCTGCAGCCGACCTCGAACGACGCGACCCGGAGTCGTTGGCGTACGTCATCTTCACCTCCGGCTCGACCGGCGCACCGAAGGGCGCGATGATCCGCCACGGCGCCATCGCCAGCCGCATGCGATGGCAGATCGACCAGGTGCTGCGCTTCGGTGCCGACGACGCGAGCCTGTTCAAGGCGCCGCTCTCGTTCGACATCTCGATCAACGAGGTGCTGCTGCCGCTCTGCTCCGGCGGCGCCGTCGTCGTCGCCCGCGACGGCGAGGAGCGCGAGCCCGAGCGTCTGCTGCAGCTGATCTCGCAGCACGGCGTCACCTTCACGTACCTCGTCGCGTCGATGCTCGACGCGATCCTCGACAACGACGCCCTCGCCTCGCGGCCCCGCCTGGCGGGCCTCCGGCACGTCTGGTGCGGCGGGGAGCTGCTGACGCCCGAGCTGTTCGACCGGTTCCGGAAGCAGCTCCCGGAGGCCACGATGTACCACGGCTACGGACCCGCGGAGGCCACGATCGGCGTCTCGCACGTGGTGTACCGCGGCGATCACGTGCGCAGCACCACCTCGATCGGCCGTCCCAACCCCGGATGCCGCCTGTACGTGCTCGACCGTGCCCTGCGCCCGGTGCCGACGGGAATGGCGGGCGAGCTCTACGCCGCGGGCGACCTGCTGGGTCGGGGATACGTCAACGCCCCCTCGCTGACCGCGTCGCGGTTCGTGGCGAACCCGTTCCACGACCCGGCCGACCCCGCGAGCACTCTGCGGCTGTACCGCACGGGCGACCGCGCCCGGTGGAACGGCGACGAACTGGAGTTCCTCGGCCGCGCCGACAACCAGGTGAAGATCGGCGGCATGCGCGTCGAGCTCGAAGAGATCGAGCGGACGATCGCCGCGGCGCCCGCCGTGCGGGCCTGCGTCGTGGTCGTGCGCACGGCTCGCGTGCACGCCTACGTCGTCCCCGGCCCCGGCACGTCTGCGGCAGAGGCCGAGACAGCTGCCCGGGAGCGCGCGGCCGACACCCTGCCCCGGCACATGGTGCCCGCGTGGGTGACCGCGCTCGACGTCCTGCCGACGACCGCGAACGGCAAGGTCGACC
>NZ_LIIN01000264.1 GCF_001634385.1 Rathayibacter tanaceti | reverse complement strand
TGCGCGCGCCCGCCTTCCGGAGCAGGTTCGACACGTGGAACTTCGCCGTGTTCTCGCTGATCCCCAACTCCGAGGCGATCCCGTGGTTGGAGGCGCCGAGCGTGATCAGGTGCAGCACCTCGCGCTCCCGCCCGCTCAGCGCCGCGAGCTCGAGCCCGTCCGGCTGCGCCGGCGGATCGAGCGGCAGGCGGATCGACAGCGTCGATCCCCAGCCCGCCGTCGAGGCGATCTCGAGGTCGCCGTCGAGCCCCCGCACCCGCTCCGCGATCGGGCTGAGCGCCTCATCGTGGGCGGTCAGTTCGCCCCGGCCGTCGTCGCGGATCTCAATCAGCAGGTTCACGCCGTCGCAGTCCCACTGGATCCGCACCCGCCGCGTCTCCTCCGCCTCGACGAACGCGAGCACCGCGCGCCGCACGATCGCGCGCGCCGCGTGCGCGACCTCGCCCGGGAGTGCTCGCCCGTTCGCGGGCGGCTCCACGAACTGCACGTCGAGGTCGGCGAACCGCACCAGTGGGCGCAGGTCGCCGCGGAGGCGCGCAAAGGCGCCGATCACCGGTTCCAGCATCGCGCTGCGCTGCTCGTCGGTCGTGGTGCGCAGGTCGACCAGCGCGTTCGTCGCGATCTCGGTCGCCTCGGCGCGCGCGGCCCGATCGTCGAGCCGTGGCGACCGCAGCGCGGCCAGCATCGACTCGAGCGTCACGGCGTGCCGGTCGGCCTGGTCGGCCACGAGGCGGGCGTGCTCGAGCAGCACCGAGCGGGAGGCGGGGGAGTCCATGCCTTCGAACCTACCCGGCACGCCTACCCGTAGTGTCCGACCCACCCGACCGGGTAGGTCCTCCTGGCCCATCAGGGGGCGGCCCCGTGGCGCCGCTCGGCGCACGCTGGAGGCATGAGCGACACCTCCGATCCGACCGCCGACCCCGCCGCGGCCCTCACGGCGATCACGGCCGAGGTCTCGGCCGCCGCCGAGGCGCTCGCCCGCGACGTCGAACCGCTTGAGCGGGTCGCCTCGCTCCTCGCCGGCGCCGAGCGCGTCTTCGTGCACGGGGCCGGCCGCTCCGGCCTCGCCCTGCGGATGACCGCGATGCGCCTGATGCACCTGGGCCTGCGCGTCCACGTCTCGGCGACGCGACCACGCCCGCGATCGCCGCCGGAGACGTCCTGCTCACCGCCAGCGGATCC
>NZ_LIIN01000263.1 GCF_001634385.1 Rathayibacter tanaceti | reverse complement strand
GGCCTCCGCCGTGTTCCTCGACCGCGCCGCGGCCGGGGGCGCGCGTCGCGTCCGGCACCGTGATCGCCGAGTTCGACGCCACCGGAGCGACGACCGTGCCCGTCGCGGTCACCCGGTCTGCTCCCCGGCGGCACCGCCCGCCGCCTCCTCGACCTCACCCATGCCGGCACCGTGCCGATGTCTGCCCTCCAGCTGACGACGACCGCGGGTGCCAGCGCCTCCGACGGCGTGCAGTTCGCTCTCGAGCGCTGCTCGCAGCCCTGGTCGGCCGACGCCGCGACCTGCGGCGGCACAGTGAGCACCGTCGCCGCCGACCGACCCGCGTCCGCCCGCGTCGATCTGCCCGGCTCCCCGGCGCTCACGGTCGGCGCGACCGACCACCTCCGCCTGACGCTGCGCCTGCCGGAGTCGGCGCCCTCCGACGCACAGGGAACCTCGACGACGCTCACCGTCACCGTCCTCGGCGTGCAGGGCCCGGGCCGCCACCTGTAGGGCGGTGAGCCCGCTGCCCCGATGCGCTGTCGTGCGCGAGAGGCTCCTCCGTTGCGGCGCGTCGAGGACCATCCCCGGGGGAGGCGCCGGCTCGGCGGCATCGGGCGTCCTCCCCCGGAGCTCAGCGGTAGACGCTCCACTCCTTCTTGACGATGCGGCGCTCCTCGCCGTCGACCGCGACGATCCAGTCGCCGCCCTCCTTCGCGACGACCCGTCCGCGCAGGTACTGCGGCTCCCAGCCGTCGTCCTTCTTGACCCACCTCACGAACCGCGCGAACCGTCCCGGTGACACGTCGTCTGTGGACATCTCGACTCCCCTCGTCCTACCGGCGAGTCGCAGACCCTCCGCAGGAGAGACCCTCGTGCGTCACGAAAGGGATATGACCTGTGAGGTCTGAAGCCGGTTCGACAGACCGTAGAACGGGCTCCGCGCCGGGGACGAGGACGTTGACTGATCAACGGTCGTCTGACAAGGGCGTCGGGAGCCGCCGCCCGCGCGCCTCCCAGGCTCACCCGCCGAGCTGCCGAGCCCCGCAGGTCGCCGTGCTCGAACGCGACGTCTGCGTGCTCGCGCCCCTGCGAGCATCTCGCGCAGGGTTCCCCTCGGCGCCGGAGCGGACGATCCTTGACTGCGACGGTCGACGGCGATCGCACCTCCGCCGACCGCCTCCGGAAGGACCCCTCGTGCCCCTCCCCTCGCCTCCCCCCCACC
>NZ_LIIN01000262.1 GCF_001634385.1 Rathayibacter tanaceti | reverse complement strand
TGCCTCCGCGACGGCCGCGGCGCAGCTCGCCGCGGTCGGAGCAGCTGCTTCCCGGAGCACGTCGGCCCCCGGCGGCACGACGCCGAACAGCACGACCCGGGTGAGCGCTCCCGATGCGGGCACGACGTCGAGCGCGGACCTCCCCGCCGGTGTCCCCGGCGTCGACGAGATCCTCGCGCGCTGCGCCGCGCCGAGCACGACGGTCCGCAGGACGAGACAGCACCCGCACCGGCTGCTCCGCAGCCGTCGGAGCCGGAGGAGCCGGAACCCCTCGAGCCCGCCGAGGCGATCGAGGATCTGCTCGCCGAGCTCGACGCGCTCATCGGCCTCGAGCGGGTGAAGAGCGAGATCAAGCGTCAGACCCAGCTGCTCCGCATCGATACCCTCCGCCAGGCTGCCGGTCTCAGCACGCCGACCCTCACCCGCCACCTCGTCTTCACGGGCAATCCGGGCACCGGCAAGACGACGGTTGCACGCCTGGTTTCGCGCATCTACCGTTCGCTCGGCATCCTCTCGAAGGGGGTGCTCGTCGAGGTCGACCGCTCCGAGCTCGTCGCCGGCTACCTCGGGCAGACGGCGACGAAGACCGCCGAGGTCATCGCGTCGGCGCGCGGGGGCGTCCTCTTCATCGACGAGGCCTACGCGCTCGCTCTCGATCAGTACGGCGCGGAGGCGGTGACCACGCTCGTCAAGGACATGGAGGACCACCGCGGCGACCTCGTCGTGATCGTGGCCGGCTACTCGGGCCCGATGCAGGGCTTCCTGGACACCAACCCCGGCCTCGCCAGCCGCTTCTCGACCACGATCGACTTCGCCGACTACAGCGACGACGAGCTCTCGGCGATCTTCGCGCGACTCGCGTCCTCGGCCGATTTCGAGCCCACGGAGGCGGCGCTCGCGGCCTTCGCGGAGCTCGCCGCCGCGCAGCAGCGCACTGAGGCGTTCGGAAATGGACGCTGGGTGCGCAACATGCTCGACACGGCGATCGCGCGTCACGCGTGGCGTCTGCGCGACGTCGAGGAGCCGACGCTCGACGAGTTGCGCGTCCTGCTGCCCGAGGACATCCACGAGGTCGGGGGTGAGGACTCCGCCGCGACCAGCGCACCTCTTGCTCCGGAGGCCGCGGACCCCGCAGCGCAGACGGAGGAGACCCGGTGAACGCCGCATCCGCCGCGCCGCCCGTGCCGCGGGCACCTGCCGCGCCGCCGGCTCGGTCG
>NZ_LIIN01000261.1 GCF_001634385.1 Rathayibacter tanaceti | reverse complement strand
GGCTCATCGCAATTGAGGGTGTAGTTGGGGTCTGAAGCCGCCGGTTTTGAGGAGGTTGCGGGTGATGTAGTTGGTGAGGTTGCGGAAGCCCGGGGCGGAGCCGCGGAGGTGTTCGAGGCGGCCGTTGATTGCTTCGGTGGGACCGTTCGAGGTGCCGGGTTGGTCGAAGTAGGCGAGGATGTTTGCGGCTCGTTTCTTCATCGTGCGGCCCAAGGTGATGAGCTCGGCGAGTGTTGTCGGGACGCCGCTGCTGATCGTTGTGATCAGGGCCTGCATCGCGGTCTTTCCCGCGGCGCGGTCGGGGTCGCGGTAGGCGGCGATCATGCGCTGATAGATCCCCTAGGTCATCTCGACCGCGACGTGTTCCTCGGCGGCGAAGAGGGCTTCCAGGCGGGCGCGTTGCTTTTCAGTGAGCAGCTTCAGCCCGGTGTGCAGGGTGCGCCGGACCGAGTAGAGCGGGTCGCCGGAACGACTACGGTGACCCATGGTCGCGTGTTGGATGCGTTGGCGGCAGCGATCCAGAGCGTCGCCTTTGCGCGGATCGGGGTGAGGTCGATGATCACGGTGACGGACGTGTCACCGTGGCGTGTGTGTCGCCAGACGTACTCGTCGACCCCGATCGTGGTGACCCGTCGAACCGGGTCGGGTCATCGATCAACACCCGTCGCCCTTCGGCGAGGACGGCGTCGTTCGCGGTATGCCAGGACACCCCCAGACCAGCTGCGACGCGGGCGACGGTGAGGTGTCCCACGACCAGGCCCTCCACCGCCCACCGCAGGCCGCGGCGGGAGATCTTCGCTCGCGGTTCGGCCGCCGCCGCCGTGTCGTGCCGCCAGACCTTCCCGCAGCCGGCGCAACTATAGCGGCGAATCCGGATCAGCAGGATCGTGGGCCGCCAGCCGAACGGTTCGTCCGCGAGGCCCCGCGTGACAGTGTCCCGAACGACGCCCTGCGCGCCACATTTCCGGGACCACGGGTCCGGTTCGGCGACGCGGCATTCCAGGACCACCCGGTCCAGTTCCAGGCATTCGCCGACGGCGCGTAGGCCGAGCTCGCCCAAGCAGCAGAAGATCATGAAGTCAGGGCCGCCGAAGGGAGCGTGGAGCACGTCCAGGTCTTTCGGATGGGTGTGTAGGAACTTCCATCTTCGGGAGACCTCGACCTCGTCCCCGGCCCCGACGCGCCAACCTCACACCCGCACCGCTACACCCTCAATTGCGAAGAGCCA
>NZ_LIIN01000260.1 GCF_001634385.1 Rathayibacter tanaceti | reverse complement strand
GCCGGCGGCGATCAGCCTGCCCCTCGACCGGCCGCGCAGCCCTGCGCCGAGCTCGGCCGCCGCCACGGAGGAGTACCTGCTCCCCGCCTGGGTCGCGGGGGCGCTCACCGAGGCGTCGGGCCGGCTCGGGGTGTCGCGCCTCATGCTGCTCAACGCGGCCGTCGTCCTCGCGCTGCGGTCGAGAGGAGCGGGTGACCGGATCCCGCTGGGCATGGTCGCCGATCTGCGCGAGGACTCTGTCGCCGGCGTCGGTCTGTTCCTGAACACCGTCGTGGGTCTCGCCGACCTCACCGGTGCGTCGACCGTCGGCGAGGTGGTCGCCCGCGTGCGTGACGGCGCGCTCGACGCGTGGGAGCGCCGCGCGGTGCCGTTCGATGAACTCGTCGCCGACGTCGCGCCCCCGCGCATCGCGGGCGTGCACCCGCTCTTCCAGGTCATGATCGCCGAGGTCGACCGCCGCACCCGGTCGGTCGGTCTGGGCGATGTCATCGCCGAGGTGCGTCATGACGCCGAGCCCACCGCGAAGTTCGACCTCACATTCGCCATCGGCGAGGGCGACGACGGTCTCGTGGTCGACGTGCTCTTCCGCACCGAGATCTTCTCCTCCGAGACCGCGGCGGCACTGCTCGACTCGGTGGTCCTCGCCCTGATCGCGCTGACGGGGGATGCCGCAGCCCCCTCCGACGACCTCGTGCTGATCCGGACGGCCGGGCGCCGCGCCGCGCCGCAGCCGCCATGCACCGCAGTGACGAGCAGGCTGGTCGCCCTACCCCGTCACCACGTCGCCGCCGCCCTGGTCGGTGTGTACGCGTCGAGCGACGCCGTCGGCACGCGCCGCGACGGCGACGCATACGTCCCGCTGACGCTCGACGAACTGCTCGTCGCCGCCGAGGTGACGACCGATCCGCGGCATCCCGACCCGATGACCGGACGCACGATCGCCGCCTCGGCTGCACCCGGCGGCGTCGTCCTCGCCGCGGCGTGCGAGGCGATCGACGAGGAATCCTGGCCCGCGCTGCTCGCTGCGCTCGCGACGGGCTCGATCCGCGGCATCCACGACGCGGCCGAGTACGCCGACGCGCGCGCTCGCCGCGCGGACGCGCTCGAGATCGTCGACGCCGCGGAGGCGTGGCTCGACGTGATCGAGTCGGTACCGCCGTCGGTCCCGAGCGCGACCTGGTCGGCCCTCGACCCCACCGCGTCGGCCGATGCCGAGGTGCCCGTGCCGCCGGCCACGGTGATCGCGTTC
>NZ_LIIN01000259.1 GCF_001634385.1 Rathayibacter tanaceti | reverse complement strand
AGCGCGGCAACCAGGTCCTGGTCGGCTACCTCGCGTTGGCCGGCGGGCGCGAGCTCGACCGCGACGCCGCGCTCGCCCGCCTCCGCGAGGAGCTGCCCGCCGCTCTCGTGCCGCTGCTGGCCGTCGTCGACGAGCTCCCGACGCGCGTCTCGGGCAAGGTGGACCGTGCCGCTCTGCCGTGGCCGCTCGCCGAGAGCACCGCGGAGGAGGTCGACCTCGATCCCGGGACGGCGTGGCTGGCCGGGCTCTGGCGCGAGGTGCTCGGGGTGCCCGTGGACGAGCGGGCGAACTTCTTCGACCTCGGCGGCGGCTCCCTCGCGGCGGCCCAGCTCGTCGCGCGGATCCGCGAGCGCCACCCGGAGTTCACGGTCGCCGACGTCTACGCGCACCCGCGCCTGGCGGCGATGGCCGCCGAGACAGCGGGCAGGGCGACGGGCGACGCCGAGGACTCGGGGCATCGGATCCTCCCTGTGCCGCGGCGGATGCGGGTGCTGCAGACCCTCCTGGGCGCCCCGCTCCTGGCACTCGGCGGCGCCCGCTGGGTGACCGCGATCCTCACCGTCACGGCACTGCTCGACCTCACGCCCGGCTTCGGCTGGCTGCCGACCGTTCCCCTGGTCGCCCTGATCCCGGCCTTCGCGCTCTTCCTGACACCGTTCGGGCGGATGGGGCTGACCGTGCTCGCCGCCCGCTCGCTGCTGCGCGGCGTCCGGGCCGGCGACCACCCCCGCGGAGGGAGCGTGCACCTACGCCTCTGGCTGGCCGAGCAGATCGCCCTCCAACTCCGGGCGGTGAGCCTCGCGGGGGCGCCGTGGGTCGCCGCGTACGCCCGCGCGCTCGGCGCGAGGATCGCGGACGACGTGGATCTGCACTCGCTCCCGCCGCTGACCGGAATGCTCACGCTCGGGCGCGGAGCGGCGATCGAGCCCGAAGTCGACCTCTCGGGCTACTGGATCGACGGCGACGTGCTCCGTGTCGGGGCCGTCAGAGTCGGCGCAGGCAGCACCGTCGGGGCGCGCAGCACGCTGCTGCCCGGCACGCGGATTGGCAAGCACGCCCAGATCGAGCCGGGCTCCGCCGTCTTCGGGAGGGTCCCCGCCGGGCAGCGCTGGGGAGGCTCCCCCGCCCAGCGGCTCGGCCGAGCGAACGCGGGCTTCCCTGCGGAGCGACCGCCGCGGCGACCGGGCTGGGTCTGGGTCTACGCGGTCTCGGCCGTCGGCCTCGCCGGCGTGCCCGTCCTCGCCGCCGCC
>NZ_LIIN01000258.1 GCF_001634385.1 Rathayibacter tanaceti | reverse complement strand
GCATCGCCAGCAGCAGCTCGACGGCCTCGGAGGAGGGTCGCGGCGCAGAGCGGAGCGGCGGCCACTTCCTCGCCGCGGGGTGGGTCGGGGTCGGCACGAGCACGCCGCGGGCGCCGGCCGCCGTGGCGGCTCCCACGTCGGCGCCGATGTCGCCGATGACGGCGAGGGAGTCAGCCGGCAGCCCCAGCGCCTCGGCGGCACCGAGCACCATGCCGGGCGCGGGCTTGCGGCAGGTGCAGCCGTCCTCGGGGCCGTGCGGGCAGAGCATCCAGACGTCGAACCCGCCGAAGAGCTCGTCCACGCGGCGGTTCACCGCGTCGGCCTGCGCGCGGTCGATCAGGCCGCGGGCGATGCCGGACTGGTTCGTCACCACTCCCAGCGCCAGCCCCGATTCCCGCGCCCGCTCGACCGCGTCGAGCGCGGTCGGCATCGGAGAGACCTGCGCCGGGTCGCCGTTGTAGGGCACGTCGACCACAAGCGTCGCGTCGCGATCGAAGAGGATCCCGCGCAGCCGCGGAGCCCTCTCGCGATCGATGGCGCCCTCGGCGCTCCGGATCAACGAGTCGTTCACTTCTTCCTCGTACCCCTCGTCCGCCGCGGTAAACCCCCTCGCCCCGAAGTCGGCGCGGCCGGGCGCGTCGCCCGCTCGATCCGCGACGGCCGCGTCTGAGACCCGCCGACCGGGGTACGGGGGAGCCGACAGGAAGGAGGCGCCGTGCGCCCTCTCACCGCCCCGGACGGGACTCCGGAGATCCTCGCGCTGCGCGCCCTCAAGCTCGGCGACCTGCTGGTCGCGGTCCCGGCGTTGACGGCGCTGCGCCGCGGCTTCCCCGAGCACCGGCTGATCCTGGCCACGACGCCGTGGCTCGAGCCGATCGTCGACCTGGTCGCGGGAGTGGACGCCCTGGTGCCGACGCTGCACGGCCTCGACGATCCGCTCCCGATGGCGGTCGGCCGTGTCGAGCTCGCGGTCAACCTGCACGGCAACGGAGCGGAGTCGCGGCTGCGGCTGCGCGAGACCGCCCCCGAGCGCACGCTCGAGTTCCGGGTGCCGGCGCTCGACCCGGGCGCCGGCCCCGGCGATCCTCGTCCGCTCTGGATCGATGGCGAACTCGAGCGCGCGCGCTGGGCCCGCCTGGTGAACTCGATCGGCCTCGACGCCGACCCCGAGGAGGTGGCCATCACCGTCCCGGAGGCGCCCGCCCCGGTCGCCGGCGCGGCCGTCGTGCACATCGGCGCCTTCTACGGCTCGCGGGAGTGGCCCGCCGAGCGCTCGCC
>NZ_LIIN01000257.1 GCF_001634385.1 Rathayibacter tanaceti | reverse complement strand
CCGCGGCCAGCGCCCGCACCGCGAGCAGCTGGCCCTTGAGCGGTTGTACTCGGCCGATGAGCACGACGCCCGAGCGCTCGCCAGACGGTCGGAAGCGCGCCTCGACGCCCGGCGGCACGACCGCCACGCGCGTCGGATCCGCACCGTAGCCGCCGACCACGTCCTCGCGCTCGGAGGCGCCCGCCACCACGATCGCGTCGGCCGCGGCGAGCACCGCGCGCTCCGCATCGATCCGCTCGGCGGGCTCGGGGGAGTCGCCCGGAGCGAGTCGGGCGTTCTTGGCGAGCGAGCTCGAGTGCATCGAGTGCACGTGCGGCAGGCCGGTGAGCATCCCGGCGAGCCCCGACACCCAGTAGTGCGAGTGCACCACGTCGGCTCCGGCGGCCGCCCGCGCGAACAGGGGAGCGGCCGAGGCGAGCGCGTACTTGTCGCCCGCGTCCACGGGCACGCCGACCACCCGCACGCCCGGCGCGAGCCTCCGCTCGCCCTCGCCGCGCGTCAGCACCTCGATCTCCCAGCCGAGCGCCGCCAGCTCGGGCAGCACTGCCGCGAGGTACACGTTCATCCCGCCCGCCTCGCCGGTCGAGGGCTGCTCGAGGGGCGAGGTGTGCGCCGAGACGACGGACAGGCGGGGCATCCCTCCATCGTAGACAGGGCCGGGAGTCCTCCACGGATCCGGCCGTGCGGCTCGCAGTGCCCCGGCGATCGGGTTGAATAGACGGATGCGCTCCTTCGGAGTGCGGAGAGCGTGAGGTCCATGGCCCGCCAGAGTCCACCCGGTGAGGTGCTGCCGTCGGCTGCACCCGGGCCGGCGGCCATCGGCCACGAGCCCTTCTCCGAGCAGGACATCCGGGCGCTGGTCGGCGCCGCCGCCTTCGAGAAGGGCACCGCCTACGCCGACGAGGGTCGGGTGCGCGAGCTGCAGTGGTTCGGCGGCCGCACCCGTCTCTTCGGCCAGGTCCGCGGATCCGGTCGCTCGCCCTACGCGGTGAGCGTGCAGCTGCGCGACGAGGGCGAGCACTGGAGCCTGCTCGGCGGAGCCTGCAGCTGTCCCGTCAAGCACGAGTGCAAGCACGTGGCGGCCGTGCTCGTCGAGGCCCTGCGCCGCGAGCGCGAGGGCACGCTGGCCGGTCCCTTCCCCGGCGAGTCCGCCGTCGACGCGGTTCCGGAGTGGCGCAGTGCCCTCGCTCCGCTGCTGGCGGGCGCCGAGCGCTCGCACGCGGGGATCCCGCTCGGCCTGCAGTTCGAGCTGCTCCCCGGCGAGCCGGTCCGCCGCGCCCCCCGGCCGCTATAAC
>NZ_LIIN01000256.1 GCF_001634385.1 Rathayibacter tanaceti | reverse complement strand
GGCGGGCCGGCGATCGCGCCCCCCGCCTCGACCCGGCCGGCGACGAGCCCCATCCCGCAGACGATCCAGAGCGTGTAGGCGACAGGCCCCTCCTGCAGCGTCGGCAGGACGGTGTAGCTGACGAGCGTCCCGGTGACGGCCGCCGCGGGCAGGAAGCCGTCGAGCGTGGGCGCGCGGAGGCCGCGGAGGAAGAGGACGATCAGCAGCGCAGCAAAGAGCAGCATCACGAGGATCCCCGACTCGATCGCCAGCACCAGGAAGAAGCTCTCGACCAGCACG
Source organism: Rathayibacter tanaceti (assembly GCF_001634385.1). Lineage (GTDB taxonomy): Bacteria > Actinomycetota > Actinomycetes > Actinomycetales > Microbacteriaceae > Rathayibacter > Rathayibacter tanaceti. Next base: position 1,024 of record NZ_LIIN01000256.1, on the reverse strand, counting down.
CTGTCGGTCGAGTACAGCTGTGCGCGCGGCCCCACCTTGCCCAGACCGAAGCCGAACGGGTGCGAGATCAGGAACGGCAGGTTCTCGAGGAGGCTGTCGCTGTGGCCGATCAGCGACGGGTCGGCGACATGCGAGATCACCTTGTCGATGTAGAGGTAGAGGGTGACGCCGCCGATCGCCGCGGCCGTCGAGACCGTCAGCATCGCCCAGACCAGCATCGGACGGGCGCGGAAGAGCGCCCAGGCGATGAGCGCGACCGCGAGCATCGCCAGCCCGATGTAGCCGCTGCGCGACTGCGTGAGGGACACGGCGACCAGCGGCAGGACCGTCAGCAGTGCCTTCAGCCACAGCGGCCAGGCAGGGCGGGTCCAGAGCACGGCGAGCGCGATGGTGACCGCGACGGCGCTCTCGTTGGGGGCGCTGTAGGGGCTGAACCCGCGGGGCACGATGCTGCCTGCGACGAAGAGCGACGAGGGGAACAGCGTCCCGGGCGCCAGCGGGAACACCCCGAGGGTGAACAGCCAGTCCAGGCCCTGGTTCCAGGTGAGGATCGTGGTGATCGACGAGAGCTGCAGGACGACCACGAACGCCGTGGCGACGAACGCGAGATGGCGCTTCTCGAGCACCGCGGGCGTCACGATCAGGGCGAGGAAGGGCAGGAAGTCGTTGCGCCAGCCGTAGGCGGCCTGGATCGGATTCTCGGTCCAGACCGCCGAGACGGCGCCCAGCCCCACGATCATCAGCACCAGCACCACGATCGGCACCGGCACCCGCCGGATCCGCCCCGTGACAACGACAAGCGCGAAGAGACCGAGGATCACCGCGTCCTTGATCGCGCCGAACGCGGTCGCCGCCGCTCCCTCGAGGAAGGCAGAGGTGACTCCGTTCGCCGGGAGCACCACCACGAGCAGCAGGACGCCCAGCCAGGGCAGCCCGAAGCCCTCCCCCGCCGGGCGGCCGAGCACGCGCCGGAGCGACCAGCGCAGGGCAGGGACCGGCCCGCGGGCGACGCTCTGCACGCCCG
>NZ_LIIN01000255.1 GCF_001634385.1 Rathayibacter tanaceti | reverse complement strand
CGACCACGAGGGCCAGCGCGCACGCCCTCCCCCCCCCCCGCGGATGCGGAGACGAGCCGGGCGAGGACAGCGACGGCGACGCCTCCGAGCGCGGCCTCGAGCAGTTGCCAGGGCTCGAGCTGCGTCCGGATCGTCGACAGCATCGTCATCGGCAGGAACGCGCCGATCGAGCTGCCGAGCTCCCGGCCCACCGAGATCGCTCCGCTCGTGTTCCACAGAACCCCGGCCGCGACGGCCGCGTACGGCGCTCTCGGACAGTTCGTCCGCTCATCCGGCGAAGCCGGAGCCGTTGCGGGCGGTGGCGTCGGCTCCGGCGCTCGAGAACGGGCGCTCAGCTCCCCTCCGCGCCCGGCCCCTCCACCCGCACCTCGCTCGCAGCCTTGTCCGCTCGCCAACCGCGCCACACCGGCTGCCGCAGCGTGCCGGCAGAGGTGCGCTCGCGGTAGCGGACCTCGCCGACCAGCACCGGCGACACCCAGTGCACCCCGCGCGACTCGGCCGGAGGCACCGAGACGGCCGGCTCGTCGCTCGCGTGCTCAGCCAGGCGGTCGACGAGGCTGCGGCGCTCGCGGTCGCTGAAACCGGTGCCGACCCGGCCGGAGTACACCAGCCCGTCATCGCAGGGGATCGCGGTCAGCAGCGCGCCGACCGAGCCCTGCAGCCCGCCCTTGCCCTCCCTCCAGCCCACGATCACCACCTCCTGGAGCCGGTGGTGGGTGAGCTTGATCCAATCGCGGGAGCGGCTGCCCTCCCGGTAGGGGGAGTCGTGGCGCTTGGCGACCACGCCCTCCAACCCCAGGCTGTGGCTGGTCGCCATCGCCTCCTCCAGATCGCCGTCGAACACCGACGGGAGGTGCACGCGCTCGTTCTCGGCGACGAGCTCGACGAGGGCGGCACGGCGGGAATCGTAGTCGCGGGCGGTGACGTCCTCGCCGGCGCGCTCGAGCAGATCGAACAGCATCACGTGCACGGGAGTCGTCCGGGCCGCCGCCTCGATCTCGCGCGGCGCGCTCAGCCCGCCGCGGGTCTGCAGGGCGCCGAAGTCGGGGCGCCCGCGTGCGTCGAGGGCGACGATCTCGCCGTCGAGCACGGCATCGGCAGAGGCCGCGGCCAGGGGCCCGAGCACGTCCGGGAACACCGCGGTCAGGTCGTTGCCGTTGCGGCTGGTCAGGGTCACCGCGCCGCCCTGCACGCGTACGAGGGCCCGGTAGCCGTCCCACTTCATCTCGATGGCGGCGTCCGGATCGACGTCGGTGCGGCGTCCGGCCGTCGCGAGCATGGGGCGGTGGCGTCGCGGCGTCTCGCCGTCGCCCGGGGTCGAGGC
>NZ_LIIN01000254.1 GCF_001634385.1 Rathayibacter tanaceti | reverse complement strand
CTGGCGGTGCTGATGCTCGGCGAAGTTTGGTGGGTGGGCGCGGTCTTCGGTGCCGTCGTGCTGCTCACCGCCACGCTCGGGGATCTGGCGGAGTCGCTGATCAAGCGCGACATCGGCATCAAGGACATGAGTTCGTGGCTGCCCGGGCACGGGGGGGTGCTGGATCGGCTGGACTCGATCCTGCCCTCGCTGCCGCGGCCTACGTGCTGTACTTCGTCTTCGCCCGATGAGCACCTCCGTCCGGCCCTCCTTCGCTCTGCGGCCTTCCTCGACCGACGCCCGCGAGCCTCTGCGCCAGAGGCCGCGCCACCGATCGCGCGGACGCGCGGAACGCTCCGATGCCGTGATCGGCGGCCGGTCTTGGCAGAATGACCGCATGACCGCTCCCTTCCCCCGCGCTCGCGAGTCGCGTCCCGGTTACGACACGGGCGAGGTGGACTCGTTCCTCGCCGCTGCCCGCGAGGCCTACGCCGAGCTCTCGGGAGGATCCGCCTCTCTGCGCTCGGTCGACCTGCGGCACACCGCCTTCACCCTCCGCAAGGGCGGATACTCGGCTCCCCACGTCGATGCTGCGCTCGAGCGCCTCGAGGACGCGTTCGCCCTGCGGGAGCGCCAGTTCGCCATCGCCGCCCAGGGCGAGGAGGCGTGGCTCGCCGATGCCCGAGCGACCGCGCAGGAGATCGTGAACCGGCTGGCGCGCGAGCCCCGCGAGCGCTTCACCAGGGCGGGCATGGTGACGACGGGGTACAACATCCGCCAGGTCGACGCGTTCGCCGACCGCATCTCCGGGTACTTCCGCGACGGCTCGGTGCTGACTGTCGACGATGTCCGTACCGTCTCCTTCGCCCCCCAGCGCGGCGGTTACTCGGAACCGCAGGTCGACCTGCTGCTCGACACCGTCGTCGACGTGATGCTGGCGGTCCGCTGACCGGGCTCGGATCTGCTGGCCGATCAGGCGATCGTCCGTTATGCTCTCGTTATCGTGCCACAGCATTCTCAGACCTCCGTCGCCCTCTCGCCCGCCTCCCGGACCTCCGGTGAGCGCCCGGCGGTTCCGCGCCAGACCCCGGTGCGACGATCGTGGGCTCGGATTCCGGTGACGGTGCTCGCGTTCGTCGCCTCCTTCGCCTTCGTGATGGTGAATGTCGTCGACCCGTCCAGCGGTGCCGTCGCCTCGCCGTACTACCAGGCGCCCGCCCGATTCAACGGCGATTCGGCGCAACGCCTCGTGGTCGCCGATGCCGCCGCACGGACGGTGCAGCGCGACTCCTTCGCCGCCGAGGCCAAGCCCACGCCGACTCCCACCCCTACCCCGACGCCGACCCCCACCCCCGAGGCGACGCAGGACCCAGCG
>NZ_LIIN01000253.1 GCF_001634385.1 Rathayibacter tanaceti | reverse complement strand
AAACCGGCTCATCGCATTTGACGGTGTAGCCGTACGGGTGTGAGGTTGGCGCGTCGGAGTCGGAAACGAGGTCGAGGTCTTCCCAAGATGGAAGTTCTCACACTCACCGTCCGGAAGACCTCGACATGCCCCACGCTACCTTCACTGACCCTGACCTCACGACCTTTTGCCGCCTCGACGAGCTTGGTCTGCGTGCTGTTGGCCAGCGCCTGGAACCCGACCGGGCGGTGCTGGAGTGCCGCGTCGTCGACGCCGATCGGTGGTGTCAGAAGTGCGGCGCGCTGGGCGTCGCGCGTGACACGGTCACGCGGCGTCTCGCGCACGAGCCGCTCGGTTGGCGTCCCACGATCCTGCTGATCCGCGTGCGCCGCTACCGCTGCACCGGCTGCGACCGGATCTGGCGGCAAGACACCACCGCGGCGGCAGAACCTCGAGCGAAGATCTCCCGCCGCGGGCTGCGGTGGGCGTTGGAGGGCCTCGTCGTTGGCCACCTCACCGTCGCCCGCGTCGCAGCCGGGCTTGGAGTGTCCTGGCACACCGCGAACGACGCCATCCTCACCGAAGGGCGACGGATCCTGATCGATGACCCGACCCGGTTCGATGGGGTCACCACGATCGGGGTCGACGAGCATGTCTGGCGTCACACCCGCCACGGTGAGAAGTACGTCACCGTGATCATCGATCTCACCCCGATCCGCGCCGAGTCGGGCCCAGCCAGGCTGTTGGACATGGTCGAGGGGCGTTCGAAGGCCGTGTTCAAGCGGTGGCTCTCTGACCGTGCGGACACCTGGCGCGCCGGAGTGGAGGTCGTCGCGATGGACGGCTTCACCGGCTTCAAGACCGCCGCCGCGGAAGAGCTGCCCGACGCAGTCCCCGTGATGGATCCCTTCCACGTCGTCCGGCTCGCCGGCGACGCCCTGGACCGCTGCCGGCAACGCATCCAACAAGCCACGATGGGGCACCGCGGCCGCTCCGGCGACCCGCTTTACTCCGCCCGGCGCACCCTGCACACCGGCGCGAACCTCCTCACCGACAAAAAACGCGCCCGCCTCGAAGCAGTCTTCGCCGCCGACGACCACGTTGAGGTCGAAGCGACCTGGGGGATCTACCAACGCATGATCGCGGCCTACCGCGACCCCGACCGGGCCAGCGGTAAAACCGCAATGCAAACCCTGATCGACTCAATCAGCAGCGGCGTCCCACGGGCCCTGAAAGAGCTCGTCACCCTCGGCCGGACGATGAAAGCCCGCACTGCGGATGTTCTCGCCTACTTCGACCGCCCTGGCACCAGCAACGGGCCGACCGAAGCGATCAACGGCCGCCTCGAACACCTCCGCGGCTCCGCCCTGGGCTTTCGCAACCTGACCAACTACATCACCCGATCACTGCTCGAAGCCGGCGGCTTCAGGCCCCGGCTACACCCTGGATTGCGATGAGCCTCGAAA
>NZ_LIIN01000252.1 GCF_001634385.1 Rathayibacter tanaceti | reverse complement strand
GAGAAGTTGCCTGGCGGGCGAGGACCATGACTGGCAGGTTGAAAGTAGGCGCCATGTGCGTTCGAGGGCAAGCTGTTGTCCCGTCGGTGAAAAGCTACGGCCCCGTGCACACGCGGTCCGGTCACCTACTCGACTGTTTTGCTGCAGATACGAACCGCGAGTTATCCTTTTCTTAGACGAAGCCAGCGGAGTGCGTTCGGCAGGAGTGCGCAAGAGGGACGCGCTTGCGCGCCCAAGCGTTTCAGGTGCTTTCGCGGTGAGGTGGCAGCGGCCGTTCTAAGGGGCATGCGGTTCTCTGTGTCGGCGATTCGAGAGCGCGGGCACTGTCTGGACGGTGAGCTCAACTTATCCGTGCGAGGCGACCGTCCGATGATGGACTACATGAGGTGTGCGTCGGACGGAGGTTACCTCGACAGGGCGACGGATCCGAAGGACGGAAAATTGGGGCTGACGTAGTCCGTCACGGTGAGCGTATTTATCGCCGGCATCGTGTGCGCCGCGGGAATCGTGACCTCTTGGTCCGGCTGCGCCGGATCCAGGGCAGCGATGTCAAACGAGTAGCCCGCAGTGTCGACCCAGGCCCCGGAGTCGTCCTGCTCCAGGGCGCCCTCCTTGAGCTGGAGCCGCAGGTTGGTCGAATGGCCGGTCGAGAATCCAGTGAGCGTCGCCCAGGTCGACCCGTCCGAACGGCGCTCGATCAGAACCGAACCGGTCGTCTCGGTCTGCTGGCTCACGAAGTCGCCCCGCAGGGGGAGCTGCCGCTCGAAAGCGCTCAGGGTGGGAGCATCGGTCTTTACAGGATCGGATGATTGTGCCGGGTTAGTGTTCGTTGCTTCAGCCCCAGCCGATGACAGCCCGCCTCCCGTCGGCGGGCTACTGCAACCAGATAGCAGAAGTAGGCCGACGAGCACCCCTGCACCCCAGGTTATCGTGAACTGGTTTGTCCCCATCGTTCAAGAGTAGCGTAGTGACCACCGTGGCGTGCGATGGTGGTATGTGAAGGGCAGCCGTACGGCTCTCCTGTCAATCCACAGAGCGGCCAGGAGGATCATCTCGATGGAGGCGTGCTTTCCTGGCCTCACACAACCCAAATCCCTGGTGCACGAGGCGGTCGGAGGTCACGCAATTGGCCGGGTCAGCGCGGCATGGCTACTCTACAGGCTATATGCAACTCGCTTGCTTTTCGTTTGTGATCAACGACAGTGCGGAACGTGCGAGCAAGCCTCTGCGGATCGGTGACGAGGTATGCCGCAGGATCGCCGGCGTTATGGAGGCTTATGCAAAACACGTTTGGAGGTGATAGATCCGGGAGGGTTGTTCAGCTGGCTGGTTTGAGAAAGTCGAGCCGTATGACTGCTGAGCCGGTCAGAGCGAAGGTGGTCGTCGGTCATTGGTGGTCGGAGTGCAGGATTCTCCAGTTCTTGAGGTGGGCGATGGCGCGTTTGATCTGG
>NZ_LIIN01000251.1 GCF_001634385.1 Rathayibacter tanaceti | reverse complement strand
AGCGCTCGCGACCGGGTCCGCCTCGGTGACCGACGGAGCGCAGAAGGCTCTCACCGGCGCGCAGCGCTCGCGTCCGGTGCCGGGACGCTGGCGTCCGCGACTCCGGATCTCGCCGCGGGAGCGACGGGAGTCGACTCCGGACTCGCCTCTCTGCTGTCGCGCTACGGCTCGCTCAGCGACTCCGAGCGCCTCGCCGCGCTGACCACTCTCGAGAAGGGCGCCGCCACGGTGGCGACCGGAGCGGCGCAAGCCGACGCGGGCGCACAGACCCTCGGCGCGGGGTCACGGCGCTGGTCGGCGACGACGGGCACGGACTGACAGCGCTGACCGCAGGCGCCGCGACCGTGTCGAGCGGAGCCGCTGACCTCGCGACCGGCACGTCCGCGCTCGCGACAGGAGCCGCCTCCGCCGACGGCGGCGCACAGCAGATCGCGGGTGGCGCGAAGACCCTCGCGGGGGGAGCGGCCTCGCTCGACAGCGGCGCGGCACAGGTCGCGGGCGGAGTGGACACGCTCTCGGGCGCGGTCGGCCCGCTCAGCAGCGGTATCGCCTCTGCGGCCTCGGGGAGCATCGGACCTCGCGTCCGGCACGGCCGCGCTGGCCACCGGTGCCGCAGACCTCGCCGAGGGAGCGGACTCCGCCGCCACCGGCTCCGCCGACGCCGCCACCGGCTCGCGCGATCTCGCCGATGGCATCGACTCGCTCGCCTCCGGATCGCGGACTCTCGACACGAAGCTGACCGACGGCGCGGCCGACGTCCCCAGCTACACCGACGAGCAGGCCGATGAACTCAGCGCGGTCGCCGCCGCTCCCGTCGGGATCGACGCGGAGCGTCTGAACAGGGTGCCGTCCTACGGCTACGGGCTCGCGCCGTACTTCATGGCGCTCGCGCTCTGGGTCGGTGCGCTCGCCTTCTACCTGATGAGCGCCCCGCTCAGCGCACGCCTGCTCGCCGCCCGACGCCCCGCCTGGGTGATCGCGCTGCGCAGCTACCTGCCGGGTGCGCTGATGGCCGTCGCCCAGGGTGTGCTGGCGGCACTGGCCATCCGCTTCGGAGTCGGGGTGGAGGCCTCGAATCTGCCCGGGCTGATCGGGATCGCCGTGCTGACGAGCCTCACCTTCGTGGCGGTCAACCAGGCGCTGATCGCGTTGCTGGACGCGCCCGGCCGGTTCCTGGCGCTGCTGATGATCGTGCTGCAGCTCTCCTCGGCCGGCGGCACCTACCCCGTCGAGACGGCGCCCGCCTTCTTCCAGGTGATCCACGGCGTGCTGCCGCTGACCTGGACGGTGGAGGCGTTCCGATCGCTGATCGCGGGCGGCACCATCGGAGTCGCGCACGCGGTCCTGGTCCTCGTGCTGTGGCTGGTCGGTGCCCTCGCGGTGACGGTGCTGGCCGCCGCGCGCCGCCGCCGCGGCCTGACGCCGGCCCTCCGCGACCCCGAGCCCCTCCTCGAGTC
>NZ_LIIN01000250.1 GCF_001634385.1 Rathayibacter tanaceti | reverse complement strand
GGACCCGGGCGCGGGCACCCCGCGGCGGCGAGCGGCGCGGGCGGAGGCGGGACCGTACGATCCCGGGCGAGAGGTCGCGCCAGGCAGGGGCGATGAGGGACACCCACAGAACGAGACCGAGCAGACCGAGCAGCAGGTCGACGGTGACGACGCCGACGAGCGAGTGCGTCGACTGCCGGCCGACCAGCCCCGGGAGGTACATCCCGATGTCGGGCACCATCGCGCCGATGGCCACGGCGGCGACGGGGATCCGCCCGTTCGAGAACGCGAGCGCGACGACGGCGTGGCTCAGCGTGAAAGGCATGTCGGCACGCTATCCCGCCGGCATCGGCGCGCGTCGGCCGGTCGCGAAACGTCGGTCAAGGGCCCGTCAGGGGGCGGAGTCGGCACGCTCCGATTCCGGCCGGGGCTTCTCCTCCCGGCGGGAGGCGGTGCCGGCCATCCCGAGGAACACGATCCCCAGTGCCAGGAACGCCGGCCAGATCGCCGTGCCTGCGCCGGCGAAGCACATCCCGGCCACGAGGAAGAGCCCGCCCGCGATCCAGTTCCCTCGGCGGGCGGCCTCCTCGACGGGGGTCCGACCCGCTGTTCCGGCGTTCTGCGCGCCGCTGTCGTCTGCCTGCACCATCCGACGACTCTAGGTGAGGCGCCCGGCCCGCCGCCTCCCCGTCGCAGCGGAGGCGGGCGCTCGGAGAGCTCTGAGCGCGGCGACCGTAGAATCGCACGGAAGTCCGGCCCTCCGGGCCCAGAAGCGACGGATCGGAGCGGATGTGCGGAAGGCGTTCGCGATCCTCCGCCTGGCCCTCGCCGGGCTCGGCGCGATCGGACTGGTGGGCGACTTCTTCTACACGCTCGGGTTCCGCGCGTTCCAGATCGACAACTTCTTCGCCTACTTCACCACCCAGTCGAACATGGCCGGAGTCGTCGTGCTCGGCCTCTCGGGGCTGGTCGCCCTGACGCGCGAGGAGGAGCCGCGCCGGCTCAGCACCGTCAGGGCGCTCGTGCTGACGTACATGGTGGTCTCGGGCATCGTGTTCGCGCTGATCGCGGTCGAGGCGAACAATCGCGGTGTCCGCGTCGACGTGCCCTGGTCGAGCGCTCTGCTGCACTTCGTGATCCCGAGTCTGGCGCTCCTCGACTGGGTCCTCGGGCCGGGCCGACGCCCGGTGGCCTGGCGCGGAACGCTGACCGTGCTGGGTTTCCCGATCGTCTGGGGCGTGCTCACCCTGGTGCGGGGCGCCCTGATCGGCTGGTACCCCTACTTCTTCCTCGATCCGGCGCAGGTCGCCGGCCCGGTGATGTTCGTGCTCTACGACGTCATCGTCCTGAGCCTGATCTCGGGGATCGCCGCCGTCGTCCTGGCGCTGAGCCGGGTGCGGCCGCTCGGCGCGGCGCCTGCGGCGGAGTGGCGCGGCCCGCTGGCCCGGCTCCGCGAGCTGGTCAGCCGGCGGCGAAGGGCTCGAGCGCCGACT
>NZ_LIIN01000249.1 GCF_001634385.1 Rathayibacter tanaceti | reverse complement strand
CTCCGGCACCCGCCCGGCCCGCTGCGCAGCCGGCTCCGGCCCCCGCTCCTGCACCGGCCCCCGCTCCAGCGCCGCTCCCGCAGCCTGTCGCCGCACCCGCACCCGTCCTCGTCCCCCAGGGCAACCAGGTCGAGAACGCGATCTCGTACGCGATGGCGCAGCTCGGCGAGGAGTACGTGCTCGGCGGCATGGGACCCGACCAGTGGGACTGCTCCGGCCTGACCAAGGCGTCGTACGCCTCCTCCGGGATCTACATCGGGACCCACTCGGCGACCAACCAGTACAACACCATGGCCAACGCGGGCAAGCTCGTGCCGTACAGCCAGCGTCAGCGCGGCGATCTGATCTTCTGGGGTGGCGGTGGCGACTACTACCATGTGGCCATCTACCTGGGGAACAACCAGATCCTCGAGGCGGCCGACTACGGCAAGCCCGTGCGCATCTGGAACACGTGGGGCAGCCCCGCAGGCATGGTCGGTCGGCCGGCGGCCTGAGCGGCCACGCGCCTCGATACGAACGAGCGAATCCCCTCCTGTCCGGCGACGGGAGGGGATTCGCTCGTTCGTATCGAGGGGTCAGTGCCCCTCGTCGGCCAGCTTCTTGATGCCGTCCTGGACGATCTGCTCGGCCTCGGCCGCGTCGCCCCAGGCCTCGACCTTCACCCACTTGCCGGGCTCGAGATCCTTGTAGCGCTCGAAGAAGTGCTTGATCTCGTTCTTGGTCTGCTCCGGGACATCGTCGATGTCCTGGATGTGCTGCCAGCGCGGGTCCTTCGCCGGGACCACGACCACCTTGGCGTCCGAGCCGGCTTCGTCGCTCATGTTGAGCACGCCGACGGGGCGGACCGAGACTCCCACGCCCGGGAAGACGGGGTACTCGAGCAGAACCAGCGCGTCGACGGGGTCGCCGTCGAGGCCGAGGGTGTTCTCGAAGTAGCCGTAGTCCGTCGGGTAGACGAACGAGGTGAAGAGCACGCGGTCGAGGTACACGCGACCGGTCTCGTGATCGACCTCGTACTTGTTGCGGCTCCCCTTGGGGATCTCGACGACGACGTCGTATGCGGCCATGCTCTCTCCTTGAGTCGGTGGCGCCGGAACGGCGCATCGGCAGTGGTGCTGCGCCCAGATGCGCTCGTGCACGTGCGCGCGTTCGCAGGCCGGATCGCTGGCCTAACGTTACTTGATGTGCCCGATCGCCCCCGCCTGACCCCTGCCGTCGCCGACCTGCGGCGGGCGGTGCGGGCGAGCCTGGACCGGCTCGCTCCCGGCGCCCTGGTGCTGGTCGCGCTGAGCGGAGGCGCCGATTCGCTCGCTCTCGCCGCCGCGGTCGCGTTCGAGGCGCCGCGGGGGGGCCGACGCGCCGGTGCGGTGATCGTCGACCACGGGCTGCAGGAGGCGTCGGCCGCGGTCGCCACGCACGCAGCCGGGCAGGCGCAGGCGCTCGGGTTGGCTCCGGTCCTCCGCGAGGTGGTCTCGGT
>NZ_LIIN01000248.1 GCF_001634385.1 Rathayibacter tanaceti | reverse complement strand
GCTGCGCGGCAGGGGGCGGGAGGAGTCGCCCGCCGCCGCCTCCGCGCCCGCCGCCTCCGCGCCCGCCGGCGCCTCCGCCGACGAGGACGACTCCCTCACCGACGACCTCGACGACGCCGACCAGGAGGACGATCCCCGATGACGATGCTCGAGACCCTCTTCGGACTCATCCCGGCCGCCTCGCGCGGGCAGCAGTGGCTCGCCGAGGACCTGCAGCTGGTCAACTGGGGTGGCTACGACGGCGCCCACCGGGTGCGCTTCTCGCCCGGTGCGACGCTGCTGTGCGGCGGCTCCGGCTCGGGCAAGTCGACGCTGATGGACGCCTACATCGCCCTGATGATGCCGCACACCACTCCGTTCAACGGCGCCTCGAACGGAGGCGTGACGGGACGACCGCGCGGGGAGGACCAGCGCAACATCCTCTCGTACGCGCGCGGCAAGCTCGACGAGTCGCGCACCGACGAGGGCACGGCCGTGCGCGTGCTCCGCGGAGACGGCACCGACACCTGGACCGCTGTCGCGATGACCTGGGTCGACCACGACGGCTCGCGCTTCAGCGCCGTGCGCGCCTGGTACGTGCCCGCCGCGCCCGCGTGCTCGAGGAGACGGTGCGCGTGCGGGCGACCGCCGAGGGCGCACTCGATCTCGGGGCGCTCCAGGAGGCCGCTGCCCAGCGCCTCTCGGACGCGTCGCTGCGCGCGGCGGGGCTGGATCCGCTCGCGACCGACCGCGAGTTCTCGGCGCGTCTGCACGCGGTCCTCGGCATCGGAGCCGCGGGTGCCGGAGCGAAGGCGACGAGCCTGCTCGCGCGCATCCAGGCCGGCCAGCAGATCACCACTGTCGACGATCTCTACAAGCGACTCGTGCTCGAGGAGCCGGAGTCGCTCGCCGCCGCCGACGCGGTGGTCGCCCACTTCGACGAGCTCGAGAGCACCCGGCTGCGGATGCTCACCGCCCGGCAGCAGGTGGCGGCGCTGGAGCCGCTCCGAGGCCTGCGGCTGCGCATCGCCGCGTCAGCCGAACGCGTGCGGCTGATCGATGCCCTCGGCGATCTCGACGCCTCCCTCTCGCCGGCGGCCGTGTGGCGGGCGGAGCAGCGTCTCGGCCTCCTGCGCGATGTCGAGGCCGAGCTGCGCGATCGCACCCGGGCGGTCGACTCCCTCCTTCGCGAGAAGCGGGCTCTCGCCGAGGCCGCCGAGGCGGAGCGCGACGGGCTCGCCGAGGTGCTGCGCGTCTCCGGCGGCGACCGGCTCGAGACCGCGCAGCGTGAGTTGCGCGAGGTCGAGCGCCGGCTGGCGAGCGTGCGCGAGAACCGCGCCAGGCTCGACGAGGATCTGCGGGCGCTCGGCGAGCCGGAGACCACCCGCGAGCGCTTCGAGGCCGTGCTGGCGCGCGCCTCCGACTCGCTGAGCGCGGCGGACGCGAAGCGCGACACCCGCGCGGCCTGGTCGGACGCGGTCGCGGAGCGCAAGGCCGCCGCCCGT
>NZ_LIIN01000247.1 GCF_001634385.1 Rathayibacter tanaceti | reverse complement strand
CGGTGGAGCGCGCGGCCTGTGCCTCCGCCTGGGCTCGGGCGTCGGCCTGGGCTTTCGCCTCGGCCTGAGCCTTCGCCTGGGCGTCGGCCTGAGCCTTTGCGTCGGCCTCCGCCTTCGCCTGAGCGGCCGCAGCCGCGGCGGCGGCCTCCTCGGCCTTGCGCTTCTCCTCGCCTGCGAGGTAGGCCGTCTCCACCTCGACGGACGAGTCCTTCAGCATGGCGAGCTGAGCGACGAGCTCCTGGGACTTCTGCTCCTGAGCCGCCAAAGCGTCCTGCGCAGATCGCGCCGCGGCGTCGGCGCTCGCGCGCGCCTCATCAGCCTCGTCCGAGAGCCTCCGGTGCTCGGTCACGGCGACATCGGCCTGCTTGCCGAGCGTCTCGGCGTTCTGCTTGTCGGCGAGGGCGTCCGCGTAGACCTTCTGCGACTGCTCCGACAGCTGCGTCATCGCGCCGAGCTGATAGAGGAGGTCGCCCGCATCCTTGCCCTTCGCCACCAGGCTCGCCGAGAGGTCGCCGCCGGCAGCGCGCGACAGGTGGGCGGCGAGCAGGCCGGCGCGCATCTTCGAGGTCTGCGCCTTGGCGGAGGCGTCGCTCGCCTTCGCCTCGAGCTCGGTGACGGCGTTCGCGGCGGCATCGAGAGCTTCCTTGGCTTGGCGCCAGCCTCGGCCTTCTTCATCGCGGTGATCGACTTCTCGTCGACGGTGGTCTGGAGGCCCGAGATCAGTCCGGTGATCGAGTCGATCTCGGCCTGCTTGCTCGCCTCGTCCTTCTTCGCGTTCTGCACGTCGTCCCACGAGGGGTACTTCGCATCCTCGGCGACAGCGGGCGTGATGCCGAGGGAGGCGGTCACGGCGGTGACGGCGAACGCTGCCGAGACGGTGAGCGGGAGGCGTCCCTTCCAGGCGCGCTCCCGCGGGGCCGGGGTGAAGCTGCGGGCGGTCGTCTGAGCATCAACCAAGGGTGACTCCTCGCGTGGCCATGAAGGGTTGAGCGTCGACGGCGGAGCCGTTGACGCGGGTCTCGAAGTGCAGGTGGCAGCCCGTGGACGCGCCGGTGGTGCCGACGGCCGCGATCTGCTGACCGGCCTCGACCGTCTGGCCGACCTGGACATAGATGCCGCCGGGCATGATGTGCGCGTAACCGGTGCTGATCCCGCTGCCGTGATCAATGAGGACCCAGTTGCCGTAGGTGCCGTTCGGGCCGGCGTAGGTCACTGTTCCGCTGTGGGCGGCGAAGATCGGGATGCCGCAGCCGCCGGCCATGTCGGTGCCGCGGTGGAACGAGGCGGACGAGCCTCCACCGGTGGAGATGCTGCCGCGCGGGCCGTAGGTGCCCGAGATGCGGCCGCTCGCGGGGCGGACCCAGCCGGAGTCGCTGACCGCGGTGGATGCTCCGCCGCCGGACGGGGCGCTGTAGCCGCCGCTGGAAGCGCTCGATGCCCGCGCCGCCGCCACGCGCTCGCGCTCGGCCTGGGCCGCGGCCTCGCGGGCCGCCG
>NZ_LIIN01000246.1 GCF_001634385.1 Rathayibacter tanaceti | reverse complement strand
GCGACGCTGACGCTCCCGCCCGGCACCACGCCCGCCGACGCGATCGCCGCCGTCGAGGCGGCCGGGTACACGGCCACGCTGCCCTCGCCTCCCGAGGGCGCGGACGACGGCGACAGCGACGGCACTCCCACCGACGCCGGCGACGACCTCCAGCGCCGCGCTCTGCGCACCCGCCTGCGCGTCTCCGCCCTGCTCGCCGTGCCGGTGGTGGTGCTCTCGATGGTGCCGCCCCTACAGTTCGCGAACTGGCAGTGGCTCGCCCTCGCTCTGGCCTCGCCGGTGGCCGTGTGGGGGGCGCTACCGTTCCACCGCACCGCGTGGCGGGCGCTGTGCCACGGCGCGATGAGCATGGACACCCTGATCAGCCTCGGCGTCAGCGCCGCGTTCCTCTGTTCGGTGTACGCGCTGTTCCTCGGCGACGCCGGCCGACCAGGGATGCAGATGCCGTTCGAACTGCTCGGCAGTCGCTCGGGCCACGACGAGATCTACCTCGAGGTCGCCGCAGCGGTACCGGTGCTGGTGCTCGCGGGTCGGTACATCGAGGCGCGCTCGAAGCGCGACGCGGGTGCTGCGCTGCGGGCGCTGCTCCGGCTCGGGGCGAAGGACGCTGTCCGGGTCACGCCGGAGGGCGCGGAGGAGCGGGTGCCCGCGAGCGCGCTGGCCGTCGGCGACCGCCTCCGCGTGCGACCCGGCGAGACCGTGGCCGCCGACGGCACCGTGCTCGAAGGCTCCAGCGCCGTCGACGCGAGCATGCTGACCGGAGAGAGCGTGCCGGTCGAGGTCGGGCCGGGCTCGGCCGTAACGGGCGGAGTCCTCAACGCGCACGGCGTGCTGATCGTCCGCGTCGACCGGGTCGGCTCCGAGACGACCCTCGCCCGGATGGGCCGCCTGGTCTCGGACGCCCAGGCGGGCAAGGCCCGGGTGCAGCGCCTCGCCGACCGCGTCTCGGCCGTCTTCGTGCCCGTCGTGGTGGTGCTGGCCCTCGCGACCCTCGCCGGCTGGCTGCTCGCCGGAGCCGACCTCGCGGCCGCGGTCTCGCCGGCCGTGGCGGTTCTGGTCGTCGCCTGCCCGTGCGCGCTGGGGCTCGCGACTCCGACCGCCGTGCTCGTGGGCACGGGACGCGGCTCGCAGCTGGGGATCCTCCTGCGCGGACCCGAGGTGCTCGAGGCGAGTCGCAGCATCGACACGGTCGTGCTCGACAAGACCGGCACGCTGACCACCGGCGCCTTCCAGGTCGTCGAGTCCAGCGACGACGAGAGCCTGCGGATGCTCGCGGCCGTCGAGCGCGGGTCCGAGCATCCACTCGCCGCCGCGATCGTGGCCGGGGCCCGTGGTCTCGACGTCCCGGAGGCGAGCGGGTTCCGCTCCAGCACCGGCTTCGGCGTGCGCGCCCGCGTCGAGGGGCGCCTCGTCGTCGCCGGCCGGCTGCGCTGGCTGGAGGAGCAGTGGGGCTACGCGCCGGGAGCCCTGGCCGAGCGGGCCGAGCGGGCCACCGC
>NZ_LIIN01000245.1 GCF_001634385.1 Rathayibacter tanaceti | reverse complement strand
GCGACCGCGCCCGCCGAGCGCGGCGCCCTCCTCCGTGCCGCCGCCCACCGCGTGGCCGAGCACGAGCAGGAGCTCGCCGACCTCAACACGCAGGAGACGGGCAAGCCCGCGGGCGACGCCCTCGGCGGCGTCCGCGCCGGGGTCGACACGCTGCTCCAGTACGCCGAGCTCGGTCCGCTGCACCGCGGGAAGAGCCTGCGCGGAGGCGCCCTCAACGTCGATCTGGCCCTCCCGCACCCGCGCGGCGTGGTCCTCGCCCTCACTCCGTGGAACGATCCGGTGGCGGTCGCCGCGGGCCTCCTCGGCGCCGCGATCGTCTCGGGCGACGTCGTCGTGCACAAGCCGAGCGAGCGCAGCCCAGGCACGGGCGCGCTGTTCACGTCGATCCTCGCCGAGGCGCTGCCGGACGGCGTGCTGACGCTGGTCGAGGGCAACGGCACGGTCGGTGACGAGCTCGCGCGCACCGAGGGCGTCGACGTCCTCGCCCACGTCGCTCGACCGCCACAGGCCGCGCGCTGGCCCGCGTCGCCGCCGTGACCGGCGCGCACGTGATCCTCGAGAACGGCGGCAACGACGCGCTCGTCATCGACCGCGACGTCGATCCGGTCTGGGCAGCGGAGCAGGCCGCCCTGGGCGCCTTCGCCAACGCCGGCCAGATCTGCACCTCCGTCGAGCGGATCTACGTCCACCGCGACATCGCCGACGCGTTCACCGCCGCGCTCGTCGTCGAGGCCGACCGCTGGAGCGCCGGCTCCCTCCCCCGCCTCGTCGACGCCCGGATGCGCGACGCCGTGCACGAGCACGTCACGGAGGCCCTCGGCAGCGGCGCCCGCGCCCTCACCGGCGGCACCCCGGGCGAGGGCACCTTCTATCCCGCCACCGTCCTCGCCGACTGCACCGAGTCGATGCTGGTGATGACGGAGGAGACCTTCGGCCCCGTCGCGCCGATCGCCGTCGTGGACTCCTTCGACGAGGGCCTCGCCCGCGCCGCCGCGAGCCCCTACGGCCTGGCCGCCTCGATCCTCACCGCCGACATGGAGCACGCGCACCGCGCGGCCGCGACCCTCCCCGTCGGCACGGTCAAGGTCAACGGCGTCTTCGGAGGCGCGCCGGGCGGCAGCGCGCAGCCCCGCGGCGCTTCCGGCTCCGGCTTCGGCTACGGCCCGGAACTGCTCGACGAGATGACCACCACCACGGTCGTCCATTTCGGCCTCCCCGTCCTCCCGGGAGGCGCTCGATGAGCCTCGAGGGCTCGGCGCTCCAGCGGGCGAGCGCGCTCCTCGCGCACGTCCACGAGCGTCCACCGGTGGTCGCCGTGATCGGCGACCTGATCCTCGACTCGTGGTGGCTCGGCGACGCCGAACGGGTCA
Source organism: Rathayibacter tanaceti (assembly GCF_001634385.1). Taxonomy (GTDB): domain Bacteria; phylum Actinomycetota; class Actinomycetes; order Actinomycetales; family Microbacteriaceae; genus Rathayibacter; species Rathayibacter tanaceti. Next base: position 146 of record NZ_LIIN01000245.1, on the reverse strand, counting down.
CTCGGGAGGCGCCCGCGCCGGTCCTGCAGCTCGAGGACGTCGTCGACGTCGCGGGCGGTGCGGCCAACACCGCCGCCAATCTGCGCGCGCTGGGGGCCGTGGTCCGCGCGGTCGGAGTCGCTCGGCCGCGACTCCGAGGGCGACCG
>NZ_LIIN01000244.1 GCF_001634385.1 Rathayibacter tanaceti | reverse complement strand
CCTGGAGGGCGAGCAGGCCGCGGAGCGCATCGTCGTGTCCGGCCCCGCCGCCGCGCAGGCGACCGCGGTCGCGGCTCTGCAGGCCGCCGGGACAACTGCTCCGATCCTGCTCACTCCCGACGCCCTGAGCCCCGTGTTCGCTCCCGACCTCGTCGAGGCCGGCGGCACCCTCTCGGGAGACCTCACCACGGTCGGCGTGGACTCGGGCGACGCAGTCGCACTCCGCGGCGACGAGCGAGGGCGCGCGGCCTCGGCGTTCCTGAGTGCGGTGCGGATGACCGCCGAGGACTCCGAGCGGACAACCCTCTTCGGGGACCGGCCGTTCCGCGAGGTCGCAGCGGTCGCCGACGCGGCCAGCCACGACGCCGTCGTGGCGCTGGTACGGGCGTCCGCCGCAGCGGGCAGCAGCGCTCCCTCCGCTGTCGCCGCCGCCCTCAACGGCTCGACCGCCGGATCGGTCGAGGGCCTCGCCGGACCACCGCTCGACTTCGGGGCGGCGACCGCCATCGATGCCCCCGTCGTCGCCCTCCACGCCTCACCGCAGGACCTCGGTCTGCGGCCCGCCGACCCGCCGCTGCTCTGGTTCGCCGGGCAGCCCCGACCCTGAGGACCCCGATGCGACTCCTCCTCGACCTCGACGACGCCCGCTCCGACATCGAGCTCGGTCGTCACCGCGACGCCTCGACACTCGGCGACCTCGTCGATGCCGCCACCGGGCACCGTCTCCCGCCCGGCACGACGCTGGCCGTCGACTCCGCACTCCACCCGGTCGAGACTCCGCTGGCGGATCTGCTGCTGCTCGAGGGCACCCGGATCGCGCGCTCGCCCCAGCCACGGCCCGTCGCGGTCCGCGGCTGGACCGCAACGCTCTCCGGTGGGCTCCGCGCCGGAGACGTGGTCGAGATCCCCCGGAGTCGCGCGCTCACCGTCGGACGATCGCCGCACGCCGATCTCGTCCTCGACACGGTGAGCGCATCGTGGGAGCACCTGTCCGTGACTCGCGAGGGCGATGCTCTGCGCGTGCGCGACGCCGGTAGCACGAACGGCACCCTCGTCGACGGCGTCTCCGCCGCGGGTGAGGGCGTCGTCGTGACCGACTCCGCGGTCGTGATCGCGGGAGGAGCGGCACTTCTGCTCCGCCCGGCGCCGGCCGAGCCGCCCGCCCCCGAGCCGGGCAGCCTGCACAATGTCACCCCGAGCGCGACGGTGCCCTTCAACCGGCCGCCGCGGCCCGGACGAGCCGCCGCGGCCGACCCCGTCGTGCCTCCGACCCGCGTCTCGATCGCCTCCGCCGCGAAGTTCAGCGTGATCACGGTCGCGGCGCCCCTCGTCCTCGCCTTCGCGATGGTGCTGATCATGGGCGACGCGCGCTACGCCCTGTTCGCCGCACTCAGCCCGGTCGCAGGCGCGGAATGTGGCTGGAGCAGCGGCACCGGCACACGCGGACGCCCGGGCAGAAGAGCAGCGCTACGGCGAGGCACTGCAGACGCTCCGCGACGCATCGCCCGGGCCGCCCGGCTCGAGCGCGCCCGC
>NZ_LIIN01000243.1 GCF_001634385.1 Rathayibacter tanaceti | reverse complement strand
AGTATAGAGTGAATGGCGTCGAGTGAGGCGTGCTTACGCATGTAGGGAATTCCGATCTCGACCACCGCCTGCGTGAAATCCGCCGCCTGCTCTTCAACAGTGCCATCGTTTTTGAAGTGCCACTCTCTCCGTTTTCGGTCGTCAGCGGCTTGGTCGAGGGGGAGCGAGATTGTTGGCGTAAGGAAGTTTTCCCCCGGAAGTTCCGGCTGTATCTCGTAGTAGATGCTTTCGCTATTGTCATGGGCGGCAATACCGCTCGCTATCTGCGACTCGATAATCCCGTTTAGGCTTGACGGACCTCGGGTTGTATGAGCGAAACCAGGTCAGGGAGCGATCCGGTCGATGTACGCAAGAAATTTATTCGCGAAGTCTCGGTCAACGCGCGTCGAGGGATCGTCCTTGCCTGCGATCTTTGCGAGTTCCGCTTCGATATGCGCACGCGCGGCATCACGACCGTCCTGCACGAGAATCGTGACCGCAAGCCGTTCGCGAGCAACACGCGCGTGAGGAATCATGTTGATACCGGAAAGCGTGGTGCGGACAGCGTCGAGTGAGGCGTGCTTGCGCATATAGGGGATACCGATGTCGACGACAGCCTGAGTCATTTCTGCCGCCCGCTCCTCGACAGTGTCATCGTTTGTGAAGATCCACTTCATGAACCTTGGGTTCTCGGCCGCATAGCCGATGGGCGTTGTAATGGTCGGGGTGGGATATTTCCTTCCTGGGAGGTCGGGCTCCACTTCGTAGTAAATTCGTTGGATCTCGTCACACACCACACCGATCACTGGATGAATTTCTCCTTCCCGTGGACTCCAGCCGCTACTACTCAGCCCGACCCACCCCTGCCATCCCTCAGATAAGGGCAGCACAAGGATGTTTCTCTTTTTTCTAAACCCCGCTTCGTTCAGCTTGCGAACGCAAACCGTTTCAACTTCTGTGTGAAATGACAACTTATTCTCCTAACCGATATCCCACGGATCTACTCGCACTACCATCGCATCTAGGGGCTTCCCGAGCTCTAGGCCGGCCCCCTCTGCTTTCCGGCCGGCCGGTATTGCGCTTCCACCGGCTCTAATGAGAGGGTAGGCGAATTCTTGGTTCTTTGTGAGTTTCGCGTGGCGGCCGTTCTTGGCTTCGATGAAGTACAGCTCCCCAGATGGTGTCATAGCCAGGATGTCGATGCGTGTTCGGACTCCGCCAACGATGAGCGTGATCTCGGTTCCGACGAGGGTATCGCCGCGTGCTTCGAGGGCTTCGATGGAGGCTTGGACGCCTCGTTGGCCTTTCGCGACGAGGGCGGCTCCGGTGAGGCGCGGTCGGACAGGGGTGAGGGGACGATCATCCAGACGGGTGGTGGGGATGTCTCCGCCGAGGCGGCGGCTGATCCCGGTGGGCAGGTCGAGGCCGGGCGGGAGGTCCGCGTCGGAGCCGGGGGCCGCGCCCCACGGGTCCTCCGAGGTCGTTGCGCGCTCGGTGCACCAGCCGGCGCCGACCCAGGTGTCGCCGATGCCGGTGACGCCTCCGGGGGTGGCGCGGATCGGGGTGTCGCCCACGGA
>NZ_LIIN01000242.1 GCF_001634385.1 Rathayibacter tanaceti | reverse complement strand
GGGCGACCTCGGCGGCGACGGCCGCCCGGATCAGGGCGTGCGCGGCGGAGTCGACGCCCGCGGAGGGCTCGTCGAGCAGTAGCAGATCGGCACGGCGGGCGAGTCCCTGGGCGACGAGTGCGCGCTGGCGCTGGCCGCCGGAGAGGCCTGCGAGGGGGCGGCGGGCGAGGTCGGCGATCGCGAGCGACTCCAGGCACTCGTCGACGATCGCGCGGTCGGAGGCGCGCAGCAGGCGCCCCGTCCCCCAGCGGCCCATCGTCACCGTCTCGCGCACATTCAGGGGCAGCCGATCGGGCACCGTGCTGCTCTGGGCGACGAAGCCGATCGTTGTTCCAGGAGCCCTCTCGACACGCCCGGCGGTCACCGGATGCGCGCCGGCGAGGACGGAGAGGAGCGTCGACTTACCGGATCCGTTCGCGCCGATCAGGAGGGTCAGGCGGCCGGGGGACGGGTCCAGATCGACGCCGGTGAGCGCGGGGATCCCGGCGTGGGCGGCCGAGACGCCGTGCACACCGACGTGCCGGAGTGGAGGGGGCGTCACGGTCGTCATGCTGTAACTATAACGATAATCGTTCTCATGTAGGGTCTCCTCCTGTGCCGTTCCTCCTCGATCCGTTCGCCTCCGGGTTCCTGCTGCGCGCGCTCCTCGGAGGCGTGCTGGTCGCCGCGCTCTGCGGCGTGGTCGGCACCTGGGTGGTCCAGCGCGGTATGGCGTTCCTCGGCGAGGCGATGGGCCACGGACTTCTGCCCGGCGTGGCGATCGCGACCCTCCTGGGCCTGCCTCCCGTGATCGGCGCAGCCGTCAGCGCGAGCGTGATGACCGCGGGAGTCGGCGTGCTCGGGCGGCGCCGGCGCTCCTCCCCCGACACCACGATCGGGTTGTTCTACGTGGGGATGCTGGCGCTGGGAGTGATCATCGTCTCGCGCTCACGCTCCTTCGCCACCGACCTCACGGCCATCCTCTTCGGCGACGTGCTCGCGATCGGCGAGAGCGATCTGCTCCTGCTCGCCGCCGCGCTCGCCACGGTGCTCGTCGTGGTCGCAGTGTTCCACCGCGCCTTCGTGGCGCTCGCGTTCGACGAGCGGGTCGCGACGACTCTGGGCCTGCATCCGCGCCGGGCGCACGTCGTGCTGGTGGGGCTGGTGACCCTCGCGGTCGTGGCCTCGTACCAGGCCGTCGGCAGCCTGCTCGTGGTCGGGCTGCTGCTGGCCCCCGCCGCGGCGGCCGGCCACTGGGCGCGCAGCATTCCGTCGACCATGGCCCTCGCGGCCGGCGTCGGCGCCGTCGCCGTGCTCCTGGGCCTGCTCGTCTCGTGGCACGCCTCCACCGCGGCCGGCGCCAGCATCGCCGCCGCCTCCGTCGCGCTCGTCGTCGTCTCGTCCGGCGTGCGCGTCGGCGTCGACCGGCTGCGCGCCTCCGCCCCCGCCCGCCTCCTGAAGGAAGAGCCCTCCCTGCCGTGACGTACCCCTCCCGCCTCACCCTGCTCGTGAGCGCCGCCGCACTCGCCGCGCTGACCGCCTGCTCCTCGACCGCCGCGCCCGCCACCCCCGGCACGCCCGCC
>NZ_LIIN01000241.1 GCF_001634385.1 Rathayibacter tanaceti | reverse complement strand
GAGGGGGAGGCGGCGGCGCCGCAACTCACGCGGATCGGGCGCGATCTCGCGCGGCTCCCCATCGATCCGCGCTTCGGGCGCATGGTCATCGAGTCGCGCCGGCACGGAGTGAGCCGGGAGGTGATGGCGATCGTCGCAGGGCTGACGATCCAGGACGTCCGCGAGCGTCCGCTCGAGCGCCGTGCGCAGGCCGACCAGCAGCACGCGCGCTTCGTGGATCCGACCAGCGACTTCCTCACCCTGCTCACGCTCTGGAACTACCTGGAGGAGAAGCAGCAGGAGCTCTCCTCGAGCGCGTTCCGACGCCTCTGCAAAGCCGAGTACCTCAACTACCTGCGCGTGCGGGAGTGGCAGGACGTGTTCCGCCAGCTCCGGCAGCTCGCGCGCCCGTTGAAGCTCGAGATCGGCGACCCGAAGGTGGATCCGGACGGGATCCACCGGAGCCTGCTCGCCGGCCTGCTCTCGCAACTGGGCATCAAGGACACCACCTCGCAGCAGGCGCAGCGCGCAGCGAAGAACCGCGAGCGCCAGAACGTGCAGTACGTCGGTGCCCGCAATGCCAAGTTCTCGATCTTCCCCGGCAGCGCGCTCGCCAAGAAGCTGCCGGACGCGGTGATGAGCGCCGAGCTCGTCGAGACCAGCCGCCTCTTCGCCCGCTCGAACGCGGCGATCGACCCCGCCTGGGCCGAGGCGATCGCCGGCGATCTGGTGAAGCGGCAGTTCAGCGAGCCGCACTGGGAGAAGTCTCAGGGCGCGGCCGTGGCCTACGAGAAGGTCACCCTCTACGGAGTGCCGATCATCGGGCGCCGCCGCGTGCAGTTCTCGCGGATCGACCCGTCCTACGCCCGCGAGCTGTTCATCCGGCACGCCCTCGTCGAGGGCGAGTGGGAGTCGCGGCACGCCTTCGATCGCACGAACCGGGCCCTGCGCGCCGAGCTCGAGCGGCTGGAGGAGCGCACCCGTCGCCGCGATCTGCTGGTCGACGACGAGGCCGTCTTCGACTTCTACGACCGCCGCCTCCCGCGCGATATCACCTCGGTGCGCTCCTTCGACTCCTGGTGGCGCACCGCCCAGCACGACGAGCCCGACCTGCTGACGATGACGCAGGAGACGCTCCTCCCGGAGGATGCGGAGGAGATCGACGAGACCGCGTTCCCGACCCAGTGGCGCCAGGCCGACCAGCGCTTCCGCCTCTCGTACCGGTTCGAGCCGGGCACGGAGGAGGACGGAGTGACGGTACATGTGCCGCTCGCGCTGCTGCCCCGCGTCACGCCGCTCGGCTTCGACTGGCTCGTGCCGGGGCTCCGGGCCGAGCTGGTGACCGCGATGATCAAGGCGCTGCCCAAGCATCTGCGGCGGAACGTGGTGCCCGCGAACGACTGGGCGCGGAAGCTGACCGCTGCGCTCCCGCACGATGTGCCGAACCCGCCGACGGAGTCGTTCGCCGCGACCCTCGCGGGAGCGATCCGCCGCGAGGCGGGCGCGTCGTGCAGCCGGACGACTTCGACCTCGAGCGCATCCCCTCGCACCTGCGGGTCACCTTCGCCGTCGCGGACGAGCGCGGGCGCA
>NZ_LIIN01000240.1 GCF_001634385.1 Rathayibacter tanaceti | reverse complement strand
CCGGCCCCCTCCTGGGCCGCCCCGGACGCCTCCGGACGTCACGGCGAGGTCGCCCTGCGCATCCGCGCCTCCGCAAGCGGTTCGGCGACAAGGAGGCGGTGAAGGACATCGACCTCGACGTCCCCGCCGGATCGTTCTTCGGGCTGGTCGGGCCCAACGGCGCGGGAAAGACGACGACCCTCTCGATGGCGACCGCGCTGCTGCGGCCCGACCAGGGCGTCGTGACCATCCACGAGGTCGACGTCTGGAAGGACACGCTCGAGGCCAAGCGGCTGATCGGCGTGCTGGCCGACGGCGTGAAGCTGTTCGACCGCCTCACGGGCCTCCAGCTCGTCACCTACTACGGCCTGCTCTGCGGGCTCGAGCGGCCCGTCGTCGTCGAGCGCACCAACGATCTGCTGGCGCTGCTCGGGCTCGACCCGGCCGACCGCACCCTGGTCGTCGACTACTCCGCTGGCATGACCAAGAAGATCGCGCTCGCCTGCGCCCTCGTGCGTGCGCCGCGTCTCCTGGTGCTCGACGAGCCGTTCGAATCGGTCGACCCGGTGTCGGCCGCGAACATCCGCGACATCCTCACCGGCTTCGTCGCCTCGGGCGGCACCGTCATCGTCTCCTCCCACTCGATGGACCTGGTCGAGCGGATGTGCGACCGGGTCGCCGTCATCGCCGACGGCCGCGTGCTCGCCTCGGGAACCCTCGAGGAGGTCCGCGCCGGCTCCAGCCTCGAGGAGCGCTTCGTCGAGCTGGTCGGCGGCCGCACGCACCAGGAGGGCCCGGCATGGTTGCGCATCTCCTGAGGCTGCGCCTGCTCCTGCTGCGCAACTCGCTGACGCGGAACGTCTGGCAGCTGATCGGCGTGATCGTCGGCGGGCTCTACGCCGTCGCCGTCCTGGGCCTCGTGGTCAGCGGGCTGGTCGCGCTCGGAGGCACCGACCCGGCGTTCGCGAACGTCGCCGTGGTCCTCGGCGGTTCCGTGCTGCTCCTGGGCTGGGTGCTCGGGCCGATCTTCGTCTCGGGGTCCGACCAGAGCCTCGATCTTCCGACCCTGGCCACGTTCCCGATCCCGCTGCGGACCCTTCTCGTGGGCCTCGCCGCCGCCGGACTCGCGGGGATCCCCGGAGTCGTGACCTCGCTCGGCGCGCTCGCCTCGGCGGCCGCGTGGTGGAGCACCCCGATCGGCATCCTCCCGGCCCTCGTCGCGGCGGTGATCGGCGTCGCGACCTGCGTGGTCGCCTCCCGCCTGATCGGCGCGCTGACCACCGGGCTGGGCTCGAGCCGCCGCTACCGCGAGGTGATCGGCGGAGTCGTCCTCGTGGTGGTGATCCTGCTCGGTCCGCTCGTCGTCGGCCTCTCGGGTGTGATCCGCGACGGCCTCGACGTGCTCCCGGTGATCGCGGGTGCTCTCGGCTGGTCGCCGCTCGGTGCGATCTGGGCGGTGCCCGGCTCGGTCGTCGCGGGAGACTGGCTCGCCGCGGTCCTGCGCCTGCTGATCGGGCTGGCGACGCTGGCCGTGCTGGTCCTGCTCTGGGCGAGAGCGCTGCGCCGCTCGCTCGCGGAGCCGGCGGCGTCGACCGCGCGCGCCGCCTCCGGATCGGCCGGCCTCGGC
>NZ_LIIN01000239.1 GCF_001634385.1 Rathayibacter tanaceti | reverse complement strand
CGCCCTGCCCGAGCCGGCGCAGCAGACGGCGAGCCCCGGGGCGCCCTGACCGCTGCGCAGCGACCCGTCGCCGACGAGATCGCCGCGGTCCTCGGCGTCGACCTTGCCGCGGTCGGCCCCGACACCGGCTTCTTCGCCCTCGGCGGCGACTCCCTCGCCGCGGTCCGGCTCGCCAACCGGCTGTCGCGCGCCCTGCAGCGTACGGTGCCGACCCGCGCGGTGTTCGAGAACCCCACGGTCGCCGATCTCAGCCGGTTCGTCGCGCTCGCCGACGCCGCGACGGACCGCCCCCGCACCGTCGTGTCCGCCGACGGCGCAGCCACCCTCCCGGCGACCCCGGGCCAGCGGCGCATGTGGCTCGCCACGCAGCTCGACACGACTGCGGCGACCTACACCGTCCCCCTCGCGTTCCTCTTCGACACCGAACCCGACCGTGCCGCGCTGACGCAGGCCCTCGCCGATACGACACGGCGGCACGCGGCCCTCCGGACCCTGCTGTCGCCGGGGCCCGACGCCCTGGTCGCCGAGCGGCTCGCGGCCGACGACCCCCGGGCGGCTCCGGTCGTCGAAGAGATCTCCGACGTCGATGCGTTTGTGCGGCGTCCGTTCGACCTGGCATCCGCCATCCCGATCCGCATCGGCCTGAGCCGACGTGTCGACGGCTGGCTCCTCGTCCTCGCACTGCACCACAGCGCCGTCGACGAGGCATCCGAACCGACCCTGCTGCAGAGCATCTCGGATGCCATGGCCGCCCGTCTCGCAGGGACGGCCCCCGTCTGGCGCACTGCGGACGCCACGGTCGACCCGCCGACCGGCGAGAGCGCGGCCGACGCAGTGACCCGCCTCGGACCCCTGCCCGACCGGGCCGACATCCCCGGTTGGGCGACCACCACGACGGGTTTCGGGCGCGCCGGGGCGACGCGGACCCGCGTGCTCACCGGCCCCTCTGCCGAGGCGGTGCGCCGCCGCTCGGTCGACGCCACCGTCTTCGAACTCGCCGTCCGCGCGGTCGCGACCGCGGTCGAGCGGCTGGGCGGACCGTCGCAGCTGCTGATCGCCGCCCCCGTCGCGCGGACGACGCCCGACGACGCAATCGTGGGATGCCACGTCACGACGACCCTGTTCGCGGTCGGGCGCGATGTCGACCTGCGGGCCCAGATCGTCTCGGCCCTCGACACGCGGGCGGACGTCGCCGATCTGGTGACCGCCGCACCGGAGCTGCGCGACCGCGCGGCGCCGCGCATCATGGTCGTCCACCAGTCGCGACGCCTCGACCGTCTCGTGCTCGGCCGACATGGGGGAGCGCGCGTGCCGATCTCGACGGGCACCGCCAAGTTCGACGCGACGATCACGGTGGCCGAGGTCGGCGACGACATCGCGGTCGAGCTGGAGTACGCCATGGACGCCATCGCCCCTGACGAGGCCGAGCGTTTCCTGCGCCACGCGTGCGCGGCGCTCCACGGCACCGCGGACGACGTCGACGCGGTCGACATCGCGACCCGGGCGCTCCTCGACGGCGGCGACGCGATCGACGCGGGCGGCCCGCGGACGCTCACCGAGCTGATCGCCCCCCGCCGCTCGGAGGAGGCCCATCGCCATTGCGGGCGCCTCGCGGCCCGGG
>NZ_LIIN01000238.1 GCF_001634385.1 Rathayibacter tanaceti | reverse complement strand
AGCATCGCCGGCCGGCTGGCCCCCGACGCAGGGCGGCTCAAGGTCGACGGCCTCGTGGTGCCGATCCGCTCCGCCGCCGTGCGCGGGAGGGTCGGGCTGGTGCGGCTGGCCGGAGCCGCCGATCCGGTCGCCGAGGTGCGAGCGGCACTCGGCTCGGCACCGCGGCTGCTGGTGGTCGACGACCTCGACACGGTCACGGACCCACTGCTGCGCGACGCGATCCGTGCCGAGCTCGAAGCCGCCCGAGCGGCAGACGGCGGATTCACCCTGATCGCCTCCTCCGTCGACGCCGACGCGCTCGACGACCTCCTCCCCTCTGACCGCGGCACGCTCGCGGTCTCGCCCGCGGCCGAGCGCCGCGCGATCGCAAAGGTCCTCTGACAGATGGCTCTCCTCTCCCTCGAACGCCCCCGCGGCGTCAAGAAGGTGTCCTGGCTGACGATCCTCGGGATCGTCCTGGTCCCCCTCGTCGTCGGCGGCCTCCTGGTGTGGGCGCTGTGGAACCCGACCGAGCGCCTCGACCGGATCACGGCCGCCGTCGTCAACGAGGACACCCCCGTCGAGATCAACGGGCAGACGGTGCCGCTCGGGCGCCAGCTCGCGGCCGGCCTGGTGACGGGAGGCGGCGATTCCGCGGCGAGCGACCCGGCCGACTCCGCGACTCCCGGCGCCACGCCGTCGGCGACCCCCGCACCGAGCGAGACTCCCGCGCCGAACGTCTCGGGCTCGGACTCGTCCGGCAACTTCACCTGGGTGCTCACCGACAAGGACGACGCGGCGAAGGGTCTGGCCGACGGCAGCTACGCGACCGTCGTGACGATCCCCTCCTCCTTCTCGGCCGCAGCCACCTCGTACTCGGGCGACGCCGCGGCGGCGACGAAGGCGACCATCGACATCGCGACCAGCGAGAAGGCCAAACTCGTCGACGACGCCATCTCGGCGACCGTCACCAGCACCGCGACCTCACTGCTGAACACGCAGCTCACGACCGCCTACCTCCAGAACATCTACGTGGGCTTCTCCACGCTCAACGACCAGATCGGCCAGGCCGCCGACGGTGCAGGCACGCTCGCCGACGGTGCCGACCAGCTCGGCACGGGCGCCTCCGGCCTCGCCGACGGCACGAGCAGCCTCGCGGACGGCATCGACGAGCTCGCGAGCGGCGCCTCCTCCCTCTCGAGCGGAGTCGCGCAGCTGGGTACCGGCGCGTCATCCCTCGCCGACGGCGTCGGGCAGCTGGGCACCGGCGCCTCCGATCTCTCGGGCGGAGTCGCGCAGCTCGCGACGGGCGCCCGCGACTCCGCGACCGGGGCCACGGCGCTGCAGGGCGGTGCCTCCGAGCTGGCCGGCGGCCTCGATCAGCTGAGGGAGGGAGTGCAGACCACGGGTGCGGGGACGCAGCAGGTCGCGACCCTCAGCGCGGGGGCGGCGACGGCCACCTCCGAGACGTTCACGGCCCTCACCGGAGTGCTCGCGAGCTGCGGGACGACGGAGTGCAACGCCGCGAAGGCCGTCATCGCCTCGGCGACCGGGCCGACGGGCGCGGTCACCCTGACCGGGCAGACGGCCGGAGCGGTCGCCGGGATCGACGCCGGGATCCGCACCGGCGGCGGCGGGCAGCCCTCGCTGATCGACGCGGTCGGCCAGTCCGCCACCGGCGCCCGCACGCTCGCCGACGGCATCGGTCGCTTGTCCGGCG
>NZ_LIIN01000237.1 GCF_001634385.1 Rathayibacter tanaceti | reverse complement strand
CAGCGGCCCGCCGTCGGGCAGCGCGGCGGCCAGGCGGTCGCGCCGCTCGGGGTCCACGGCGAGCGCCGGCTCCAGCCGGACAGCGGGAGCACCGGCCAGGCCGACGACTTCGAGCGCCCGCAGCATCTCGTGCTGGTAGTAGACGTAGGGGATCGTGCGCTCCAGCTCCTCCGCGTCCGGTGTGCGCGAGCCGATCGTGTGCCGCGCGCCGAGCCGGAGCAGGAACGGGTTGGAGTAGCGCCCGCCGCCGTGCACCTGCACGGCCAGGTCGAAGCGGCGCGCCCGCATCCGCTCGGTGAAGTCCTCGACGACGCGTGCGTCCTCTCCCTCGCCGTCGCGGACGCCCTGCGCGACGGGCAGGACCTCGACGTCGGCGACCGGCGATCCGACGCCACCGAGCAGGACCCGGTGCGCGGGCGTTCCCAGGAGCGTGATCTCGGCCCCCGGATACGCCGCCGCGAGCGCGTCGACGGCGGGGAGGGCGAATAGCAGGTCGCCGAGTCCGCCGCCGCGCAGGACGGCGATCCTCTCGACTCCGGCGAAGGGCTCTCGGAGGGGGGCGATGGCCACCACGGCGGGTTCCTCTCTGGTGCGGGAGGCGCGCGGGCGCGGCTCCGGGGACGGTGCACTCCTCCACTTCCCCGCGGAGCCCGATCCAAAACCGGATGCGCGGCCAGCACCGCCGGCGGAGAGCAGGTCTCGTCAACACCGGCGGCTGAGACCTGCTCTCAGCCGCCGGTGTGCGGAGGACGAGCCGTCTTCTGCCGTGGTGGACGCCCGACCGGCCGATTCCCCGGGGACCGGCCGGATCGGCGTCTCCCGCCCCCGCACCGCGCACCGGCTCCGATCCCGCGCCCGCGCTCGACACCGCGACCGGGTTCCTCCCTACTCTGAGCGGATGTTCTCTCACTTTCCGGCCGCGGCCATCGCGGTCGCGGCCTCCGTCGCCATTCCCGCGACCGTCGTGCTTGTCATCCGCCGCCGCGATCGCGCCCACCCCGACGAGCGGATCGAGCCCCCGGCGGACGACGCGGTCGTCCTCACCTTCCGGCGCTGGCAGGTCGTTCTGACCCGGACCGCCGGCATCCTCGTCGCCGCAGTGAGCGCCCTGATGACCGCAGTGGCGATCACGAGACCGGGCGAGACCGGCATGCTTCTCGCCGGCATCGTTCTGACGGTCGTCGGGGGCCTGCTGATCGGGCTGGCCAGCGGGATCGGGCGATTCTCCGTCACCCTCCGCGACGACCGCTTCGACATCGTCCCCGTGGCGGGTCGCCCGCGCTCGGTCCCCGTCAGCGACATCGCCAGGATCACGCCCACCTCCGGCCGCTACGGCGGACTGACCGTCTACGACGTGCGACGCAAGCGCCTCTTCTCCGTCACGACCATCACGCTCGGCTTCCCGCACCTGGTGCCGTTCCTGCAGTGGAACGCTCCGCTCGCCTGGGAGGAGTTCGCGCGCAAGCACGAGCGGAACCTCCGCGCCATCCTCGGACCGGCGGCACCGCGCCCCCGCGAGCGCTGAATTCCCGCCGTCTCGTGTCTAGGCCCGCACCACCCGGGTACCGGACGGATGCGCCCGCCACTCCGCGGGCGCCGCCGACCGAGAGGTGCCTGTGACCGTCGACATCACCACCAGTGCCACCACCGCGGCCGTCCGCCACGCGCGGGAGGCGTTCCCCGCGTGGGCCGCGACCGCGCCC
>NZ_LIIN01000236.1 GCF_001634385.1 Rathayibacter tanaceti | reverse complement strand
CCGGCCGCCTCCTTCGCCGCGGTGGCGACGCAGCTGCTGGCCGACGGGGCGCGCGTGCTCGTGGTCGGGGACGACTCCGATGTGCCCGCGGCCGACGAGATCGTCGCGGGAGCACGAGGCGCCGTCTCGTGGGCCGGCGTCGTCGACCTGCCGGATCTCGCTCCGCTGCTCTCGCTCGCCGACCTGGTGCTCGGCAACGACTCCGGACCCCGGCACCTCGCCGCCGCGGTCGGCGCGCCGACGGTCGGCGTCTTCTGGGTGGGCAACGCGATCAACGCCGCTCCTTTGGGCCGCCAGCGCCACCGGGTGCAGGTGAGCTGGACCACGCACTGCCCGGTCTGCGGCGTGGACGCGACGCAGGTGGGCTGGACCGCCCCGCGCTGCGAGCACGACGTCACCTTCGTCGGCGACGTCCGCGTCTCCACAGTCCTCGACGACGTCCGCGCCGTCCTCGCGTCCACCCGCTGAACCGCGAGATGCCACGTGAGTACGCGACACGCCGGAGCGGGCGTACCCAAGTGGGCATCTCGCGGAGGGGATCCGAGGTGCGCCGAGGGGCAGGGGGTCAGGGCCAGGAGGGCTCCTCCTCGTGGGTGATGACGAGCTCGCGGACCTCGCAGCCGCGGGGCTGGCCGAGGACGAACATCACGGCGTTCGCGACGTTCTCCGGGTCGTTGAGGAGCGCGTCGGGGCCGGGCTTGTACTGCTCGTCGCGATCGTCGAAGAAGCGTGTCTTCATGCCGGAGGGGATCAGCGTGGTCACGCCGATCTCGCCCTTCGTCTCGGCCGCGAGCGCCCGGGTGAAGCCGAGCACACCGAACTTCGACGCGCAGTAGGCGGTCGCGTCCGAGACGGCTTTGAGAGCCAGCGAGGAGGCGACGGTCACGACGCGGCCGTGGGTCTCGGTGAGGAACGGCAGCGCCGCACGCACGACGGCAGCCGTGCCGAGGAGGTTGACCGAGATGACCCGCTCCCACTCCTCCGGCTCCACATCGACGAGCCGACCGCAGCGGTCGATGCCGGCCGCGGTGACGACGGCGTCGAGCCCGCCGTGCGCGCGAGCGATCTCGGCGACGGCCTTCTCGGCTTCGCGGGTCCGAGCCACGTCGACCTGGTAGGCGGCGACGCCCTCCGGCACGTCCGAGACGTCGCGGTCGAGCACGATCGGGGTGCCGCCGCCGGCGGTGACCGCGGCGGCGACGGCCGCGCCGAGCCCGGAGGCTCCTCCGGTGATCAGGACGCGGCCGAGGGGGGTGGGAGTGGTGCTCATGGTTTCCTTCCGGGGTGGCGTGCGGGCCTCGCGGGCCGCGGGTCAGCCGACGCGGGCGAGCGCGGCGGCGAGATGGGTGGTCGAGCGGCCGGGGTGGTAGGGCACGGTCAGCACACGGCCGCCCCACTGGGCCACGGTCGCAGTCTCGGGGAGGGACTCGGCGGAGTAGTCGCCGCCCTTTACCCAGACGTCGGGGCGGATGCGGCGCAGCGCCTCGTCCGGCGTGTCCTCGCCGAAGACCAGCACGGCGTCCACGCACTCGAGCGCGAGCAGCAGGTCGACGCGGTCGCCCTCGGGGATGATCGGCCGCGCGGCGCCCTTGAGGCGGCGCACGGAGTCGTCCGAGTTGAGGCACACGATCAGGCAGTCGCCGAGCGCCCGGGCGGCCGAGAGCGTGCGGGCGTGGCCGGCGTGCAGCAGGTCGAAGCAGCCGCCC
>NZ_LIIN01000235.1 GCF_001634385.1 Rathayibacter tanaceti | reverse complement strand
AGCGCGGGCTGTCAGAGGTAGTCGGAGCCCGACACGACAGCCAGGAACGGGATCACCAGAGTCACGAACAGCAGGCCGACCAGGAACAGCAGAACGATCCCGAGCATGACCGCGTTGAGGACGATGCCCCAGATCGAGAGGGTGCGTCCGGTCGGCTCGCGGCGGAGGCCGAGGATGCCGAAGACGAGGCCCGCGACGGGAGCGATGACGGTGAGGCCGAAGAAGACCGAGGTCACGCCGAGGATCAGGCTGGTGAGCGAGAACGGGGTCGACGGAGCCGCGGACGCGGTGGCCGGCGGTACGGGCGGAGTGCCGTACGCGCTGCGCGGGGAGCGCTGCTCCTCGGGACGCTCCTGCGCCGGCTCGTCGACCGGCGCATCGGTCGGCTTCTCTGCTCCCTCGCCCAAGGACCGCTGCTCACCAGAGGGGAGCTGCTCAGGCTCGAGGAGGACCACGGTCGTGCTGAGGTCCTCGGTCGGGCGCTCGTCGGCGGTGGGGAGGCGGAGGGTGCGGTCGTCGGTGGGCACGGGGTGCTCCTTCTGGGCTGGAGGGCGCTCTGCTCGGCGGGATGCGGCGGATGCGCGATGACTCCACGCTACGGACGGCCCGGCGGGCGCCCCATCCGGTGAACCCCCGGAAGGTGAGGGGCGATCCCCTCCGGGGCGGTGCGAGACTGGAGGGGTCGGCTCGGCCGACGCGCGAGGAGGCGGTGGCCGATGGACGACGACGAGCAGCGGTGCCGCACCCGCGACCATGCGGGCGCGCGCGCCGTCTGGCTCGCGGGGCTCTGGGCGCTGGCCGGCTTCGTCGTCCTCTCGCCGCTGATCTCGCTCACCGCGACGGTGATGGTGTGGGGAGCGCGCCGCCGCACC
Organism: Rathayibacter tanaceti; assembly: GCF_001634385.1. GTDB lineage: Bacteria > Actinomycetota > Actinomycetes > Actinomycetales > Microbacteriaceae > Rathayibacter > Rathayibacter tanaceti. Next base: position 939 of record NZ_LIIN01000235.1, on the reverse strand, counting down.
GGCACCCTCAGCGACCGCAACGGGCTCGTCGCGGTGAACTGGCAGCTCACCTACCTCGCTCTGCAGCTGATGCTCGTCCCGCTGCACCTCGCCCTGGTGTCGGTGCGCGACTCGCTCGGCGCCGACTGGCCGCTCGTGACGATCGGGGCGATCCTCCTCCTCGCCGTGCTCAACCTGGTGCTCTGCGTGCTGCTCGGCGTCCGCTCCGGCCGAGGCGCCCGGTGCGCCTCTGGATCGCGGTCCCGTTCGTGCACTCCTCCCGCCCTCCCCGCTGAGCCCTGCCTCGACGCGGACGCTGCGGTCGCTCCTCCGACGGCGTGTCGCGCCTGTGGACGACCGGCGGCGGGCAGGGTCGAGGGATGATCGCCTTCCCTCCGCCCGTGTACGTCGTGGCCGATGACGGGGTGCGGCTGGCCACCTACTCCGTCGGCGACGACGACGCGCCGACCGTGCTCGCGGTGCACGGTTTCGCCTCGAACGCCGTGCTCAACTGGGAGACGGCGGGCTGGCTGCGCACCCTGAACCGCGCCGGCTACCGGGTCGTCGCCCTCGATCAGCGCGGGCACGGCGCGAGCGAGAAGCCGCACCACCCGGACGCCTACAGCGTCGCGGCGATGGTCGCGGACATCGCGCGGGTGATCGACTCCTACGATCTGATCGCCCCGCACCTGCTCGGCTACTCGCTCGGCGCGCGCATGAGCTGGGTGCTCGGCCTCGAGCGCCCCGATCTCGTGGCCTCGCTGAGTCTGGGAGGGCTCACGGTCGGCGAGCCGCTGCGGCACTTCGACGCGGAGGCGGCGCGGGCGCGGCTGGCCGACGGCGGCGAGATCGACCACGGCTTCACCCGCGCCTTCATCGGCATGGCCGAGGGCGTGCAGGGCAACGACCTGGCCGCGCTGGTCGCGGTCGCGGACGGCGTGCGCGGCGGCGCGCATCCCG
>NZ_LIIN01000234.1 GCF_001634385.1 Rathayibacter tanaceti | reverse complement strand
TCCGCTGGCCGCCCTGCCCACGCGCGCGACATCGTGCTGCGCGACGTGGCCGTGCGCTGGCCGGGAGCGGCGACCCCGCCCTCAGCGGCGTCTCGCTCCAGCTGCCGGCCGGAGCGCGGGTGCTCGTCACCGGTGGCAGCGGGTCGGGCAAGACCACGCTGGCGCACGCTCTGGTGCGCTTCCTCGACCACTCCGGCTCCTACCTCCTCGGCGGGGTGGAGGCGCGGACCCTGCCCCAGGCCGCGGTGCGCCGCGTCGTCGGGTTGGCCGAGCAGCAGCCCTACCTGTTCGACGACACGATCCGGCAGAACCTGCTGTTCGCCCGGCCGGAGGCGGACGCGGCGGTCCTCGAGGATGTCCTGGAACGGGTGGGGCTCGCCTCCTGGGTCGCGCCCGCGGCGGGCTGGATGCGCGGGTCGGCGAGCGGGGCTCGCTCGTCTCGGGCGGCCAGGCCCAGCGGATCGCCCTGGCACGGGCGCTGCTGGCCGACTTCGACGTGCTGGTGCTGGATGAGCCGACAGCCTCGGTCGACGCGCCGGTGGCGGATGCTCTGCTGGCCGATCTGCTGCGCGCCGCGGAGGGGCGAACGGTGGTGCTGATCGCGCACCGCGTGGATCCGCGGCTCGCCTTCGACCGGCGTCTCCGCGTCGGCGGGGGGACGGTGGTCGAGGTCGACAGCGGTGAGCCGCACCGCGAGGGCTGAACGGGGCTCAGCCCCGGCTCCGCGGGCGGTCTGTGCGAGCGAGCTTCGCGACCCGGGCCAGCCGCCCTCCCTCCGACAGCCAGCGGTCGAGCACCGCGTCGGCCCGGCTCCGCGCTGTGCCCTCGAGGGCCGCGAGCAGCGGAGAGACGACGTCGAGCGCCAGAGGGTCGCTCAGCTCATCCACGCGCGAGTCGCGCACGAAGCCCTCGAGGCGGGTGAGGTCCCCGGCGCGCAGCTCGCTCACCCGCGCCTGCAGCAGCACCACCGCGGCCAGCCGCAGCTCGAAGACCGGCGCCACCCAGAGCTCGGACGAGAGCGCCGTCACCTCGTCGTGCCCGAGGCCGCGGAACTTCCTCAGCGCGTCCCGGGCGGTGCCTCGCACGGCACCGACCGAGGCGCCGGTGGAGTCGAGCCCGGCGCCCAGACGCTCGCGCACGCCCTGAGCGCGCCAGACATCGCCCTCGTACTCGAGGGCTGCGCGGAGGAAGTCGCCGGGATCGCTCACTCCTCCATCATGCGGCGCGCGTCAGGAGCGACTCGCCCAGCCGGTCGCTCAGACGGCGCGGCCCTGGGAGTCGTCGGTCATCGCGTTGCCGTCGCTCGGCATCCGGAACGAGTAGCCGTCGCGCGTCGACACGATCCTCTGCCCGGGCGCCAGGTCCTCGCCGCCGACGGGGGCGTTCGAGTAGGTGCCCGCGGCGGGCGCGGTCTGCTGCACCCCGTCGCTGCGCGCGGCGAACTCGCCGGGCACCTGCCGGGAGGAGGAGAGCGGCGCCTGCGGGTTCTCGTCCGCGAGGGCCGCAGTCGCGCCGATCAGCAGCCCTCCTGCGGCGACGAGCGCGAGGAGTCCGGAGGTGACCGAGCGGAGGGGAGAGGACGGCGTCATCGCAGGGCTTTCTCGAGCGGCCGGCCCGGGCCGGGAAGAGCGGTACTCGAATCCTGCCCGCGCGACGCTTCAGCGGGACCGGCGAGCGCGCCCTCCGTCAGGGGGACAGCCGAGCGCTGAGGTCCTCCGCCGGTGGCGTCAGACTCGGGGCAGCGGCCGGCGCAGGGCGTCGAGCCGGCGTCGCCAGGCCTCGAGCCGACCGGGCTCCGCGGCGAGCGCGGGG
>NZ_LIIN01000233.1 GCF_001634385.1 Rathayibacter tanaceti | reverse complement strand
CCGGGAGACGAGCGGCCGATCGGCGATCGACGCGAGGGTCGCCGTGCACCGTACCGCGCTCGCGTCGGCGTCGAGGCGGACGAGGGCCGCACCGCCGGGCAGGACCAGCGAGCGGGCGTACGACCCGGGCGCCGCCTCCTCGATCCCGGCGACGGCGCGCGCCCCGAGCCCGTCGAGGACTCCGGCGTCGAACGGGGCCCGCACCGGCAGCCGCAGCTCGAGCGTCGTCGCCCCAGCCTGTGTCCCGACACCGGTGCGACCGCCGCGCCCCGAGGAGCGCAGTGCGGTCGGCGTCCGCTCGTAGACCTCGGCGATCGTGGCGTTGAACTGGCGGATGCTCGCGAAGCCGGCTGCGAACGCGACCTCCGACACCGGCAGATCGGTGCCGGTCAGCAGCAGTCGAGCGGTCTGCGCGCGCTGCGCCCTGGCGAGGGCGAGCGGAGGCGCCCCCAGCTCCTCGCGGAGGATCCGGCCGAGGTGCCGTGCTCCGTAGCCGAGTCGGGAGGCGAGCCCCTCGACGCCCTCGCGGTCGACGACTCCGTCGCCGATCAGACGCATCGCCCGGGCCGCTGTGTCGTCACGCAGGTTCCACTCGGGCGATCCGGGCACCGCATCCGGGAGACAGCGCTTGCAGGCGCGCAGCCCCGCTTCGTGCGCGGCGGCGGCGGTCGGGTAGAAGCGGACGTTCCCGGGCTGGGGAGTGGTCGCGGGGCAGCTCGGGCGGCAGTAGATCCCGGTGGAGTGCACACCGGTCAGGAATCGCCCGTCGAAGCGGGCATCGCGCGAGGCGACAGCGCGGTAGCGCTCCTCGAAGAGCGGATCGGACTCGGGCACCCCCCGAGCCTCGCACAGCGGACGCCCGGACGATGGCGGGAATCGGACACGGTCACCCGGGTCTGCCTGGCGCGACTCCCTCGGCCCGTGCTTTACTCTCGGCCCCATGAGCGCCTATCCGCCGCCCGCCCCGCCCGCCGTGCGCCGCTCCGTCGTGCCGACCGTGCTCGGCTCGATCGGAGTCGCGCTGCTCGGGATCCTGCTGCTGCTCGTCCTCGCCTACGTCGTCCGCGGACTGGGCGTGAGCGCCGCCGCGGTCTGCGCCGTGGTTGCGCTGGTGCCGCTGACCGTGGTGCTCCTCGGCGTGCGCTGGGTCGACCGCTGGGAGCCCGAGCCCCCGCTCGGACTCTGGTTCGCGTTCCTGTGGGGAGCAGCGGGCTCGGTCGCGATCTCGCTCCTGGTCGATCTGGGCGTGCAGATCGCGGTCTACGCCTCGGGCCAGCAGCCCAGCGGCTCGGACTTCGTGGGCGCCGTGATCCAGGCTCCCCTTGTCGAGGAGTCGGCGAAGGGACTCGGAGTCCTGCTGGTGCTGCTGATCTGGCGCCGCACCTTCGACGGCCCGGTCGACGGCATCGTCTACGCGGCGGTCGTCGCCTCCGGGTTCGCGTTCGTCGAGAACGTCCTCTACTTCGGCACTGCGCTGGTGGAGGGCGGCCTCGGTTCGCTCGCCGTCACCTTCTTCCTCCGCGGCGTGCTCTCCCCCTTCGCGCACGTGCTCTTCACCGCGTGCACGGGCGCGGCGCTGGGCTTCGCCTCGAACCGGCCGGCCGTCGCGCGCCTCCCTCTCGCGCTGCTCGGCCTCGCGCTCGCCGCCTTCCTGCACGCCCTGTGGAACGGCTCGTCGTTCCTGGTGTCGGACTGGTTCGGCTTCTACGGAGTCGTGCAGGTGCCGCTGTTCGCCGTTGCGGTGGTCGTGGTCGTGCTGCTGCGGCGCCAGGAGCGCCGGGTCACCCTCGAGCGGCTCGGCGACTACGCCGACGCCGGCTGGCTCTCGCCGGCCGAGGTCCGCATGATCG
>NZ_LIIN01000232.1 GCF_001634385.1 Rathayibacter tanaceti | reverse complement strand
CGCCGACGGCGCCACCGGCGTCTCGGACGGCGCCGTGCAGCTCGCCGACGGCAGCCGCTCGCTCGCCACCGGGCTGGACTCGGCCGTCGCCCAGCTGCCGACCTACACCGACGCCGAGTCGAAGAACCTCGCCGACGTCGTCTCGGACCCGGTCGAGAACGCGAGCAGTACGGACGACCTGTTCGGGGCCTCCAGCGTCCCGTTCTTCGCGACGATCGCGCTCTGGCTCGGCGCGCTCGCGACGTTCCTCGTGCTCGCCGCCTTCTCGCACCGCGCGCTCTCCTCGACCCGCTCCTCCGCGGCGCTCGCCCTCTCCTCCTCCCTGCCCGCGATCGTGATCGGAGTCGTGCAGGGCCTCGCGGTCGCGATCGTGATGAGCAGCGTGGCGGGGCTGGACCCGGGCCGCTGGGTGGGCTTCGCGCTGCTCTCGATGCTGGCCGGCGCGTCGTTCGCCACCGTCAACCAGGGGCTGGTCGCGCTGCTCGGCGGCATCGGCAGATTCCTCTCGATGGTCGCGGCGGTGATCGGCCTCGGCGCGGGCATCATCTCGACGGTGCCCGGCCTGTTCGACGACGTGCTCGGGTTCCTGCCGCTGTCGGCAGCGCAGAACGCGCTTTCGGGAGTGGTCGAGGGCACAGAGGGGACGGCCGGCGCGGTCGTCGGACTGGTGATCTGGCTGCTGTTCGGCCTGCTGCTGACCGTCGCCGCCATCGCCCGGAGGCGTGTCACGTCGGTCCGCTCCCTGCGGCGCACCGCAGAGGCGTAGGACGGTCGGAGCGCGGTCGGACGGCCGCGCTCCGACACCTGTCGGTCATCGCGAGATGCCTCTCCCCCGAGGTAGGGGCGCTTGGCGCGAGGATCGCGCCGCGACCGCGCCTGGCGGACCTCTTCCGCAGTCCGGGGGTTACCCTGACGCGGTGGAGTCGGTACCGACGGAGATCCGGACACGACGGGTGTACAGCCCGTCCGTCGTCCTCCGTCTGCGAACCCTCCTCCTGCGACTGGTCTGCGCTGCACTGGCAGCGGTGATCATCCCGTTCGCCGTCCTGGCCGACCGGCGCGGCGTCCTCGACGAGTCGCTCCTCGCGATCGGCTTCCTCGCCGTCACCCTCGTGTTCGGCCTGGTCTCGGCCGTGTCGCTCTTCGCCGTCACGCCGACCCGCGTGATGACGACCGACACGCAGGTGGTCCTGATGCGCGGCCGCCACCGACGCGAGCAGTGGCCCCGCCGCTCCGTCCGCTTCATGGAGTCGGCCGACGGAGACGGTTTCGTCGCCTGGTGCCGTGGCGACGGGATCGAGGTCCGCTGCGCGCACTTCCTCCCCGACGATCTGGCCGCCCTGCGCGCCGATCTCGGAGCCGTTCCCTTCGTCCGCGACGCCGTGCCGCCCTCGGCCGCTGTGGGCAGCGCTCCCGTGCTCTTCCGCCCGCACCGCGCCCCACTGCGCTGGCGGGCCCTCGTGCTCGTCGCCGTCGCGACGGAGGCGTTCGCCGCGGGCGTCCTCTCCGTCGCCCTGGCCGGAGCGCCCGCTGCCGACCGCCTCCAGATCGCCGCAGGCGCCGTGATCGTGGCCCTCTCGCTGCCGCTCGGACTGCTGGCCGTGCGCCTGGCTCTGCGACCCGGCCTCCCGCGCACGATCGTCGTCTCGGAGTCCGCGATCCAGATCGACGGCCTGGTCTTCCCGCTCGACACGCTGCGCTCCCTGGTGGCCAGCGGCCCGAGTGGATCCCGCGGCCTGCGGCTGACCCTCACCGAGTTCAGCGGCCGGGTCACCGAGGTGCCGCTCGGGCTGCGCCTGCCGACCCTCGGACGCGAGCAGCTCTTCCCGGACTACCCGCTCCTGCTCGGCGTGCTGCGCGAGCGCACCGCCCCGCTGCCGGGCCTGCTGCGGATCGAGGGGTAGCGGAGGCGGCGGAGCGGATCTGCCGGGCGGCGCGGGGCCGCCGCTCACCTCGTCCATCCGGCGGCCCGCGCCCGTCGCGAGCGCGCGCCGGGACCAGGCCGGG
>NZ_LIIN01000231.1 GCF_001634385.1 Rathayibacter tanaceti | reverse complement strand
GTGGGGGCGGGAGCGTGCAGGGGCGAGCGGGGAGGGCTGGCGGGGTCGGGAGGTGAGGGAGGATGGGGGCATGGACGGCGGGGTGGACGACGGGTTTCTGGAGGGGCTCGCGGGGGCGGAGGCGGGGTTTCCGTTCGGGGCGGGGATCCGGGTGTGGAAGGTCGCGGGGAAGGTGTTCGCGCTCGAGTCGGAGCGGCACGGGCGGCCGGTCGTGAGCGTGAAGGCGCTGCCCGAGAACGTGGTGCACCTCGTCGCAGGGGTGGACGGGATCGAACCGGGTTACCACCTGAACAAGAAGCACTGGGTGACGGTCGACGCGGGCGGGATCGTGGAACCGGGGCTGGTCCTGGAGCTCGTGGCGGAATCGCACGCGATCGTCGTGGCGAAGCTGCCGCGACGGCTCCGCCTCGCCCTCGACGGCACAGCCACCGGCGCCATGGACGACGACCGCTGAGACACGACGAAGCCCCGCCCGGCACGCGCTCGAGGAGGAGCAGCGTGCCGCGACGGGGCGACGATCGGACGGCCTGGACCCCGGACGGCCTAGATCCCGTACGACTCGAGGTAGGCGGCGGTATCGCGCCAGCCGTCGACCGCGAAGCACTCGACGCCCATCGCCTTGACGGGGTAGTCGTTGCCGTCCGGGTCGAGGCGGTCGCCGACGAAGATCATCTCGTCGAGGGGGATGCCGGTCAGCTCGGTCAGCTTGTTCATCCCGTACGCCTTGTCGATGCCCTTCCGGGTGATGTCGACCGAGGTGGACCCCCCGGAGCGGACCTCGAGATCGGGGAGGACGGCCTGCACGGCCTCGCGCAGCGTGTTCTTCTTCTCGCCGCCCGGGTCCCACGCCTGCTTCGCCTCCACGGGCGCGGCCTGGCCGAGAGCCGAGAAGGTGATCTGCGAGTCGCGGTCCTCGAGGATCGGCCCCCACGTCTCGGACTCCCAGTAGCCGAGCTCCTTCGCCTTCTCCTCGACGGCGGCGAGGGCTCGCGACTTCTCGTCTTCGGTGAGGTTCTCGGCGTAGATCTGCTTCCAGTCGCCGGCTTCGTAGCGGTAGTACTGCGTGCCGCAGGTCGGCATGAGGTGCAGTTTGGCGAGCACCTCGGGATCAGCACCCTGGAGGCGGTCGAGGACCTGCATCCGGAACTGGCCGATCTGGCCGCCCGAGATGATGCACACCTCGGTCGCCGTGAGCAGCCGCACGAAGAGATCGGCCATCGCCGGGTCGACGGGGGACTTCGACGCGGCGAGGGTGTCGTCGAGGTCGAAGGCCATCAGGCGGGGCAGGGTGCTCATGGAACTCGTTTCACGGTGTGCGGACAGGGCGGTATCGAGGATACGGGGCCGTGCCGGAACTCGCTCCGACCGGTATCAGGACGCGCCGGACGCAGACTGGAGGCATGACAGCCGCCACTTCTCTCGCCGAACGACGTCGTCGCTCCGTCCCGCGCACCCTCGCCCGCATCCTCCTGGGCCTCCTGCTCGTCACAGCGGGCGCCGGGCACCTGACGTTCGCGCGGCAGTCCTTCCAGGCGCAGGTGCCGCCGTGGCTGCCGCTCGACGCCGACCTCGTCGTCGTGGCGTCGGGTGTGGTCGAGATCGCGCTCGGTCTGGCGCTCGTCGTCCTCGCGCGGTGGCGCGTGGTCGTCGGAGTCGTGGTGGCCGCGTTCTTCGTCGCGGTGTTCCCCGGGAACGTGTCGCAGCTCGTCACACGCACGTCGGCGTTCGGCCTCGAGACGGACGCCGCCCGTGCGGTGCGGCTCGTCTTCCAGCCGCTGCTCGTCGTCTGGGCGCTGTGGTCGACCGGAGCGTTCTCGGCCTGGCGGGAGCGGCGCCGGGCCCGTGCGGACCGAGTCTGATCCGTCGGCGGAGGCGATCCCCGGCGCGAACGGCGAACGGCGAACGGCGAACGGCGGCCGACGGGAGACCCGCCGACCGCCGTCCTGCTGCGCCGAGACGCTACGCCGTGCGGCGGCGTCGCGCGATCACCAGCGCGAGTCCCGAGAGCAGCAGCACCAGGGCGCCGCCCGCG
>NZ_LIIN01000230.1 GCF_001634385.1 Rathayibacter tanaceti | reverse complement strand
ACTGTAGACGGAGTGAGCAAGTCGTACGGCTCGCGGACCGTTGTGGATGACGTGTCATTCGACGTCATCGGAGGACGCCTCACCGGGTTCGTCGGGGCGACCGGCGCGGGGAAGACGACGACGATGCGGATCATGCTCGGTGTCCTCAGGCCGGATACCGGCGACGTGCGGATGGATGGCGTTCCTATGAATACGGAGGACCGTCGACGATTCGGCTACATGCCGGAGGAACGCGGGCTCTATCCCAAGATGAGGGTCCTTGAGCAGCTCGTGTACCTGCTGCATAGCCGTCGTGGCGGCGGTCGGGCTGCGCGTGACCGGACAGGTCGACCTGCTCGGCCAGCTCGGGGGATCCATCGGCTGGTTCGTGCTGTTCTTCGCCGTGGGGTTCGTGCTCATCGCGGCCCTCTACGCGGCAGCTGCGGCGCTGGTGTCGCGCCAGGAGGACGTCGGGAGCGTCACCGCTCCGGTGATGTTTCTGCTGATCATCCCCTACTTCCTCATCATCTTCTACAACGACGACGAGAGCGTCCTCCGGATCATGTCGTACGTCCCGTTCTCGGCGCCGATCGGCATGGCCGTGCGGATCTTCACGGGATCCGCCTTGTGGTGGGAGCCCTTCCTGTCCCTGGCCGTGATCATCGTGAGCACAGCCGTGGTTGTCTCACTGGGCGCCCGGGTTTACGGCAACTCCCTGCTGCGCACCGGATCGCGCGTCCGCCTCGGCGAGGCGCTCTCCGGCAAGAGTGCCTGACGGACCCCGGAAGCTAGTTCTAACGAATGGAGCGAACATGCACATCATCCAGCTTGTCCTCGGACTCGTCGTCGGGTGCGGCGTCGCCCTCCTCGTCGGCGGGACTGCCCTCGGTTGGCTCCTGCTCGCCGCCGGGGTCGCCGGGCTCCTCACCACTGTCCGGGGGATGGTGCGTCGATGGGAGTCGTGAGCGGCGGCTGACGCGGACGAAGGGCCGGCATGCGCTGCATGCCGGCTCTCCTTCGTCAGGCGACTAGGTGATCGCGACAATCAACCCGCCGATGGCGACTGCGGTCACGAAGCCGGCGACGAACTCGCTGTCCGGCGCATCCATGGTCTCGACTTCGTCGACGGCCAGGTCGAGCATGCTCACTCGGAGAGGCGGGCACTGGCAGGGTGGACGCATGTCCACTCCGCGCCGCATCGTCGACCTCAGTCACACCGTCTCCCACGGACTCGTCACCTACCCCGGCCTCCCCGCGCCGCGCATCCGCCCGCACCTCACCAGGGAGGCGTCCCGCCGCTCCTACGCGCCCGGCACCGAATTCGCGATGGACGTGATCGAGATGATCGGCAACACCGGCACCTACCTCGACAGTCCGTTCCACCGCTACGAGGACGGGGCCGACCTCGCGGGGCTGGATCTCGAGACGCTGGTCGACCTGCCTGCCGTCGTCGTCGACGCGAGCGGCGCCTCCGAGCGAGGCGGTGACGGGCGGGGCATCGCCGCGGAGGCGGTGGCCGGCCTCGACGTCCGCGGCGCCGCCGTGCTGCTGCGCACGGGCTGGGACGCGCACTTCGCCACGCCGGAGTACGCCTCCGGTGCGCCGTTCCTGACGGAGGACGGCGCGGAGGCGCTCATCGCGGGCGGCGCGGTGCTGGTCGGCATCGACTCCCTCAACATCGACGACACCGAGTCCGGTGGCGCCCGGCCCGCGCACACCCTCCTCCTCGCCGCGGGTGTGCACGTGTCGAGCACCTCACCGGTCTGGCGGAGCTGCCCGCTGCGGGCGCCCGGTTCACCGCCGTGCCGCCGAAGGTGAGCGGCTTCGGGACCTTCCCCGTTCGGGCCTTCGCGGTCGTCGACGGCCGCTGACGACCACCGGGCGTTCAGGAGCGTCCGACTACCCTGGAGTGATGCATCCCGCTCTCGCCGCCCTCGGTCGGCGCGTCCGGCCCCGCACGCGCCTCGCCGCTCTGGGCCGTCGCGTCCGCCCCCGGACGCGGATCCTCCAGGCAGTCGGCGCCCTCCGTACCGCGGGGCGCCGGGTGGGCGAGTGGCGTG
>NZ_LIIN01000229.1 GCF_001634385.1 Rathayibacter tanaceti | reverse complement strand
GCCTGCTCGCGGTCCCCGGCATCGGAGCCTGGACCGCAGGCTCCGTCGCGATGCGGGTCACCGGCGACCCCCGACGTGCTCCTGACCGGCGATCCCGCACTGCGGAGCGCGGCGGCGGCGCTCGGCCTGCCGTCCGATCCGCACGCCCTCGCCGAGGCGGGCCGGCGGTGGGCGCCCTGGCGCAGCTACGCCGGGCTGCACCTGTGGCGCGCGTCCGGCCGCCCGTCTGCGTGAGACCGTCCCCCCGCGCGGCGCGTCACCCGGCGCGCGTCACCCAGCGCTCGGGACTCGGATGCGGCTAGCCCTCCTCGGCAGGAGGGATGATCGGCAGGGCCGCGGTCATCGCCTCGATCCCGGAGAGGCGCGCGGGCGAGATCAGCCGCAGCACCTCCTCCCGCGACATCAGCCCCGCCTCGACGACCAGGTCGGCGATGTTGCGGCCGGTGGCGAGCGCCGCCTTGGCGAGGGCAGCGGAGGCGGTGTAGCCGATGCTCGGAGTCAGCGCGGTCACCACTCCGACCGAGGAGGCGACCATCGCCTCGAGCCGGTCGACGTTCGCCGTGATGCCGTCGATGCAGTTCTCACGGAGCGTCGTGCAGGCCTGGGTCATCCAGGTGATGCTCTGCAGCAGCGAGTGCGCGATGACCGGCTCGAAGGCGTTGAGCTGGAGCTGCCCCGCCTCGGCCGCCATCGTGACGGTCACGTCGGCGCCGGCGACCGAGTAGGCGACCTGGTTGACCACCTCGGGGATCACCGGATTCACCTTGCCCGGCATGATGCTCGAACCGGCCTGGCGCGGAGGCAGGTTGATCTCGCCGAAGCCGGCCTGCGGTCCCGAGGAGAGCAGGCGCAGGTCGTTGCAGATCTTCGAGAGCTTGATCGCCGAACGCTTCAGCGCGCTCGAGAACGACATGAAGACTCCGGTGTCGCTGGTGGCCTCGACCAGGTCCTGCGCCATCTCGAGGTCGAGGTCGGTGATCTCGTTGAGGTGGCGGACCGCGGCGGCGCCGTAGCGCGGGTCCGCGGTGATGCCGGTGCCGATCGCGGTCGCGCCGATGTTGACCTCGGCGAGCAGCCAGATGGTCTCGGAGAGCCGCGCGTGGTCCTCGCCCAGCGTGGTGGCGAAGCCGTGGAACTCCTGCCCCAGGGTCATCGGCACCGCGTCCTGGAGCTGGGTGCGGCCGACTTTGAGCACGCTGCCGAACTCGACGGCCTTGCGCGAGAACGATTCACGGAGGAGCGCGAGCTCGTCCAGCAGGCGGCGCAGCGACCAGGTCATCGCGATCTTGATCGCGGTCGGGTAGACATCGTTCGTCGACTGGCTCCGGTTGACGTCGTCGAGCGGATGCAGCTGCGCATAGTCCCCCTTGGCATGACCGCCGATCTCGAGGGCGACGTTGGCGACGACCTCGTTCGCGTTCATGTTGGTGGAGGTGCCTGCTCCGCCCTGGATCACTCCGACCACGAACTGCTCATGGAACTCGCCGTCGAGGATCCGACGGCACGCGGCCTCGATCAGCTCGGCCTTCGCCGGTGAGAGGCTACCGAGCTCGGTGTTCGCGCGGGCCGCGGCGAGCTTGACGGTGGCGAGCGCTCGGACGAGGTCCGGGTAGATCGAGATCGGCCGCTTCGAGATCGGGAAGTTGTCGAGAGCACGGGCCGTGTGGATGCCCCAGTAGGCCTCGGCGGGGATCTCCTTCGCGCCGAGCGAGTCGGTCTCGGTGCGCGTGGCGGGGGTCTCGGTGTCGTCCAGGGCTCTGCCTTCCGTTTCTCGATCGGGGAGGGTGCTCGGTGCGAGGGTCACGTCCAGCTCCGTTGCTGTCGTCGTGCGGCCCCGGTGGGCAGGGGGTCCGCGAACTGCGCAGCCAGCCTAACGCCGGGCCGCAGGCGCGCCGGCGGAGGCACGGCACGACGGGACCGCTGAGCACGCGCACGCACGAGGACCCGCGCCCTGACCGCTGAGCGGGTGGGGGCGCGGGGTCCTCGGAGTCGGCCGGCGAGCGCGGGCGGCCGGTAGGCGCGGGGCTGTCAGAGGTAGTCGGAGCCCGACACGACAGC
>NZ_LIIN01000228.1 GCF_001634385.1 Rathayibacter tanaceti | reverse complement strand
GCCAGCACCAGGCGCCGCCCGCGAGACCGGCAGCGTCGGAGCCTGTGTCCGCGAGCGAGTCGGGCCCGGCGTCTCCGGCGACAGGGGCCGCTGTGGCGGTCGGCTGCGGCGACGGAGCGATGGTCGGCTGCTCGGTCGGCGCCCCCGGCTCCGAGGGCGCAGGACCACCGGGGATCTCGGCGGCCGGCTCCGTCGTCAGCGACCAGTTCGGGTCGAAGAAGTCGGCCTGGTCGATCACTCCGCGGTCGCTGGACCAGTCGATGAGCAGCTGGCGGATCTCGAGGCGCTCGTCGTAGACGAGGGGAGCCTGCGCGACCGCCGGGTAGCCGCCTCCGCCGCTCTGACGGTAGTTGTTGACCGCCATCACGAAGCGCTCGTCGTCGGCGACGGGCGTGCCGTCGGGGTGGGCGAGGCCGCGGATGCGCGAGCCCGCGGGCTGGGAGACGTCGATCACGTAGTCCAGGCCGGCGATCGCGTCGTAGTTGTAGTCCGGGACCCCATCGGGGCGCTCCGGGGTGGTCGCGTTCGTGCCCGTCTCGGGGTCGAACGCCGCTCCCGGCGCCGTCTGGGTGAAGTAGCGGGCCGAGAACTCGAGGTACTCGCGCACCTCGGCGCCGGTCAGCTCGACTCCGCGCAGGGTGTTCTCGTAGATGTACAGCCCCGCGATGTCGCGGATCGTGACCTGCCCCTGCGGGAACACGGCCGTGCGCGAGAACGGCGACGCCTGCGAGATGACGGGCAGGTCGGCCCACTCGGTGCCCTCGAGGGCCTTGTCGACCGTCTCGGCCTGGACGGTGTTGATGAAGTCGATGATCGGGGTGTCCTCGTAGCGGGACGTCTCCGCCGACAGCTCCTCGAGCGACTGGGCGACCGGCGTGTTCACGTACTTGACCGTGGTGGCGTGCTGCTCGGCGAGCGCGTCGACCACGGCCGGCGAGTCCTCGGGGATGTCCTTCGCGTAGACGGGCTTCGCGACCGGAGCCGCTCCCGACGACCAGTCGACCTCGAGACCGCCCGCGGCGTCCGGCACCAGGTTCAGCGTCACCTCGGTGAGGCCCTGCGCCCAGAACTTCGGCTGAGTGACGAGGACCTTCTCGCCGGCGACGTTCGTGAACATCGTCTCGGGGACGTCCTTGTGGCTGTGGCCGGCGACGACGACGTCGATGCCGGGGACCTGCGTCGCGATGTTGTTCACGACGTCCTCGTTGAGGTCAGCCGGGTCGTAGTCGGCGTCGGCGACGGTGCCCTGCCCCGTGTGTGCGAGCACGACGACCACGTCGGCCTGCTCCTGCACGATCGGGACCCACTGCTTCGCGGCGGCGACCATGTCCTGGAACTCCAGCACTCCGTCGACGTACTGCTTGTCCCACACCCGCACGCCCGGAGTCACGAGGCCGAGGACGCCGACGGTGACCTTCTTCCCGTCGATCTCGCGCTCGATCAGCGTGTACGGGTCGTGGTACGGCTTGCCGGTGGCCACGTCGATCACGTTCGCGCCGAGTAGCGGCGCGTTCAGATCGCCCTCGTAGGCGCTGAGCATGTCGAGCCCGTAGTTGTACTCGTGGTTGCCGACGACCTGGGCGTCGTAGCCGATCGTGTTGAAGGCGGTGGCCATCGGATGCGTCGTCTCGCCCGAGAGGACGCCCGCGGCGCCGTCGCCGAGCCCGTAGTAGTAGGTGAGCGGAGTGCCCTGGATCGCATCGCCGTTGTCCATGACGAGCACCGACTCGTCGCCCTTCTCGGCGCGGAGGCGGTCGACCTCGGTCGCGACGCGGGTGAGGCCCAGCGCGCCGTCGGCGGGGTACGGCGCGTTCGCGAAGTAGTCCCAGTCGTAGACGTGCCCGTGGACGTCCGTCGTCGACACCAGGGTGAGTTCGACGCCGTCGTCGGCGGTGGCGGCCGTCGCGACGGGGGCGGCCGTGACCGCTCCGAGCGCGACGACGGCGAGGAGGCTTGCGGCGCGGAGTCTGCGCATCGTGGTCCTGTTCGCGTGATAAGGGGAGGGTGAGCGTCCTCGAATCTATGCGTCCCGTGTGAACTCCGCGTGACGGGATGGAGAGCATTGCTCGGGGACGGGGACGGGGACGGGACGGGC
>NZ_LIIN01000227.1 GCF_001634385.1 Rathayibacter tanaceti | reverse complement strand
GCGAACGGCGCTCCGGCCACCCGCGTGATCCGCTCGCCGCGCTCGGCCGGCCCGTCGACCGGTTCGACGTCGACTCCGACGACTCCCGCGCTGCTTGCGGCGACCACGACAGCACCAGCGCAGTGCGCGATGCTGACCGACAGCAGCGCCAGCGCCGCCTCCCGGCCCTCCAGCCGGGGCCGCCCGTGGGCGCCGCCGCAGCGCGCGCACCGGGCGACGACCCGCACACCGCCGGGTCGGGCGCCGGTCAGCTCAGCGGCGAGCATCCGCAGCAGCACCCGCCCGAAGACGAAGCGCTCGGCCGCCGATGCCGCGACCGTGCTCCGGTAGCGCTCACGCTCCTCGAGCGTCAGCAGCGGCAGCAGCCGCTCGGCGTCCAGGCTCTGCTCATCGAGGGCCAGCCAGCGCAGGTGCACGCCCGGCAGGTCGGCGCCGATCGTCTGCTCCTGCACGGCGTCGCTCCTCCGCTCAGCTCGCGGCGGCGTGCTCGCCGCGCTCGTACACGTCCGCGGCCGAACCGACGATCCGCGGATCCGGACCCGAAGGTCCGACGACCTCCTCGTCGCGCCCCTCGTAGTCGTAGAGGCTGAGCACGTAGCGCATGGCCTCGAGTCGGGCCCGCTTCTTGTCGTTGCTCTTCACGATGGTCCACGGAGCGGCCGAAGTGTCCGTCGCCGCCATCATCGCCTCCTTCGCCGCGGTGTAGTCGTCCCACTTGTCCAGCGACGCCAGATCCATCGGTGAGAGCTTCCACTGCCGCACCGGGTCGATCATGCGGATGGTGAAGCGCGTGCGCTGCTCCTCCGCCGACACCGAGAACCACAGCTTGACCAGGTCGATGCCGTCGCCGACCAGCATCCGTTCGAACAGCGGGGTCTGCCGGATGAACTCGTCGTACTGAGCGGGCGTGCAGAAGCCCATCACCCGCTCCACTCCCGCCCGGTTGTACCAGGAGCGGTCGAAGAGGACGATCTCGCCGGCGGCCGGCAGGTGCGAGACGTAGCGCTGGAAGTACCACTGCCCCGACTCGCGCTCGGTGGGCTTCTCGAGCGCGACCACGCGGGCGCCGCGCGGATTGAGGTGCTCGGTGAAGCGCTTGATCGTGCCGCCCTTGCCTGCCGCGTCGCGACCCTCGAAGACGACGACCAAGCGGCGGCCGTGCTTCTTGATCCAGTTCTGCAGCTTCAGCAGCTCGATCTGCAGGAGGCGCTTGCCCGCCTCGTACTCCTCGCGCGACATCCGCTGGTCGTAGGGGTAGCCCTCGCGCCAGGTGTCGATCTGCGTGCCGTCGCGACGCAGCAGCACGGGATCGTCGTCGTCCTCGTCGAGCACGACGAGCTCCCGCGCGTCATCGGGCGTGAGCGTGCGGAGCAGCTCGGGCATGGGGCGGAGGGCGTCGTGGGCGGTGTCGGGCACAGAGGGACGCTAGTGCGCCCGTGCGACGCGTCGGTGAACGAGCGGTGACGCCGCAGCGTGCACATGCCTACACAACGAAGGCTGAGAGCGGCCGAGAGACCGTGTGGCGGCTCCTCGAGCGGCACAGCCTTCGTTGTGCAGACCTCAGCCGATGAAGGCGGCGGGAGGCAGGTCGGGCTCTGCGTCCACGATCGCCGTCAGCAGCCGGTCGACGACCGCCTGAGGCACGAGTCCCGCGCCGAAGCGCGGCGCTTCGCCGGCGAGCGGGTGCCGCGAGAGCTCGGTCTCGGTGTGGCCGGGCCGCGCGTCGAGCAGCAGGACGCCCGCGCGCCGATACTCCTTCGCCGAGGCCTTCACGAAGGCGTGCAGCGCGGCCTTCGACGCGGAGTACGCGGCGAGCCCCGCGGTCGGCGCCTCGGCCACGACTCCGCTGATCGTCAGCGCGAACGGCTGCCGGCCCGCGCTCGCCGAGGCCGCGAGCGCCGGCAGGGCTGCGGTCACCAGCCGGATCGCGCGAGCGCGTTGACCTCGACCAGCTCCTCGAGCACGGCCGGATCCAGCTCGGCCGACGGTCCGAACGCGACCACGCCGGCGGCGACCACCACGCCGTCCAGCCGCCCGTGCCGCTCCAGCACCTCGGCGACGAGGCGGCGCGGAGCGTCCTCCCCCGCGCAGATCGGCGACGAGAGGCGCCGG
>NZ_LIIN01000226.1 GCF_001634385.1 Rathayibacter tanaceti | reverse complement strand
CCTCCGGCGTCCCACCGGCCCTCGCCCTGCGCGAGGCGCGCGTGCGGACGGCCCGTCGCCTCCTCACCGCCCTCGACCGGCCGGGGCGCGCCGAGCTCGAAGCGGTGGCCCGCCGCTCGGGCTTCCCCAGCTACCGCACGTTCCGCGCGTCCGTGGCGGGAGCACCGCCCGGAGTTCGCGCCACTGGCGGGAAGGCGGACGCTCGCGATGCCGACCGCGCCGAGGCGCGCACCGACGTCGTCCCGACGAGTCGAGACCAGACGCGAGGACAGGAGATCGACTCTTCGCTCGACCGGAGGACTCGCTGACACGCCGAGCGCCGACCACGACCGGTTCCGACCGATGACCGGTTCGCCGAAACCGGACTCCTGCGCAGCTCCGCGTCACCGGCCTCACCACGCCGACCCTGGTCCTCCGCACCCTCGACGCCGTCCGTCATCCCGCTGCGTTCTGACACGTGGGCGCCCGCGCGAGAGCAGCCTCCACCCGCCGGCGCAAGGGCCCCCGCTGAGCCCACACCCGACCTAGCGTCGAGAGTCACATCATCGAGCGAAGGAGCACGACATGGCATCAGGAGTCGCAACGGTCTGGGTTCCGGTCACCGACATGGAGCGGGCGTCGCGTTCTACCGCGACACGCTCGGCCTTGAGGTGAAGGACACTTCCGCCGACTGGTCGGAGCTGGACGCGGGCGGGCTGATGATCGGCCTGAACGCCCGGGAGTCCGCCACGGTCGCCGAGCAGGGCGGCGCCGTGATCTCGTTCCAGCCCGAGGGCTCGATCGAGGACGAGCTGGAGCGCCTGAAGGCGCGCGGCGCCTCGATCGAGGGGGAGATCAGCGACCACGAGTGGGGCCGAATCCTCCCGTTCAAGGACTCGGAGGGCAACGACCTCCAGTTCTACTCGCCGCCGCAGAGCTGAGCGGTCCGGTCGCCGTCGAGGCGGCCGGGGCGGAGGCGGGCGGGTCGGAGCCGGAGGGCTGCGGCCCGCCCGCCACTTCGCGTTGCGCGCCAGCGCGACCGGTCGAGCCTCCGGGGCGGGGAGGATCGACGGGCACAGCGCCGGGATCCGCGGCGCCCGCTCCCGCCCCCGGAGGTCCCATGTCCGCGCTCGCACTCCTCCCCGTGATCGTCGGAGCCGCGTTCCTCGCCTCCGGCGCCGCGAAGATCCGAGGAGCGACCGCGCTCGCCGAGGCGGCGCAGCGTTTCGGCATCCCGCGCGCCCTCGCCACTCCGGTCACCGCCGGGCTGTTCACCGCGATGGAGCTCGCGCTGGGAGTGGCCGTCCTCGTCGCTCCGTCGCCCTGGTCGGTGGCCGCCGCCTCCGCCGCGGCCCTCGTTCTCGCCGGCTTCGTCGCGCTGACCGGGCGGGCCTGGCGACGCGGCGACGACTTCGACTGCGGCTGCTTCGGAGCGGGCGGCAGCACCCGCGTCGGGCCCGGGCTGGTCGCCCGCAACACCGCACTGCTGGCCGCGGCCGTCGGAGCCGTGATCGGCGGGGTGCTCGGAGCTCCGACTCCGCTCGACGTGCTGGGCGACACTGAGGGCCGCCTCTGGCTTGCCGTGGCCGCCGTGACCGCGATCGCCGGGCTGCTGGTGACCCGGCTGACCGCCGACGACCGCGTTCGCGCAGCGACAGCCGCTACGCCCGGGCAGACGGTCGAGCTGCCGAGTCAGGAGCACGTCATCGAGCCGGGCGGCTACCGGACGGCACCCTCCTTCGAGGTCGTGGGCCCGGACGGCGAGGTCGTCGAGTCGCTGATGCTGGTGGCGCACCGGCCGGTCCTGCTGGTGTTCGTGAAGACGGGCTGCGGCTCGTGCGAGGGTCTGCTGTCCGACAGCGCCGAGCTGATCGAGACGCTCGGCCCCGACGGGCCGGTGCTCGTCTTCGCGGTGAGCAGTGCGCGCTCGGTCTTCGAGGACGCGCATCCCGAGCTGCTCGACCGGGCCGTCTACGGCGTCGCCTCGGCCCGCGAGAAGCTCAACGTTCAGCGCACCCCCGGGGCAGTGCTGATCGGGCTGAACTCGCGGCTGGTCGCCGGGCCGGTGCTCGGCGACACTCCCGTGCGCGAGCTGGCCGCGTCGGCGCGGGCGCTGCTGGAGGCGCCCGTCCCGAGCCTGCCCTGAGGCGCACGCACGACGAGGGCCCGGCC
>NZ_LIIN01000225.1 GCF_001634385.1 Rathayibacter tanaceti | reverse complement strand
CGCCGGACGCGTGCGGCTGCTGGGCGCCTCCGCCACGACGGTCACCGCCGCGACCGGCGGCCGCCCCGACCTCGCGGTCTACGCCGGCGAGGCGACCGAGGCGGGCCGCCTGGAGCTGCTGCCGTTCCTCCGCGAGCAGGCCGTCTCTATCACGGCCCACCGCTTCGGCACCCCCGACCACCTCACGGACGCCCTCCTCTGACCCCCGTCGCGAGATGCCACTTGCGTACGCGACACGCCGTGCGGGGCGTACCCAAGTGGCATCTCGCGGCTGAGAGAAGGGGCTAGAACAGGCCGAGCGGGGAGGCGACCGAGGCGAGGACGCCGGGCGCCGCGATCACGCTGAGGCGGCCGACCTCCTCCGGGGTCAGCTCCGGCAACCGCTGGGCGAGGTCGAGGAAGCGCTCGACCTCGGACTCCTCGAGCACGTCGGCCGCGAGGGTGCGGAACTTGGCGATGTACTGCTCGCGGCTGAACGGGTGCGCGCCGAGCGGATGCGCATCCGCCACCGCGATCTCGTCGACGATCGTGGTGCCGTCGGTCAGCAGGATCTCGACGCGGGCGCCGAACGCCTTCTCGGCGGGATCGGTGGAGTGGTAGCGGCGCGTCCACTCAGCGTCCTCCTCGGTGCTCACCCGGCGCCAGAGCGCGACCGTGTCGGCGCGGGCGGCCCGCTCGGGGGCGTAGCTGTGCACGTGGTGCCAGGCGCCGTCCTGCAGCGCCACCGTGAAGATGTAGGGCACCGAGTGGTCGAGCGTCTCGCGGGAGGCGGTCGGCTCGTACTTCTGCGGGTCGTTCGCTCCCGAGCCGATCACGACGTGGGTGTGGTGCGAGGTGTGCAGCACGATCCGCTCGACGCGCTCCGGATCGGCGGCTTCGGGGTGGGTGCGGTGCAGGCGGCGGGCCAGGTCGATCACGGCCTGGGCCTGGTACTCGGCCGAGTGCTCCTTCGTGTACGTGTCGAGGATCGCGCGCTTGGCCTCGCCCCGGTCGGGGAGAGGCACGTCGTAGCTCGCGTCGGGCCCGTCGAGCAGCCACGCGATCACACCGTCCTCGCCCTCGTAGATCGGTGAGGGACTGGTCTCACCGCGCATCGCCCGGTCGACGGCCTCGATCGCCGCCTTGCCGGCGAACGCCGGGGCGTAGGCCTTCCAGCTCGAGATCTCGCCCTTGCGCGACTGCCGCGTGGCGGTCGTGGTGTGCAGCGCCTGAGCGATCGCCTGCTCCGTCGTCGCGACGTCGAGGTCGAGCAGCGTGCCGATCCCGGCGGCGGCCGAGGGGCCGAGGTGCGCGACGTGGTCGATCTTGTGCCGGTGCAGGCTGATCGCGCGCACCAGGTCGACCTGCACCTCGTAGCCGGTGACGATGCCGCGCACGAGCTGCGCACCGCCGATGCCGGCGTGCTGGGCGACGGCGATCAGCGGAGGGATGTTGTCGCCCGGGTGCGAGTACTCGGCCGCGAGGAAGGTGTCGTGGTAGTCGAGCTCGCGCACGGCGACCCCGTTGGCCCAGGCCGCCCACTCCGGGGAGACGCGACGGGCCGGATCGACACCGAGCACGACCGAGCCCTGGCCGCCGATGGAAGCGGGGTGCGCGAGCGCCTGCGAGCGGGCGGCGACGACGGGGCGGCGCAGGAGCGACGCGGTGGCGACGGCGGCGTTGTCGATCACGCGGTTGACGACCATCTCGGTCACGTCGTCGTCGACTGCGACGGGGTCGGCGGCGATCTCGGCGAGGGCGTGGGCGAGCTGTCCGTGGCGCGGGAGCTCCTCCTCGCTGCGGTGGACGCGGACGTGGTGTTCGTGCACGGGCGGCTCCTTCGGCTCCCGTCCAGGCTATCGCCGCGGTGCGGCGTGCTGAGGTGCGGCGTGCTGAGGCGGAACAGCGCTCTCGGAACGTCGATCGCCGACGGGAGCGGCGGGCAGAATGGCGGGATGTCCTCCCCCACGCGCGTCGCGGCGTTTGACTGCGGCACCAACTCCCTCCGCCTGCTCATCGCCGACGTCGACGACGGGCGCCTGGTGGACGTGCAACGCCGCACCGAGCTGGTGCGCCTCGGGCACGGGGTGGACCGCACGGGCCGCTTCGACCCCGCGGCGCTCGAACGCACCCTCGCCGTCACCCGCGAGTACGCGGCCGCCGCGCGCGAGGCCGGAGCCGC
>NZ_LIIN01000224.1 GCF_001634385.1 Rathayibacter tanaceti | reverse complement strand
CCACCGAGGCCCCCGACGGCACCAGGAGGCGCGCCCGCGCGGCCTCCGCGCCCAGGACGACGAGAACCCGACCGCACCCCGCTGCCTCCGAACGGCGCACCGCGCGCTCGATCCACGAGACACCGGACTCGTCTCGCCGCAGCGCCTTGGGACCGCCCGCGCGACGGCCGGCCCCCGCCGCGAGCACCACTCCGACCACCGCATCCACTCGACCATCGTGCCCCAGACGGAGCCCGCGGCCCCGCACCGTCCGACGAAGGAGACCGCATGACCGGCCCCACTGTTCCTCCCGAGACCGCGAGAGAGGTGCTGCTCGCGTGCCTCGCCGTGCCGCGCTGGGCCGACGAGGTCGCTGCCGGTGCTCCCTACGCCTCCGTCGAGGCCCTCGCCGCGGCGGCCGACGGGGTCGCTCGGACTCTCAGCGCCGGCGAAGTGGAGGCCGCGCTGGCCGACCACCCGCGGATCGGGGAGCGGCACGCGGGCTCGGGTCGCTCCTCCACATTCTCGGCCGCGGAGCAGGCGACGAGCCTGTCCGAGGACGAGGCGCTGGCCGCCCGCCTGCTCGCGGGCAACCGGGCCTACGAGGAGCGCTTCGGACGCGTCTTCCTCATCCGCGCAGCCGGTCGCGACCGCGCCGAGATCGTGGCCGAGCTCGAGCGTCGCCTCGCGCTCGACGAGCGGACGGAGGCCCGGATCGTCGCGGAGCAGCTGCGCGAGATCGCCGTGCTGCGCGTGCGCGGCCTCGCCTCCGACCTGCTCGTCTCGACGGAGCCGGCGCGATGAGCGCGCACGCCAGCCACGTGACCACGCATGTGCTCGACGCCGTGCGCGGTCTGCCCGCGCAGAAGGTGCCGGTCGCGCTTGAGGCAGGCAGCAGCTCCGGCTGGCAGCGTCTGGTCGAGGCGCGCACCGACGCCGACGGTCGGGTGAGCGCCTTCGGGCCTGAACGGCTTCCCGCGGGCGTCTACCGCGTCGTCTTCGACACTGCCACCTGGTTCGCGGCGTCGGGCACGGAGTCGTTCTACCCCGAGGTGGTCGTGGCGTTCCGCCTCGACGAGGGGACCGAGCACGTGCACATCCCGCTGCTGCTCAGCCCCTTCGCCTACTCGACCTACCGGGGGAGCTGATGCAGCTGCACGACGTCCTCGACGCGCCGCAGCTGCGGCTGCGCGTCCTGGTCGCCGGCGACGGCGCCCTCGCCCGGTCGGTCGACGGGATCTTCACCACAGACCTCCTCGACCCGCGCCGCTACCTCGCCCGTGACCAGCTGGTGCTGACGGGGATGGTCTGGCGGCGCGACGCGCACGACAGCGGCGCGTTCGTCGCGGCGGTGGCCGAGGCGGGGGCCAGCGCCCTGCTCGCCGGCGAGGGACTCTACGGGTTCGTGCCTGACGATCTCGTCGTGGCCTGCCGTGAGCACGACCTGCCGTTGATCGCCGTGCCGGCCGATGTCTCGTTCGGAGCGATCACCGCGCACCTCTCGACAGCGCTGGCGGGGGACCGCGTCGCTCGGCTGACCGCCGCGCTCGCCCGCCAGCGGGAGCTGCTGACGGAGGTCTACCGCGGGCAGCAGCTCGATGAGCTCGTGGCCCGGACCTCGGGCGAGCTGGGGCTCCCGGTGACCGTGCTGACCGCGACCGGACGGACGGCCGCCTCCGCTGCCGGGCTCGGACCCGGCGACGTCGAGCGGGTGGTGCGCGCGGCTCTCACAGCCCGCAGCAGTCCGGTCGTCGTCCCGGACGCCCGCGGAGGTGCGCTCTCGGTCCTGACCGTCGTCGGGACGGGAGAGCACCGGGCGACCGCCTGGTTGGTGGTGGTGGGCGGCGACTGGACCGGTTGGCCGCCCGCCGTGCTCGATGCGGTGACCGAGCTGGCCGGAGTGGTGGGCGTGTACCGGCTGCAGCGCGAGGCCACGCTCCTGGCCGACTCCGCACTCGCCGACCGCCTCCTCGAGCTGGTGGAGGAGGACAGCGAGCAGCCGGAGGCCGGCGTCTACCTGCGGCAGGTGGGGCTCGGTGGTGTGGAGCACTGCGCGGTGGTCGCGGCCGAGTTCGAGAGCGACGCGCCACCGGACCTGGCGCGGCGGGTGCTGACCGACGCGGCCGCCCACCTGGGCCGGGCGGTCGTCGGCCGTGACGCGCAGGGCGTCGCAGTGGCGGTGCT
>NZ_LIIN01000223.1 GCF_001634385.1 Rathayibacter tanaceti | reverse complement strand
TTTTGGGCCGTCCTTGATGCCGCGCGAATCCGGAGGAGTGAGGAAGGGGAAGGAGGCGATGTCGCCCAGGCCGAGCGAGATCATCTGCAGGATCACCGCGGCCAGGCCGGTGCGGAGGATCTCGGGGTCGGTGTACTCGGGGCGCCGGAGGTAGTCCTCCTCCGAGTAGAGCCGGATCGCGACGCCCGCGCTCGTGCGCCCCGACCGCCCGGAGCGCTGGTTCGCCGAGGCCTGCGAGACCGCCTCGATCGGGAGGCGCTGCACCTTCGAGCGCGCGCTGTAGCGGGAGATGCGCGCCGTCCCGCCGTCAATCACGTACCGGATCCCCGGAACGGTGAGGCTCGTCTCCGCCACGTTGGTCGCGAGGACGACGCGCCGACGCACGCCCGGAGTGCGCGATCGCTCGAAGACGCGGTGCTGGTCGGCGGCCGAGAGGCGCCCGTAGAGGGGGAGGACCTCGGTGCCCGGCAGGTTCCTGCCGCGGATCGCGTCCTCGGCGTCGCGGATCTCGTTCTCGCCCGAGAGGAAGACCAGCACATCGCCCGGATCCTCGCGCGCCAGCTCGGCCAGCGCGTCGGCGATCCCCGTCATCAGGTCGCGGCTGCCGCTCGTCGCATCGGGCACGTCGGTGTCGTCGTCCTCCTCCGGCTCCTCGGCGACCAGCGGGCGGTAGCGGATCTCGACCGGGAACGTGCGCCCCGAGACCTCGATGATCGGCGCGGGCTCCCCGGAGGCGTCGGCGAAGTGCGCGGCGAAGCTCTGCGGATCGATGGTCGCCGAGGTGATGATCACCTTGAGGTCGGGGCGCTGCGGGAGCAGGCGGTGCAGGTAACCGAGCAGGAAGTCGACGTTGAGGCTGCGCTCGTGCGCCTCGTCGATGATGATCGTGTCGTACCGGCTGAGCATCCGGTCGTGGTTCATCTCGTTGAGCAGGATGCCGTCGGTCATCAGCTTGATCCGCGTCGACGCGCTCGCGCGGTCGGTGAAGCGCACCTGGTAGCCGACGATCCCGCCGACCTCGTCGCCGAGCTCCTCCGCGATGCGCTCGGCGATCGTGCGGGCCGCGATGCGGCGGGGCTGGGTGTGCGCGATGCTCTCTCGGCCGAGCTCGAGGCAGATCTTGGGCAGCTGGGTGGTCTTGCCGGAGCCGGTGGCGCCCGCCACGATGACCACCTGGTTGTCGCGGATCGCCGCCGCGATGTCGTCGCGCCGCGCCGACACGGGGAGTTCGGGTGGGTAGCGGATGCTGAGCACGTCTGACATGAGCCCTCCATCCTACGTCGCGTGCGACAATGCCCTGTCGCGCGAATACCGGCGACGTCCCGTCCAGCCCGCAGGCGCACGCCTCCTCCCGCGGGACCCCCAAACCCGTGGAGCCGAGCGATGAACGCGCAATCACTGCTGGTGGTGCTCAACATCGTGCTGCTCCTGTTCGCGATCCAGGGCGTGCTCGCGAACCCGTGGCTGTCGAAGGTCGGCAAGGTTGCGTGGGTCGCCTTCATCGTGATCGCGCCGTTCATCGGGAGCATCGCCTACCTGGTGTTCGGCCGTCGAGGGCGCGGCGGAGGCGGCGGCACGGTCGTGCGCGGCACCGAGCGGCCGAGCGGCTGGTTCTTCGAGCGCTGAGCCGCCTCCCGTCTCGGGCAACCCCCTGACCCCGGCCGCACGCGCGTCTAGCGTGGACGCATGGCCGAACGACTGCGCTCCAGTGTCAGCCCCTACCTCCGCTCGCACGCGGACAATCCCGTCGACTGGTTCCCCTGGGGTGAGGAGGCGCTCGCCGAGGCCGCGCGTCGCGACGTGCCCGTGCTGGTCTCGATCGGCTACGCCACCTGCCACTGGTGCCATGTGATGGCGCGGGAGTCGTTCTCGGATCCGGTGCTCGCCGCGCGACTGAACGCCGACTTCGTCGCGGTGAAGGTCGACCGCGAGGAGCATCCCGACGTCGACACCGCCTACCTGGCCGCCGCGAGCGCCTTCACCAGGAACCTCGGCTGGCCGCTGACCGTCTTCGCGACTCCGGCGGGCGAGGCGTTCTTCGCCGGGACCTACTTCCCTCCCCGCGCCGTCGGGGGCGTGCCTGCCTTCTCGGACGTGCTCGACGCCGTGTCCGAGGCGTGGCGCGAGCGCCGCGACGAGGTGCAGGCGACGGCGGGATCGCTGGCCACGGCGCTGCGGGAGGCGATCGCCGCGCTGCCGACCGCCTCCGCGCTGCCGGATGACGCAGCCCTCGACGCCGC
>NZ_LIIN01000222.1 GCF_001634385.1 Rathayibacter tanaceti | reverse complement strand
CCGATCGCGCGCTCGGTCGCCGATGCGGCGCTCCTGCTCGAGGGCATGCTCGAGCGCAGCCGCGGTCGCCTCCCGCAGCGCTGGTCCCTCGGTGCTCCCGGCGACGGCGAGGGCTCGTTCCTCGGCGCGGCGGTGCGCGGCGAGGGCCGCTTCCAGATCGGCGTGCTCACCGCCTCGCCGTGGGACGAGGAGTACGACATCGTCCTGTCGGCCGAGGCCCGAGCCTCCCTGGACGAGGGGACAGCGGCCCTCGCCGAGCTCGGTCACGGCCTCGAGGAGGCGGCGCTGCCGCCGAGTGCCGCGTATCCGGCCGCTTTCCGGACGCTGTGGCAGAGCGGTGCCTCCACCCTGCCCGTCGAGGGAGCCGACCTCGAGCTGTTGGAGCCGCTGACGCGCTGGCTGGTCGAGGAGGGACGCCGCCGCTCCGCCCGCGAGATCGTCGAGGCGGCCGCCTGGCTCTCGGGATACGAGCGCGCCGTGATCGCCGCGTTCTCGGGGTTCGACGCGATCCTCACCCCGACGCTGACGATGCCGCCGCGGCCCGTGGGCTGGTACGACCTCGAGGATCCCGAGCGCAACTTCGAGCAGCAGGTGCTCTACACGCCCTACACGTCCTTCGTGAACGTCAGCGGGCTGCCGGCCGTGTCGCTGCCGCTGAGCACGACACGCGAGGGGCTGCCGATGGGCGTCCAGCTGATCGGCCGTCCGGGAGGCGAGGCGGTGCTGCTCGCGATCGGCGCCCAGCTTGAGCGGCGGGCGCGCTGGCAGCGACGGCATCCGCCGCAGTGGTGAGCACCTCGGGCACACGGTCTGCCGCGAGGCCTAGGCATTGAGGTAAGCCTTGCCTATACTCGGACGCGATGTGCATGTTCGAGGACCGCGACGGCTCCGCGCCGGTCGACGTGAAGCAGTTCCTGATCGCGGGTGACGAGACCGTCGTGCCGTGGATCCAGAGCATCCTCGACGCCCTGCCGATCAACGCGCGCGGGCAGGTCTTCATCGAGGTCGACGACGCGCGCGGACTGCCTCCGCTCGCGGCCCCGGCCGGGTCTGCGTCACCTGGCTCGGACGCTCGGAGCGGTCCGGTGCCCCCGGAACCGGAGAGCGCTGCTTCCGCGGGGTCGCTCTCGATCGCGCCGTTCGCGCCTGGATGGGCGAGATGTCCGTCGTCGACGGCGACTATCCGTGGGCGGATGCGCGCCACGACTTCTGCGCCTGGATCGGTGGGGCGGGCGCCGTCATCTCCGAACTCGCGATCGACGTCGAGGCGCGTCTGCGCAGCTCCGCCGACCACGCCGCACACTGAGGACGACGTTAGGCAAGCCTAACCTTCTGTGTCAGACTGGATCGATGCCTCAGACCGACGCTCCCGCCCGCCCGGCCTACCGGCCGTACCTCGCCACCGTCGCCAGCGCGACACGGATCGCTCCCCACTTCATCCGGGTCACCCTCACAGGAGCCGATCTCGACAGCGTCGGCTGCACGGGGCCCGACCAGCGGATCAAGCTCGTCGTACCGACCGCGACCTCCGACGCGCAGGACTTCATGGCGTCCGTCGCCGACGAGGACGGACCCGACGGGCTCGCTCCCGACTGGTACACCCGCTGGCGCGAGCTTCCCGATGAATGGCGGAACCCTCTCCGCACCTACACGATCCGCGCCACCCGCCCCGAGTTCGCCGAGGTCGACGTCGACTTCGCGGCGCACGGCGACACCGGCCCTGCGTCGGCCTGGGCGGAGTCGGCTCACGCCGGCCAGCAGGTCGTCATCATCGCCCCCGACACCCGCTCCGAACTGCCCGGCGGCGGAGTGGAATTCCACCCCGGAGCCGCCACCTCGCTCCTGCTCGCCGGCGACGAAACCGCCGTTCCCGCGATCGCGGCGATCCTCGAAAGCCTCGACGACGACGCCACCGGAGCCGCGTTCCTCGAGGTTCCCACCGTGCTCGACCGCCTGGCCCTCCACCATCCGGCTGGCGTGAGCATGACCTGGATCGTCCGCGAGCCCGCCGCCGCACCCGGAGCAGCCCTCGGCGACGCCGTCCGCGCATGGGCCACCCGCTTCCTCACAGCACACCACCGCGGAATCGAGGTCTCCGACGTCGACGTCGATACCGAGATCCTCTGGGAGATCCCCGAAGAGAACACCGACCCGGGCCTCTACGCATGGATCGCGGGCGAAGCGGGCGCGGTCAAGCTCATCCGCCGCTGCCTCGTCACCGAGCTGGGACTGGACCGGAGGCGGGTGGCGTTCATGGGATATTGGCGCACCGGCCGCCCCGAATCCCCCTGATCCGGC
>NZ_LIIN01000221.1 GCF_001634385.1 Rathayibacter tanaceti | reverse complement strand
GTTCGGCGATCGGCCCGTGCTCGGGTACCAGCCAGCGGCCGGACACCCACGCTTGACGCGCACCCGAGCGCACGGCGGAGGCGTCCGACCGCGCACCCAGCACCAGGCCGAGCGCGGTCACGACCATCGTCTTGCCCGCTCCGGTCTCGCCCGTGACCGCGGTGAACCCCGGTCCGAGCGGGAGCGTCGCCTCCGCGATCACTCCGAGATCACGGATCTGCAGCTCTTCGAGCATGAGGACTTACTCCGTCTCCGCCGACCCCCGCCATCCGCGGATGGGGAGACCGAACTTGTGCACGAGTCGATCGGTGAAGGGGGCGTCGTGCAGTCGGGCGAACCGCACCGGCACCGGCGACCGCCGGTAGACCACACGTGCTCCCGGCGGCAGCTCGTAGGTGCGCCGGCCGTCGGCCCAGAGCACACCGACGCCATCGGTCCGCTCCTTCACCTCCACGGCGAGGCTCGACTCCGGACCGACCACGAGGGGCCGGGCGAACAGGGCGTGTGCGCTCAGCGGCACCAGGAGCATCGCCTCGAGCGTCGGCCAGACGACCGGGCCACCACCCGAGAAGGCGTACGCCGTCGATCCCGTCGGAGTCGAGACGACGATCCCGTCGCAGCCAAAGCTCGACAGCGGCCGACCGTCGACCCCGACCATCACCTCGAGCATCCGCTCTCGGCTGCCCTTCTCGACGGTCGCCTCGTTGAGGGCCCAGGTCTCGTAGACGACGACCTCGTCGATCTTGACGCGCACCTGCAGCGTCATCCTCTCCTCGACCGAGTAGTCGCCGTCGAGGGCGCGGGCCACCGCGTCGTCGAGATCGTCGCGCTCGCTCTCGGCGAGGAAGCCGACGTGCCCGAGGTTCACTCCCAGCAAGGGCGCCGTCCCGGATCGGACGATCTCCGCAGCCCGCAGGATGGTGCCGTCGCCGCCGAGCACGAAGACGAGTTCGATCGACTCCAGTGGGACATCGACGCCGAGTACGTCGACGTCGGCGAGATCCGGGGCGACGGCGACGATGTCGACCTTGTCGTCCGCGCAGAGAACAGGGCGCGCGCCGGAGCCGCGCAGGCGCTCGACGACGAGGACCGCCGAATCGAGGGAGTCCGTCCGGCCGGTGTGGGCGATGACGAGGATATTGCGCTCGTCAGGAGGGGACTGCATCGAGAGGGTGTCCTTCAGGTCGATCGGAGGCGGCGCACACGGTCGCGTCATCCGGGGGTGAGCGCGGTGACCGCGTCCCTCCATTCTGTCGGAATCGTCCCGCTGTCGCGGTGGAGGTGCGCGAGATACTCGTGATTGCCAGCGGTGCCTGGGAGTGGTGACTCCGTGAGGCCGACTACTCCGAGCCCCACATCCCAGGCCGACCAGAGCACGTCCGAGAGCGCCTCCCGGCGCAGCGCCGGGTCGCGGACGATGCCCTCGCGGATTCCGGTCCGCCCGACCTCGAACTGAGGCTTCACCAGCACGATGAAGTCCGCATCCGGAGAGACCGAGGAGGCGACGGCCGGCAGCACCATGGTCAGCGAGATGAACGACACGTCCGACACCACGAGATCGGGCGCGATGTCGCTCCGTGCAGCCTCCGCGAGTCGCTCCCGCGTCATGTCACGCGCGTTGAAACCCTCCACTACCCGCACTCTCTCATCGGATCGCAGCCGTGGAGCGAGCTGAGAGTGACCGACGTCGAGTGCGACGACCGAAGCGGCTCCTTTCTCCAGCAGCACCTGCGAGAAGCCCCCGGTCGAGGCGCCGACGTCCAGGGCGTGGGCTCCCTCGACCCGTACCGATCTGAACGATTCGAGCGCAGCCAGAAGCTTGTGCGCCCCGCGACTCACATAGTGGTCGAGCGCGGCGACCGCGACGTCCTGATCGTCGCGCACTCGCAGTGACGCCTTGAGCGCCGGCGATCCGTCCACGGTGACAAGACCGTCCGCGATCAGTCGAGCTGCGTGCGTCCGGGACCGGGCTATCCCCCGTTCCGCCAGCACGGAGTCGAGACGTGCGCCCGCGCTCACCGCTCGCGATCCGCGTTCTCGAGACGGCGGCGCAGGTGCTCCTGCAGCCGGGAGTACTCGGAGGACCGCGCCGCCAGGGGCTGCTCCTCGATCACCAAGAGAGCATCAGTGAGATCGTCGAGTGCGGCGTCACCGGTCGGGACCGCTTCTCGTGGCTCGATCTGAGAGTCCTCCCGGACCACTGCGGCTCCTTCTCTCTCGGGACTTGTGGGACGACACGATTCGTCGTGCCGGACGGACCACTTCGTCATCGAGATCGATCCGACCGGTGCTGTCCTGGTCCA
>NZ_LIIN01000220.1 GCF_001634385.1 Rathayibacter tanaceti | reverse complement strand
AGCTCGTGCTCGCGCCCGCGCCCGATCGCGCGGCCGCCGTCGCCGAGCCGACGGCGCCGCGGCCCGACGACGCGGCCTACGTGCTGTTCACGTCGGGTTCGACGGGACGGCCGAAGGGAGTCGTCGTCAGTCACCGCGCGATCGTGAACCGTCTGCTCGCGGCTCCCGGCCTGCACGGGATCGGAGCCGACGACGTGATCCTCTACAAGACTCCGTTCACGTTCGACGTGTCGCTCTGGGAGCTGTTCCTCCCGGCCGTCATCGGCGCGCGCCAGGCGATCGCCCCGCCCGACGCCCACCGCGACCCGGCCGAGATCGCCGCCGCGATCTCGGCGGAACATGTCACGGTCGTGCACTTCGTGCCCTCGGTCCTCGCCGCGTTCCTCGACCACCTGTCGGGAGCGCGCGCGACGGCCGCCGCGGTGGCGCGGAGCCTGCGCGTCATCGTCTGCAGTGGCGAGGCGCTCACCGCGAACCATCTGCGCGGGCTGCCCGAGCTGCTCCCCGGCGTCCACGTCGACAACCTTTACGGGCCCACCGAGGCCGCCGTCGACGTCACCGCGGCTCTGCGCGTCAGCGCCGACCGGCCGATCGGGATCGGTCTGCCGATCGCGGGGGTGGGATGCCGCATCCTCGACGCCGCGCTCCGCCCGGTCGTGCCCGGTGCCGTGGGCGACCTCTACCTGAGCGGCGTGCACCTGGCCCGCGGCTACGCGAACCGGCCCACGCTGACGGCAGAGCGGTTCGTGGCCGACCCGTTCGACGTCGGCGCCCGCATGTACGACACCGGCGACCGCGCCCGGCAGCGTCCCGACGGCACGATCGACTACCTCGCCGACGCGACCAGCAGGTCAAGGTCGGCGGCAGCGGATCGAGCTGGGCGACGTCGAGGCGGCGCTGACGTCGGCTATCGGCGTCGAGGGTGCGGCGGCGTTCGTCGTCGGTGGCACGCTCGTCGCGGTCTACACGGGCCGGGCCGCGCCCGAGGCCGTGCGCGCCCACGCTGCGGGGGTCGTCCCGGTCGCGCTCGTCCCCTCGCGTCTCACCGCCGTGCCTGCGCTGCCGCTCACCCCGCACGGCAAGCTCGATCGCGCAGCGCTGCCCGCCCTCGACCGCCTCCCTGTGGCGGCCGAGGGCCGTGCGCCCGCGTCGGCGACCGAGGTCGCAGTGGCCGAGGCGTTCGCCGCAGCGCTCGGGGTCGCGTCGGTGCCGGCCGACGCCGACTTCTTCGCCCTCGGCGGCGACAGCATCTCGGCCATCGCCGTCGTCACCGCGGCCCAGCGCGCCGGCATCAGGATGTCGGTCATCGATCTCTTCGAGACCCGCACCGTCGAGGCGCTGGCGGTCCGATGCGCGCCCGCGGCGGCACCGGCGGCGGGGCGCCCGGTTCCGCTTCCGGCGCTCCTCGCCGCAGCGCGGGCCGACGGCACCGACGTCGACGCGATGAGCGTGTCGGTCCCTCTCGGGACCCCGGCGCCCTCGCGGCGCGCCGTGCCCTCGTCACGGTCGTCGCGGCCCGTCCCGAGTTGCGTGTGCGCCTTGACCGGAGCCGCGCCCGGCTCTGGCGGGCGTTCCAGCTCGACGACGTCCCGCCCGGAGAAGGGGTCAGCGTGACCGAGGGGCGGCTCGCCGCCGTCGAGGTCGCCGACGACGAGGTGCGCCTCGTCGTCCACCGGATGGCACTCCCCGCTGACGCGGAGCAGGGAGTGCATCGTCTGGTCACGGAGATCGATGATGCGGTGCGGGCAGGAGAGGGACGGGCATGAGTGAGAACGTGATCGAGACGGCGCGCGTGGAGGGTGCCCGCGCGCGCATGCTGTTCCTCGCCGAGTTCGAGGACTCGCCCGGCGCCTACGCGATCCCTCTTGTGCTCAGGGTCGTCGACGGCCGCGTCGATGTCGAGGTCTTCGCCGCCGCCCTCCGCGACGTCGTCGGGCGCCACGTGAGCCTCCGGACAGCGTTCGACAAGACCGGCGACGGGTGGGTCGAGAACGTGCGGGACGCCGAGGAGGCACCCGTCCTCGACCGGTCGGCCCACGAGTGGGACGGGCGCCTTCCGCTCGCACCTGATCCCCGCTGCGAGGTACCGACAGCGGCAGCGGTGTACGCCCGGCACGTCGTGATCGTCGTCCACCACGTCGCGGCCGACGGACAGTCGATGCCGACGATCCTCGACGACCTCGAGCACGCGTATCGGGAGCGGCTCGCGGGCCGCGCCCCGAGGTGGCCGGAACCGCCCGCGTACACCTCGGAGCCGCCCAGCGCGTCCGCGGAGGGGCTCGCTCCGCTGTTCGCCGGGGTGCCGG
>NZ_LIIN01000219.1 GCF_001634385.1 Rathayibacter tanaceti | reverse complement strand
CTTCGACGGCGGTCTCCTCGGAGCCGTCGCCCTCGCCCTCCTCGGTGCGGGCGCCGTGATCACGGGCCTGCGACGCCGCGCTCTGGCGAGCCGTGAGGCAGGTGCTGCGGAGTAGTCTTCCGCGAGCACCGCGAACGCCGTCCCGCTCGCTCCTGTCGGAGCAGCGGGGCGGCCGTTCGACGTCGCCCCTCGCCAGGGCGACGTGCCGATCGGGCGGCCGATCCGCGTGTCGTGCGCCGCCCGGGCGAGCGGAGGAGGGCCGAGCCCCCGCCGGCAGCGTGTCGTCGGCGATGCTCTGGCACGGGCGACCGGGACCTCCGGAGGGGCGCGGCCGCTCAGCGGGTCAGAGTGAGCGGCGCCCCGCGACGACTCCCGAGATCACGGCGAGCACACCGAAGACCAGCGCCACGATCGGCTGGCCGAGGTCGAGCCAGGCCAGAGCTGCCGCCCCCATCAGCAGCAGCTCGATCAGCGACCGACCGTAGACGTCGATCGCGAGCACTGCGCGCGGAGAGAGGAACAGAGCCCAGACGAGCGCCGCCAGCACCGGAGCGCCCAGGCCGACGACGATGTTCCAGGGAAGACTCCACGAGGCGAAGCCCCAGACGGTGAAGGTGACCAGGGCGACGAGTTCCAGGAGGAAGCGGAGGACCGCGTTCGGTCCGATCGCAATCGGGGTGGTCGCGTCGTCCGCTCCTGCTCGATTCACGCCGACCATGCTAGCCGTCGCCTGGTCACCGGAAGATGATCGTGCGGGCACCGTCGAGCAGCACCCGATCCTCGGCGAACCACTTGACCGCCTGGGTGAGCGTGCGGCTCTCCTCGTCCTGGCCGATCGCGACCAACTGCGCGACCGAGTGCGAGTGGTCCACCCGCACGACGTTCTGCTCGATGATGGGGCCCTCGTCGAGGTCGCTCGTGACGAAGTGCGCGGTCGCTCCGATCAGCTTCACCCCGCGGGCGTGCGCCTGCTTATAGGGGTTCGCGCCCTTGAAGCCCGGCAGGAACGAGTGGTGGATGTTGATCGCGCGCCCCGCGAGGCGTGCGCACAGCTCGGGTGAGAGGATCTGCATGTAGCGGGCGAGGACCACCAGCTCGATGTCGTGCTCCTCCACCACCTCGATCACGCGCTCCTCGAAGGCGCGCTTCGACTCCGGAGAGACCACAGAGCGCGACTCGAACGGCACGCCGTAGAACTCGGCGAGATCGCGCAGTGTGCCGTGGTTCGAGAGGATCAGCGGGACATCCACCGCGAGCTGGCCTGCGCGCTGGCGGAAGAGCAGGTCGTTGACGCAGTGCGCCGCAGTGGAGGCGAGCACGAGGGTGCGCAGCGGGCGGCCCACGACGTCCAGGCGCCAGGTCATCCCGTAGTGCTCGGTGATCGGCAGCAGTGCCGCAGCGAACTCCTCCCGCGTGATCGGCGACTCGACCTGCAGTCGCATGAAGAATCGGCCGGTGTCGGCGCTCGAGAACTGCTGGCTCTCGGTGATGTTGCCGCGCGCCTGGACGACCGCGCCGGAGACGGCGTGCACGATCCCGGGGAGGTCGGGGCAGGCGAAGGTCAGCGTCCAGTGGTTGCCGGCCGCGCGCTCGCCCGACCAGGCGGCGTCGGCGCCCGCGCGGGCGGGGCGGGCGGTGGAGGGCACGGTCGCGTCGGGCTGCATCCGCTCAGGATATCGGTGGCGGAGGGGGTGTCCGGGCCGGTCAGCCGACGGTGATCGTGGACTCGGCGACCGGGCCCACGCGGCCGTCCGGCGAGGTGTAGCGCACACCGAGCGAGTGGGCGCCGGGGCCGAGGGGGACGGACGCGCTGGTGATGGGGGCCCCGCTGTCATCCGTCAGTACGGTCCCGCCGTCGACAAGGATCTCGATCCCCGCGGCGCCGCCGTCCGTCAGCACGAGCACCGAGACGTCCCCGGCTGGCGCCGACGAGGGAGCGAGCAGGCTCGGTGCGCGCAGCTCGGCCTCGACGGGGGTGCTGGCCGTGCCGGCGCGTGCCACCACCGAGGTCGTGCCGACCGGCAGAGGGAGGGCTCGAGCGCTCCAGGTGCCGTCCGCCTCGGCGGTCGCGGTGGCGTAGCGGCGTCCGGTCTCGGCGTCCTCGAGGAGAACCGTGGAGCCCGGGGTCGCGGTGCCGCTGGCGTCCGGAAGCAGGCGGCCGTCGGTGTCGAGAATGAGCGTCGTCGGCTCGTTCTGCGGCGGGGCAGGCGGTGTGGTCGGGGGGACCGGAACCGGTGGAGTCGTCGGCGGCGCGGGAGTAGGGGTGGGTGCGGTCGGCCCGGGGGTCGGTGGTCGGGAGTCGGGGGCGGCGGGTGGGTG
>NZ_LIIN01000218.1 GCF_001634385.1 Rathayibacter tanaceti | reverse complement strand
CCCTCCCCCACCGGCCGGCCCGCCCTCGTGCGCAAGGCCGACGCCTCCGGCTACCGCCCCGAGATCGAGGGCCTGCGGGCCGTCGCCTCGCTGCTGGTCGCCTCGTTCCACATCTGGCTCGGCCGCGTCTCGGGAGGCGTCGACGTCTTCTTCGTCGTCGCCGGCTTCCTCACCACGCTCACCCTCGTCGGGCAGGTCCGCCGCTACGGGCGGGTGCGTCCGGTCTCCTTCCTCACCCGGCTCGCCTCGCGGCTGTTCCCCGCGGCGGCGGTGGTCCTGGTCGCCGTGGCCGCGCTCGCGCCGCTCCTGCTGCGCCCGTCGCAACTGCTGCAGACCTTCACCGAGGTGCTCGCCTCGACCTTCTACGTCGAGAACATCGCGCTCGCTCGCGCCGGGGTCGACTACCTCGCGCAGGACGACTTCCACTCGCCCGTGCAGAACTTCTGGGCGATGTCGGTGCAGGGGCAGTTCTACCTGATCTGGCTCGCCCTGGTGCTCGTCGCGACCCTGGTCGCCGTGCTGCTGCGCACGCGCGCGCTGCTGCCGCGCATCCTGCTGCTCCTCGTCGCCGCGCTCACCGTGCTCTCGTTCGCGTTCTCAGTCGTCCTGGTCGGCATCGACCAGCCGACCGCCTACTACAGCACCCTCGCCCGCTCGTGGGAGTTCGGCCTGGGCTCGCTCGCCGCCCTTCTCCTGCCGGGCCGCACACTGCCGGCCGCGCTCAGGGCGGTCGCCGGCTGGCTGGGGCTGATCGGAGTCGTCTCCTGCGGCCTCCTGCTCCAGGTCTCGACCGCGTTCCCCGGCGCGGCGGCACTCTGGCCAACGCTCTCGGCCGTGCTCGTGCTCGTCGCGGGCACCGGCCCCGCCCCCCGGTACGGAGTCGCCCGTCTGCTCGCCCTGCGCCCGCTCGTCTGGCTGGGCGGCATCAGCTACGGCCTCTACCTCTGGCATTGGCCGCTCCTCGTGCTCTGGCGCGAGCGGACCGGGGAGGATCCGGGCGCGCTCGCCGGACTGGGCATCATCGCCGCCGCCGTGCTGTTGGCCGCCGCCTCGAAACGGTTCCTCGAGGATCCGCTGCACCGTCGGGCGCCCGCCGAGCGGCCCCGACGCCTCCGCTCGCTAGCCCCGGCCGCCCTGCTGAGCGTCGCCGCGCTGGCCGGAGTCGCCGGCCTCACCGGCACGAACGCCGCGATCGCCGCCGACCTCTCCCGCGCCCACGCGCTCCCTGTCTCGACCGAGGGCTGCGTCGGAGCCGCCGCCCTCGACAACGCCTGCCCGGCGTCGTGGACCACGAGCCTCCCCGCTCTCGACGCCTCCGAGGACGGCTCGGTGCTCAACACCGACGAGTGCAGCACAGGCAACTCCGGAACCGAGCTCAAGGAGTGCCGCTTCGGCGACCCGACCGGCCGCCGCGTGCTGCTCATCGGCAACTCGCACGCCGCCTCCTTCTTCCCCGCGCTGCGCGGTGTCGCGGAGGAGCGCGGCTGGGACCTGCACACCTTTTACAAGACGGGTTGCGTCTTCTCGACCGCGGAGCGCCGCGACGACTCCGCCGCCTCACGCCAGTCGTGCACCGAGTGGGTCGCCGAGCTCCAGGAGGAGCTGGCCGCGCAGGATCCCTACGATCTGGTGGTCACCGCCTACTCCGCGAAGAAGTCGGTGTTCGTCGATGCCGCCGGCGAACCCGACGAGCAGGCCGGGATCGACGGCTTCCGCGAGTCGTGGGCTCCGCTGATCGCGCGCGGATCCACGGTCGTCGCGATCCGCGACAACCCGGTCCTCCCCTCGCTCTCGCTGCTCGCGTGCGCCGAGCGCCCGGGGAGCGCCGAGAAGTGCCGGGTTCCGCTCGCGGAGGCGTTCGCCGACAGGGAGCTGATGGCCGCCGCCGCGGACGGCTGGCCCGGCGCCGCCTCCGTCGACCTCACCCGCTGGTTCTGCGACGCCGAGGGCTGCCCGCTCGTGATCGGCGGAGTGAAGGTGTACCGCGATCTCGGGCATCTGACCGAGTCGTACGCGCGCACGCTCGCACCCGCTCTCGGCCGGGCACTGGATCCGCTGCTGGACTGAGCGCTCAGGTCCAGGTGATGCTGTCGAACAGCGCCCGCAGCGCCGCTCCCCGCCGGGGGTTGACCGCCGCGACCCACGCGACACGGCCGAGGAGGTGCGCGCGGAAGTCGGGGACACCCGCACGGTTCTGCCCCGCGGAGCCGTGCACGGCGCAGTTGTGCAGGATCGCATGCAGCCGGTCGACGTCGGCGCGCCGCACGTTCGGGTGCGCGTTCACCACGACTCCGGTCACGGTCTGCCGCGTCGAGGCCGGGCGCAGCCGGGTCTTGCGCGGGTTGACTGCCCAGCCGCTCTCGGCGGCGAGGCGGGCGGCTCCGCGGGCGAACG
>NZ_LIIN01000217.1 GCF_001634385.1 Rathayibacter tanaceti | reverse complement strand
CAAGGTATCGGGGTTTGGACGATGAACGACAAACTGGCGAGCGCCGAGTCGTGCGCGTTGGTCTCCAGCCGGGCGGGGCGGTATGCAGCTGATGTAAAGGGAATCGATGTTCAATCGCTGCCCAAGAAATTTCGTCCGGCTGACCGGATCCTTTCCCTGCACCCCATTCTTCACACATACGCTCCATCCCGCGTGGGCTGTGCCAACCACAAGGAATTTGCTTATTGCCTTTAATCGGAGGGCTGCATCTGGGGGGCCGCATGAGCCAGGCGGCCGGGCACTTCGTTGACCGTGCGCGGTCTACCGCATTCACGAGCTCATTCGCTGTAGGTGCGAGCGACAGCAGCGGTGGGGGCGCGTACAAATCCCGTCCGTGAGGTGATAGGTGCGAACCGGTCACTGGGCACTCGGGCATCAACCGTCGTCGAATCGTCCACTCATTCATGTTCATTCATTGTGAATCCGCTTGGTTCTCGAGGTCGTCTCGCGGCATAATGCCCAGGCGCGCTTGCGCTTGAGCGAACGTCTCCGACGGGGACACTCGGGTGAAGATCGAATCTGTTTGTTCTCGTTCGACGATGTAGGAAGGTCCAGGAAAGAAGTCGTCATCGAACGGGCGCAAGCCATAGGCGGCACAGTAGTCGGCGAGCATCTCGGGAGTGAACCGATCGGCGACACGGCGGTTCGTGTAGGCGGAGATGTCCTCGAATGGCAGTGGTTCACCGTAGGTGTGGAATGTCCAGCGGCTATCCTGGGTCAACTCGATGACCCTTACAGTCTCCGCGAGGCCCGCAGAGGTGTCGGGGTTCGGACGATGAACGACAAACTGGCGAGCGCCGAGTCGTGCGCGTTGGTTTCCAGCCGAGCGGGGCGGTATGCAGCTAATGTAAAGGGATTCAGTGTTCAACCGTTGACCCAGCACTTTCGTGGGTCCGACCGGGTCAGTCCCCTGCGCCCCGTTCTCAACAAAAGCGCTCCAATCTGGGTTGGCGGTGCCTATCACGAGAAACTTATGCGGTGATCCAAATTCCAACGGTTCCAGTGAAGGTGCCGCCTCGGACAGCCCTCCCGTTATCTCAATGAGAGTGTCGCCTGAGTCCTCATCGTGGTCCCATTCGTAATAGGTTCGGGCGACGGCGGCGGCAGGGGCACGCAGGAAACCCATCCGTGACGTGATGGGCGCAAATCTATCCCCGAGCACTCGAGCATCAATCATTAGGTTTCCCGTCCCTTAATCCACTGTTCGAAGTTCGATGACCCCGTTCGGGTCATTAGCTCTCAATCTTGCCGCATGATCCGGACCCCGACCGGAGGATTGAGTGTCCCATTCAATGTAGCGACGAACTCTGTTGGCATCGGTATATTGTAGGTCGGGTCTGTTGATTCCGACGCGCTCACCGTCCGCATTGATCTGTTGCTGGTTCACTCGAATGTCGGAGACTCCCCTCGTGCGCTGAAGCTGGTCGACGAGGTTCCAGACTTCCTCGTTTTGATTTGTGTTCTTACCTACCGGCCGCCCTAAGGGCTCTTTCGCTAGCGGTGGCGTCGGGCTGACATTGATGTCCTGCGGAAGTCGTGGTACTGCTGATATGTCGTCGAGTAGTTTGTCTGCTGGTGTGCCGAGGCGGCGGGTGGCGGCGCCGCCGAGCCCTCCGGTGACGGCTCCGCCCGCGCCTCCTCCTGCGGTGGCGCCGAGGAGCCCGCCCGGGTTGTGCGGGCCCGGGCCGGTGAGGTACTGGGCCGCTCCGGACACACCACCGTCCGCGGTGTTGGCGATCACTTCGGCCTTGAAGGCGCTCGCCCCAGCGCGGTAGGCGAGGGCCTCGGCGGCTCCTCCGGCGGCGCCGCCGAGCGCGCCGACCGCGGAGTCGATCCCGACCTGCCCCCAGTCGACACCACCGGTGGTCGCCTTTTGGGTCGCGATCGACACTCCGCCGGAAATCAGCGCCCCGGACGCTGCTCCGATGAGGACCATCCCGACAGGACCACCCACCCCGGTGAACATCAGCGCGACACCCGCCACGACCATGGCCCCCGCGGCGACGTACTCCCAGTTGTCGGCCCACCAGTCGCCCGCCGCAGCGAACGCCCCGTTGTTCCCGTCCCGATACGCCCGCAGATCCGCGTCTGTGACTGGCCGCAGACCTGTCGGATCCACCGCGTGCAGTGGGTCGTTCCCGGCGTAGGAGTATGGGTTCCCGGACCAG
Source organism: Rathayibacter tanaceti (assembly GCF_001634385.1). Lineage (GTDB taxonomy): Bacteria > Actinomycetota > Actinomycetes > Actinomycetales > Microbacteriaceae > Rathayibacter > Rathayibacter tanaceti. The sequence continues at coordinate 216 of NZ_LIIN01000217.1, read as the reverse complement.
CCCGCGCCGATCACCGGATCGAGGGGATCCGCCGACAGGAAGCCTCGCGTGGCGGGGTCGTAGGCGCGGTGGCCGAGCCATTCCAGGCCCGCGATGGAGATGCCGCCGCTCCCGGTCAGGCCGACGCCTGTGGGCAGGTTGATGTCGGGCGGGAGCGTCCCGGGTGCGGCTGTGCCCCAGGGGTCGTCGGCGCTGGTTGCGCGCTCGGTGCGCCAG
>NZ_LIIN01000216.1 GCF_001634385.1 Rathayibacter tanaceti | reverse complement strand
CAGCCGGGTGCCGACCTGGTCGGTGCACCACTCGCCGGCGCCGACCTGAGGGGGGCCGACCTGCGGGGAGCGCTGCTGATCGCGGCCGATCTTCGACGAGCCGACCTCGGCCGCTGCGACGTGTTGGGCGTCGACCTGCGCGACGCAGACGTGAGCGGAGCTGAGCTCGCCGAGGCCATCTACCTCACTCAGGCGCAGGTGAACAGCGCACGCGGCGATGACACGACCACGCTGCCGCCGCACTTCGAATACCCCTCGCACTGGGGGAGTGCATTGGCGCGCTGACGCGGCAGCTCCGTCATACCGTCAGATCTGCTGGGGTCCGTCCAGCGATTCGTCTCCGTCGCCCTCGCCGTCGAGGCCGACTCCTTCGATGATCTCGCGGCCGAGCAGGTGCGCGCCGCTCCAGCCCTCGATCACGCATCGTGGAAACGACTCCCGATCAGGGGATCTCAGCCAGGTGGAGGCGGCCTCCCTGGCCCACGACTCGGAGGCGTAGACGCCGACGATCTCAGTGCGGTCGTCCCAGGGGGTGGCCGTCGAGAGCACGAAGTGATCACCGTTCACGGTCGCGCCTCCTCCTACTCACGGGCTGACCACGGCCTGACGAGGTCCGCGGGATCGACCGGACGATACCCGACGGGACAGGGTGTGTCGGGGTGGTCGACAGGACGATCCGAGCAGGCTACGGCCAGTCCGTCAGTCGTCGATCACTCGATGGTCCCACGCAGACGGGCGTTCAGCCCAGCCAGCGCGCGCGCGATCTCGTTCTCGTCACTTCCGGGGAGGAGCGCGCCGCCCTGCTCGAGACCGTGCCGGAGCCCCTCGAGGTCGGGGCGTGCTCTTCCGCCGCGGCCGATCATGGCCTGCAGGGCGGCGAGGACGCCGATGAGGGCGACGGTGTCGTCCACATCGAGCGGACGGGTGCTCGACTGCTTCACGTCAGGTCTCCTGTTCGGCCTGGTCGGGGTTCGGGCCAGTGGTGGTCGTGCTGGTCGGGGTTCGGTGCAGGAGGGACCGGCGTGGTCGGGCCGGTCGCTGAGGGTCGCGACATGGCGACGCCCCGGTGCCGTCCGGCCCGGGGCGTCGTGAGGTCTCGGCGTCAGGCGACGCGAGGGTCGGACTCCTGGGTGTCCTCCTCGGGGATGTGCACGTCCTGCACGGTCACGTTGATCTCGGCGACCTCCATGCCGGCGATCTGCTGGATCGCCTCAGCAACGGCGGAGCGCACGTTCTCGGCGACCTCCTGGAGGGGCGCGGGGTACTCGGCGACGATCGTGACGTCGGCGGCGACCTGGCGCTCGCCGACCTCGACCTTGACGCCCTGGCCGCGGTCGTCGTTGCCGATCGCGCTGCGGATCGCACCGATCGCGCGCGCCGCTCCGCCGCCGAGGGCGTGGACGCCGCGGACCTCGCGGGCCGCGATGCCGGCGACCTTGGCGATGACGCTGTCCTCGATGACGGTGCGTCCGGCGGCGGTGCCGCTGGTGCTGCGCGTGGTGGTGGCGGTGGTGCTCTCGGCCATGGTCGTCTCTTTCGCTCGGGCCCGATCGGTCGATCAGGCGATGTCTGCCAGTAGGACGCACGGACCGCTCGGATCGTCACGGTCGACCCTGCCGCGTCCAGCGAACTGCCAGAGAGTCGAGCGATCGTCCGGAATGGCGGTGGCCCTGTTCTCGAACGGACCGCGCCCTCCCACGTGGCACGATCGAGGGTGATGTCGATCCTCTTCACCGCATGAGCGCGGTCAGCTACCAGGCCGCGTCGATCCCCCTCCGCCTCGCCGGCGCGGGGATGATCGTCGCCCTCCCGCTCCTCGCCGTCGAGCGCCTGGGCGATGTCGCCCTGGGCGGAGCGCTGACCGGCGCTGCCCTGTTCCCGAGCGTGATCGCGGCCCCGCTGGTCGGCACAGTGCTCGACCGCCTCCGCCACCCGCGCCGCCTCCTGGTCGCCTCCGCCCTCGCGACCGCCGTGGCCTTCGCGGTCGCCGCCTTCCTCGGCGACGTGCCGACCCCGTTGATCGTGGTGCTGCTGCTGATCGCAGGACTCGCCACCCCCGTCTACATGGGCGGGATGTCGAGCTTCGTCACGAGCGCCATCCCGGAGCCGCGCCGCGCCTACGCGCAGGACTCGCTCTCGTACACGGTCGCCTCGATCAGCGGACCCGCGATCGTGGGTCTCGCCGCCGGTCTCGGCGGTGCGCGGGTGGCGATGCTCGCGATGGCCGCGCTCGCGCTGATCGGGGTCGTCGGCTCGCTCGGCCTGGCGATGCAGGCACGGCCCGCACCCACGGTCGGCGTGCTGCGGACGGTCGTGGCGGGCGTCTCCCACCTGCTGAGGCACCGCCCGATCGCGGTGGTCACCTCGGCGGGCACGCTCAGCCAGGTCGCGGGAGGCGCGGCGGGCGCGCGGCGATCAGCCTCTCAGTCGAGCGCT
>NZ_LIIN01000215.1 GCF_001634385.1 Rathayibacter tanaceti | reverse complement strand
TGCTGCACGGTGTCGCGCAGCGCCGCCAGCGACCCGCCCAGCTCGTCCAGTCGAGCGCGCAGGCCCGCCGTCTCGGCCCGCAACGTTGCGCACTCGTCGCGCACGGTGCCCAGCTCGCCCCGGAGCTCGGCGCGCAGCCCCGCGATCTCGCCGCGCAGCTCCTCCGTCTCGGCGCGCACCTCCTCCGTGCGCAGCCTCGCCTGCTCGAACCAGGGCGAGACCAGCTTGTGCACGGCCTCGCGCAGGGCGGTGCCGCCCCGCCCGAAGCGGGAAGGAGCTGAGGAGGGGTCCTGGAGGAAGTCGTGGTCAGTGCTCATCGTCGTGATCCCGTCCGGAGAGGCTGCGGTGGAGCACGTCCATCGCCCGCTCGTCCTTGTCCATGATGTCGGCCTCGACCGTGGTGTCGGCGAGGCGCTCGGCGAGGCTCCCCGGCCTGCCACGCCGCTCGAGGGAGGCCTCGATCAGCTCGACCGAGCGCTCGAACGAGAGCGGACCGCGTGCGGCGGCGCGACCCCGGCGGCCGAGAGCCTCGAGGTCGGTGGCGCCACTCACCACGTCGCGCATGGCCGCGAGCAGGGCGGGTGCGGAGCGGGTGATCTTGACGCAGTCCACGCCGTCGATCAGGAACTCCGCGACTCCGCTCGCCGCGGTCACGATGGGCACGCATCCGGCCGCCGCCGCCTCGACGGGAGCCACGCCGAACGGCTCCCCCGCCCATGTCGGGAACAGGAAGGCGTCAGCCCGCTCGTGCGCCGAGAGCACCTCGTCGCGCGGAGTCGCACCGTGGAACTCGACCAGGCCGTCGAGCCCCGCCTCCGCCGCCCGTGCCCGCCAGCCGTCGACATCACCGTCTCCGTAGAGGTCGACGCGGAACGCGCGGGTCTCGGCGGCGAGGACGGCCGCCGCCTCCAGCACGAGCCCGACACCCTTGTGCTCGCCCAGCGAGGCGGCGAACGTGAAGCGGGTGACGCCTCCCTCGCGGTAGCGGCGGGGTTCGTCCGAATCGGGCGGCACGGTCACCCCGCGGCCGATCACCTCGACCTCGCCGAGGCTCAGCCCGCCGGCCTCGATCGTCTCGACGAGTGAGCGGCTCACGGCCACGATCTCGCCGCGGTCGAAGTGGTCGGGAGTCTGAGCCCCGTAGACGGCGAGCACGCGCTCGGGCAGACCATCGACCAAAGCGTTCGGGGTGCGGTCGCCGAGGTTCCACAGCCAGGGCGCGTCGACGGAGCGCAGCAGGTCGATCAGCGCGAGACCGCCGATGCCGAGCAGATTGAACGCGACCACGTGGGTCGGCGCGAAGTCGCGCAGCTCCTCCAGCAGGATGCGGGTGTTCTCGAAGCGCGACACCGCGCTCTCGTGGTGCATCAGCCGGGCGACCTCGGTGCCGGTCTGCGGCAGCGGAAAATAGGTGCGCAGGCTCAGCGTGCGGTGCACCTCGACGTCCGGTGACGCCGTCGGCTCGGGAGGGAGGTACGTCGGCGTGGTCAGCACCCGGACGGTGTGGCCGCGCGCGGCCATCGCCTCGGCGACGCGGGCGCAGGTCATCTCGTAGCCGCCGAGCACCTGGGGCGGGTAGAGGTTGCTCAGGAACAGCAGGCGCATCAGCCGACCGCCTCCCGCTCGGCCGCCGCCGCGGCGATCCGCGCCGCGACCTCGGGGATGTAGGCGGCGCGGGCCTGGCGGTCGTTCCCGCCGTCCCAGTAGTTGACGAGGTAGAGCCCGGTCTGCTGCGTCCGCGGCACGAAGGGGAAGAGCTGCGCGCGCGGCTCGATCTGCGCGACCCGATAGCCCGCGTCGACGGCGCGCACGTGCAGCCAGATGTCGTCGGCGTCGGGCGCGATGTCGCGGAAGGCCTCTCCGTGCGCGGCGATCTCCTTGAGCAGCGCGCTCGGGAGCAGCTGCCCCGAGACGGAGGTTCCGAAGACGTCCGCGGCGGCGCGGGTGTCGGCGACCGGCGTCCAGCTCGTGTACGGAGCGACCGCTCCGTCGGTCACCCCGACGCGGTGGGCGCGGTAGCAGAGCACCGTCTCGCGCGGGTAGCGGGAGCGCGCATCGAGGAGCCCGCGGAGCCAGGTGCTCGGGTAGACGATGTCGTCGTCGGAGGTGACGAGGTCGCGCTCGCCCGCACGCCCCGACAGCAGGTGCGGGTAGTACTTGGTGTGCACCCGGTAGCCGTCGACGAGGCGGACCTCGACTCCGCGGCGGCGGAGGCGGCGCAGCGGGGCGGGGAGGTCGGCGTGCAGCGCCGGATCGTCCAGCCAGAGCACGAGCCGGGCGGGGCGGGCCTCGCCCCGGGCGATCGACTCGAGGGCGACGTGCACCCGCTGGAGCCGCTCGCCGTGCGTGGTCATCGTGACGACGACGTCGCCGTCGGGGTCGACCGCGCTGCGGCGGGAGAAGCGGTTCGCGAGGGCGAGCACGAACAGTTCACGTCGGAACGCGAGCGAGGCCGGGTGGTCGATCGGCCGCGCGACGACGTCCTCGGAGTCTTCGG
>NZ_LIIN01000214.1 GCF_001634385.1 Rathayibacter tanaceti | reverse complement strand
CGGCGACGTCGTGCTGCCTCGGCCCGCCGGGCGGGCGTCGCCGTGCCCGTGAGCGAGCGGCTGCAGTTCCTCCTCGGGCTCCGCGGGCGGGAGGCGGCCGTCGCGCCGCTCCCGCTCGCCGAGCTCCTCCGTCCCCCTCTCCGAAGGCGTCCCCGCATGACCCTCACCGCCCCCACCTCCCCGCACACCGCCCGGCACTTCGACGAGCCGGAGGGGATCGCCGCCCGCGGCACCCTGATCGTCCTCGGCGGTCGCGGCGAGACCCCCGCCGTCTACGAGAGGTTCGGCACCCGGATCGCCCGCGACGCCTACCGCGTGCGCGCCCTCGGCGACGCCACGGCACCGGGCGTCCGCGAGGAGGCGCTCGCCCTCCTGGGCGACCCCGAGGCGGTCTCGCCCGTGGTGCTCGTCGGCTCCGACGCGGGAGCCTCGGTCGCCCTCGAGATCGCCGCCACCCTGCCCGACGCGGTCGACGCGGTGATCGTCGCAGGTCTGCCGGTCCGGGCCGAGGGCGGCGAGGGCATCGCCGAGCGGACCGCCTGCCCCACCCACGCCGGGGTGCTCGAGCGCGAGGCCGACGCCGGTGCGCGCGACGCGGTGCTGCCTCCCGAGCTGCTGGCCGTCGCGGCGAGCGCCGTTCGAGCCCCGCTACTCGCGCTGCACGGCGAGGCCGATGCGATCAGTCCCGCCGAGGAGGCGGTGGCCGTGTATCGCACCGCCCCGCGCGCCGAGGTCCACCTCCTCGCGGGCGGCCGGCACGATGCGCTGAACGACGCGACCCACCGCTCCGCCGCCGCGACCGTGGTGCTGTTCCTCGAGCGGGTGAAGGCCTCCGCGGCCACTGCGGAGATCATCACGCGGGTGGACGCGTGAGCATTGCTGCGCCGGTCTTCGACCCGTCCGTCGCCCGCGCCGACCGCTCGGGCTGGTCGCCCGCCGGTGATCCCGTCGGGGTCGTCCGCGCCCGCGACGTCGACGAGGTCCGCGCGACGCTCGCCCACGCCTCCGCGCACGGGATCCCCGTGGTGACCCGCGGCGCCGCCTCCGGACTCGCGGGCGCCGCGAGCGCGGGGGAGGGTGCGATCGTCCTCGACGTCTCCGGTCTCGACCGCATCCTCTCGATCGACCCGGTCGACGGCATCGCGCGCGTCGAGCCCGGAGTGATCACCGCCGATCTCGACCGCGCAGCGGCCCGCCACGGCCTGCTCTACGCCCCCGATCCGGGCAGCGTCGAGATCTCGACCATCGGCGGCAACATCGCCACCAACGCGGGCGGGCTGCGCGGTGCCAAGTACGGAGTGACGCGCGACGCCGTCCTCGCCCTCGACGTCGTGCTGGCCGACGGCTCCCTCGTGCACCTCGGCCGCGACACGGTGAAGGGCGTCGTCGGCCTCGACCTGACCGCCCTGCTGGTCGGGTCGCAGGGGAGTCTCGGCGTGGTCGTCGGCGCGACCCTCCGCCTCCTGCCGCGCCCGCGGCTGACCGCCACCGCCGCCGCGTTCTTCACCGATGTCGCCGCCGGAGCCGACGCGGCCGTCGCGCTCGCCCTCGTGGGCCTCCGACCGAGCGTGCTGGAGCTCGTCGACGGACGCACCCTTGAGGCGATCGACGCCCTGCGCGGCTCCGCTCTCGCCACGCGCGGAGGTGCGTTCCTCCTCGTGCAGACCGACGGCTTCGGTGCGGCGGAGGAGATCGAGGCGGTGCGCGCCGTGCTCGCGCCGACCGCTACCCGCGTCGAGACCACGCTCGATGCCGAGGAGGGCCTCGCGCTGGCCGCAGCCCGCCGCGACGCCCTGCCCGCGATCGAGGCGCGAGGCCGGGTGCTGATCGAGGACATCGCGGTGCCCCGTTCGCGCCTCGCCGAGGCGATCCGACGGATCCACGCGATCGCCGCCGACACCGGCGCCGACGTCTACGTCTTCGCCCACGCGCGACGGCAACCTGCACCCGATCATCCGCCTGCGCGACGAGTCGGAGGAGGCGCGCGCGCAGGCCGATGCCGCCGCCGAGGCCGTCTTCGCGCTGGCCCTCGAGCTCGGCGGCACCGTGAGCGGCGAGCACGGCGTCGGCGGGCTCAAACGCGAGTGGGCCCGACGCGAGCTCGGACCCGACGTCGTCGCCCTGCAGCGCGCGGTGCGGCGGCTGTTCGATCCGCAGGGCATCCTGAATCCCGGAACCGCGCTGTGAGCGCACTCGAAAGGACGGTCATGACCGACACCGACATCCCCGACCGCACCGCCGTCCTCGTGATGCCCGACGAGCTGGAGGCGGCCCTCGCGTCACCCGAGCCGCCGCTGGTCCTCGACGTGCGGTGGCGCCTCGACCGCCCGGACGGCCGACCCGCGTACCTCGAGGGGCACATTCCCGGCGCGGTCTACGTCGACCTCGACCACGAGCTCGCGGCGCACGGCGAGCCCGGCGACGGGCGGCACCCGCTGCCTCAGATCGAGGCGCTGCAGGAGGCGGCGCGCCGCTGGGGGCTCCGCCGCGGTCAGGCGGTCG
>NZ_LIIN01000213.1 GCF_001634385.1 Rathayibacter tanaceti | reverse complement strand
CGCTGACCACGCGTCAGCCGGCGCCGCGCCGACCGCGGGCCGGCCAGCGCCGCACGGATCACGGCGGATCCGCCGCAGGGATGACGGCGCGGGCACCCGCGGACGACGACGGCGACGTGAGCGCCTCCGTAACGTCGAGGACATGCAGAACCAGACCTCCTCCGTCGTGGCGCGCGTCGAGGGCGTGCGCAAGCTCTACGGCAGCACGCCGCCCGTCGTCGCCCTCGACGACGTCTCCCTCTCGATCGAGCGCGGGGAGTTCACCGCCGTCATGGGACCGAGCGGTTCCGGCAAGTCGACGCTCATGCACGTGCTCGCCGGCCTCGACACCGCCTCCTCAGGCCGTGTGTTCCTCGGCGACGCCGAGATCACTGCCATGGGGGACGCCGAGCTGACCGTCCTGCGCCGCCGCAGCGTCGGCTTCGTGTTCCAAGCCTTCAACCTCGTTCCCACGCTCGACGTCCGCGGCAACATCCGCCTCCCGTTCGAGCTCGACGGCCGCGCCGTCACGACCGAGGAGGAGGCGTGGATCGACCGCCTCGTCGAGTCCCTCGGGCTCCGCGAGCGCCTCACCCACCGCCCGCACGAGCTCTCCGGTGGCCAGCAGCAGCGCGTGGCCATCGCCCGCGCACTCGCCACCCGCCCGCAGCTGATCTTCGCCGACGAGCCGACGGGAAACCTCGACTCGCGCACCGGCCGCGAGGTGCTGACTCTGCTCCGCACGTCGACCCGCGAATACGGCCAGTCGATCGCCATGGTCACGCACGACCCGGTCGCCGCGGCCTACGCCGACCGCATCCTGTTCCTCCGCGACGGAGCCGTCGTCGACGACCGCCGCGGGATGACCGCCGAGGAGATCTCGCGCGCCATGCTCGCAATGGACGGTGCAGCGTGAGCGGCGTGCGCACGGGCACAGCTCAGGGCGGAGGCGCGGTCATCACGGTCTCCGCGCTCGCCGCCGCCTTCGGCGGATTCCTGGTGATGAGCGTCGTCGACATGGTCGCGGCCATGCAGGCCGCCCGGCTGGACGGAATCGAGCAGCTCGCCACGATCCTGTTCGCGGTGGGCTTCCTCCTCTTCGGCATCGCGGTCTACGTCGGCGGTGTCGTCACGGCCAACGCGGTCTCGACGGTCATCGCGGGCCGCACCCGCGAGATCGCCCTGCTCCGTCTGCTCGGAGCCTCCGGACGCGCGCTGCGCGGCGAGGTCGTGCGCAGCGGCCTCGCGCAGGGCGCGATCGGCGCGGCGATCGGGCTGGCCGTCTCGGTCGTGCTGGTCGCGGGCGGTGCCGAGATCGCGATGCTCACCGGCGCCGTCAAGCGCTTCGAGTACCCGATCCTCTCGGTGGGACTCCTGCTGCCGGGGGCGGCCGTGATCGTCGCCTCCGTGATCGCCTCCTGGTCGGGGTCGCGTCGCGTGCTCTCCGTCGCGCCGTCTCAGGCCGCGGGCTCCTCGGCGGAGCCGCGCTACGACGAGCTCCGCGGACGCACGTCGCGCAACATCCTCGCTTCGATCCTCCTGGTCATCGGTCTGGGCCTCCTGGCCACCGGCGTCGTCGTCGGACTGCTGGCGAGCCCCCTCGGGCTGATCCTCTGCCTGTTCGGCGGAATGGCGTCGTTCTCGGCGATCATCCTCGGCGCGCCGGTGCTCCTGCCTCCGCTGATCTCGCTCATCGGACGGGTCTTCGGCCGCGGTCCGGTCGCGCGCCTCGCGGCCGAGAACGCGGTCAGGAACCCGGCCAGGAGCGCCAGGGCCGTGATCGGCCTCGTCATCGGCGTCGCGCTCGTGACGACCTTCGCCGTCGGTGCCGCCACTTTCAGCACCATGATGGGCATGGCCTCGCGGGGCAACCCGGAGCTCTTCCAGCAGGTGCAGGAGCTCGTCACGATCACCACGCTGATCCTCAGCGTCCTGATCGGCTTCTCGGTCGTCCTCGCCACCGTCGGCATGGTGAACACGCTCTCGCTGAGCGTGCTGCAGCGTCGACGCGAGCTCGGACTGCTGCGGGCACTCGGCTTCACGGGGACCCAGGTGCGCTGGATGGTCGTCATCGAGGCCGCCCAGATGGTGATCGCCGCCTCGCTGTTCGGCCTGGTGCTCGGGGTCCTCTACGGCTGGTGCGGAGCGCTCGCCGCGTTCGGCGGAAGTCCCGGGATCGGGATGATCCCGCCGACCGTCCCCGTGCCCGTGGTCGCCGCTGTGGTCGGTGCCAGCATCCTGATCACCACGATCGCCGCGGTGCTGCCTGCCCGTCGCGCCACGACGGTCTCGCCGGTGGAGGCGCTGGCCGTCGCCTGACCGCCTTGCACAGAGAAGGGCCGTCGTCCGGAGGAATCCGGTCGGCGGCCTCTCCGCCGTTCACAGCACCGAGAAGCCTGCGCTGAGGCGTTCGCGCCCGCTGACCGCCATCAGGAACTCCTCCGCCCGGCCCGCCCGCGCGGCCAGCCCGCCGGCCAGCGCGCACGTCGCCTCGACGGCTTCGGCGGGCAGCCCGTGCGGAACTCCGGTGGCTCGGGCCAGGTCGAAGCCGTGCACCACCAGCTCGAGCACCCGGGTGCGGAGGTACTCGGCCAGCTCGATCGCGTGCTCGCCGACGGCCACGAGCCGGCCGGGCGGCTGCGCCGCGATCAGCGCGGAGG
>NZ_LIIN01000212.1 GCF_001634385.1 Rathayibacter tanaceti | reverse complement strand
AGCCGTTCGCGCCGGGGGGAGTGCCAGGCGAGTCGGACGTCGGCGCGCGCGCCCGGGGCGAGGGCGATCAGGGTGTCGGGGGTTCGGTCCGGAGGCCTCTGCGACGGCGCTGATGCGGGCGCCGCCCGCATCGGTGGCGTAGACGCCGGGGATGCCGGTCAGCGTGCACGGCTCGGACGCCGTGTTCGTGAGCACCAGTCGAAGGCGCTGCTGCCGGCTCCGGACGCCTCTGGGTCGGGCCGGTACTCCATCGCCAGGTCGGAGCCGTTGCACCGCGGCGTCGACGACTCGGCGGGGGACTGATCCGGTGAGTCCGGAGCGGACACCGGGGGTGCATCGGGGGCGGTCTGCTCGGGAGCCGGGGCAGCGGTCGGAGTCGGGGCGGCGGTCGGAGCCGCGGCACTCGGAGTCCGCGTCGGCACATCCGGGGTGCGCGTCGCGCTCGGGCGCGGGAGCGGGCTCTGCGACGTCGCCGCGCCTCCGCCGCCCGCGCAGCCGCTGAGGAGGAGGACGAGGGAGGCTGCTGCCAGGACGGGGGCGGCGATCCGCCGCGTGGACATGCTCATCGTCGCAGTCTGCCACCGCGCCGGAGGATCGACACCGCCGCTGTCGCGTCGTCCGGCGACCGGCGAGACCGCTGGAGGGAGCCCCGGGCTGTGCCCCGGGACTCCCCGCCGGGCTAGAGACGGACGATCATCTTCCCGGTGTTGCCGCCGCGCATCATCGAGAGGAACGCGTCGACCGCGTGGTCGATGCCGTCGACGACCGTCTCGTCGTAGGCGATCCGGCCCTCGGCGAACCAGCCGGCCATCAGCCGGTTGAACTCCGCCGCCTGGTCGAGGTAGCCCGACAGAGTGAAGCCCCGCAGGGTGAGGCCGCGGGTGATGATGGTCGCCATGTTGTCGGGACCGGGTGCCTTCTCGGTGCTGTTGTAGCCGGCGATCGCCCCGCAGAGGGCCGCTCGCCCACCGTCGCGGAAGGCGTCGAGCGCTGCCTCGAGGTGATCTCCTCCGACGTTGTCGAAGTAGACGTCGATCCCGTCGGGCGCAGCCGCCGCCAGCTGCTCGCGCACGGGCGCCGAGTGGTAGTCGAAGGCGGCGTCGTAGCCGTACTTGCCGGTGAGCAGGGCGACCTTCTCGGCGGAGCCGGCCGAGCCGATGACCCGCTCGGCGCCCAGGAGACGGGCGATCTGCCCCGCGGCCGAGCCGACGGCTCCCGCAGCACCCGAGACGAAGACGGTGTCCCCCTCCTTCATGCCGGCGATCGTGGTGAGGCCGACGTAGGCCGTGAGCCCGGTCATCCCGAGGATGCCGAGGCGCAGGGAGAGCGGCGCCCCGGGGATCTCGGGGACGACGCGGAACTGCGACGCCTCCGCCTGCACGATGTCGCGCCAGCCGAGCTGGTGCAGGACCGCGCTGCCGACGGGGAACGCCGGGTCGTCCGAGACGGTGACACGGCCGACGGCGCCGCCCGTCATGGTCTCGCCGAGCGCGAACGGCGGGGTGTAGCTCTTCACGTCGTTCATGCGGCCGCGCATGTAGGGGTCGACCGAGAGGAAGGCGTTCTCGACGCGGATCTCGCCGGCGGCGGGATCGCCGTACTCGACGGTCGAGGTGCGGAAGTCTTCGGCGACGGGCCACCCGTCGGGGCGGCGGACGAGCTGGATCTGGGTGCTAGTGACGGAGGGCATGGGGCCTTTCGAGTGGTGGTGGGCGGGGGTCAGAGTGCGAGGCCGACGGCGAGGGTGATCGCCGCCAGGAGCCCGGGAGTCATCTGCGTGAGTGCCGCGCGACGCTTGGTCGGCGCCGACAGCAGCAGGACGAGCGCGGCGGCGACCATCGAGCCGACCCCCGCGAAGACGAGTGCGGCGCCGACGGCGGTCGCTCCGCCCGCCACCGCAACGATGCCGATGACCGTGACGATCGCGAGGAACAGGTTGTAGAACCCCTGGTTGAACGCCATCTCCCTGGTCGACTCGGCCTCGCCGGCCGTCGTGCCGAAGACGGAGCGGGCGCGGGGCGTGGTCCACAGCACCGATTCGAGCACGAAGATGTAGACGTGCAGCACCGCGGCGAGAGCGGCGAGCACCAGTCCGAGAACGATCACGGCGGGCCTCCTGGCGAGTCGACCGGGCGGAGGACCCCCACCCGATTGTGTATCGGTCAGTCCACAATAGACTGGCCGAAGCAGTGCGCGCCAGTGGACAGCGCTGCTCCCTCCGGGGAGCTCCATCGAGACCGCGGAGGCGGTGAGCAGAGGAGGCGTCGTGGGACGCACGCAGGGCTTCGACACCGAGCAGGTGGTCCGTGCCGCGCGCGCCGTGTTCTGGGAGAACGGGTTCCAGGAGGCGGCGCTGCCCGACCTCGAGGCCGCGACGGGCCTGGGCCGCTCCAGCCTGTACCACGCCTTCGGGAGCAAGCGCGGGCTCTTCGACGCCGCGGTGCAGAGCTACCTGGACGAGGTCGTGCGGCCGCGGCTGGCTCCACTCGTCGCTCCCTCCGGTGCGTCGCCCACGGCGCTCGAGGAGTACTTCACGGGGCTGCGGACGGCGCTCGCCGACCCGCGCTCGCTCTCGGCGCGGAGCGGATGCCTCCTGTTGAACGCCGCGGGCGCGCCGATCGCGCGCGACGAGGCGGTCCGCG
>NZ_LIIN01000211.1 GCF_001634385.1 Rathayibacter tanaceti | reverse complement strand
CGTCGCGCTGGTCGCCGAGCGGTCTCGCGTCGCGACGGTCGCCGGCTTCGAGCACGCGGCCCGCCTTGAGGGTGTGTTGCTGCTCGGCGGCGGCGCGGGTGCCGACCCGGGTACCGCCCTGCGCGACGCGGCTCGACCTGGGCTGCTCGAGCTGGCGGGCCGCGGAGAGCTGGAGGTGGTGCTCGGTCCTTCCTTCCCGCTGCGGGAGGCGGCGGCGGCACTCGCCCTCGTCGAGTCGGGCCGCGCGGGCGGCAAGGTGGTGCTGCTCCCCTGAGCGCCCAGCCGAATCCGAGCGCCCAGCCGAATCCGAGCGCCCAGCCGAATCCGAGCGCCGAGCCGAACTCCGAACCCCGCGCGAGCGCGGGTCTCTCCTCCCTCGATCTCCGGGCCGACGGACCCTTCGACGCGGCCGGCGCCGCGAGCCTCGTGCGCAACCACGCCCTCCCCGGAGTGGAGCGTGTCGGTGACGACGGCCGGAGCCTGGAGCGCCTGCTCACGGTCGCGGGTGCCCTGCACCCAGTGGCGCTCGCCATCACCGAGACGGGCGTCCGGTTCGAGGCGGAGACCGTCGTGATCGAGCCCGCGGCGGCGATCGTCCGCGCCTGGTTCGACCTCGACTCTGACGTGGTCGCGATCGGCCGGCAGCTCTCGCGCGACCCGCTGCTCGCGCGCTCGGTCGCCGAGCGGCCCGGGCTCCGTGCGACGCAGTACCCGGAGGCGTTCGAAGCCGCCGTGATGGCGGTCCTCGGGCAGCAGGTCTCCGTCGCTGCGGCACGCACCTTCGGTGCTCGGACGGTTGCCGCGTTCGGCACCCGCGGCGCGCGCGGACTGCTGGCCTTCCCGACTCCTGCGGCCCTGCTCGCGCCGGAACTCGAGGAGCTGCGCTCGGCCATCGGCGTCACCAGCGCCCGAGCTCGGACGGTGCGTGCCCTCGCCCGTGCCGTCGCCGACGGGCTCGTGCTCGACGGCGCAGGCGATCTGCGCGAGCAGCGGCGCCTCCTCCTCGCCCTCCCCGGGATCGGACCGTGGACGGCCGACTACCTCGCCCTGCGGCTGCTCGGCGATCCGGACGCCTTCCCGGCCGGCGACCTGGTGCTGCGCAGGGCGCTCGGCCGTGTGAGCACCGCGGAGGCGGAGGCAGCCTCGCAGGCCTGGCGTCCGCACCGGGCGCATGCGGCGTTCCACCTCTGGGCGAGCACCGGAGCGGTCTGAGCTGCGGATGCGCGTCGCCGAGATCGAGACGTCCGTGCGGCCTGCTCACCGGAGGCATCGGCGCTCCCGACCTCGGGGGCGCGCGGACTACGTCAGGTACTCGACGTCGTCGTACAGGATCGGCGCGTCCTCGGCGTTCGGATCCTCCGCCGGGACGTCCTCGTGCTCGAGGATGACGGCGACGCCGGGTGAGACCAGTACGCAGACCTCGCGTTCGCCCGCGACGGTGAAGCTCACCATGTCGCCGCGGTTGCGCACGGCCTCGACCAGGCGCTTCTCGAGCTCGTCCGTGTCGAGGGACACGGCCAACAGGAACTGGCGTCCGTCGATGCTCAGCGTCGTGCGGCGGATCGTCGCCTCCGGCTCCGGAGGCGCCCCACGGCCACTGCGGCCCGGCGTGACCGCCTTGACCCGGAGTGACGACGCGTGCATCCGGACGACCGCGTTCACGACGGCTCCGGCCGCGACTCGTGGTGACGGCGGCCGGCCGTGCGTCGGTCCTCCTTCAGCTCGGACTCGAACAGGTGGCGCCGGCCGCCGGCGAGGGCCTCGCGGGCGGCGCGCTCCTGCTCGCGGAAGACGCTGTAGTAGGAGTCGTCGTAGTCCTCGACGATCTGGAAGGTCCACCGGCCCTCGATCACGTTCCGGCCGACGAGTTCGGTGTCGATCCGTTCGGCGATCTCGGAGTGGCCCGCCTCCCGCAGTGCCTCGACGGCCTCGCCGAGGGCGAGATCGGCGGCACCGGTGAGGCGGTGGAAGCCGTAGAGCAGACCTCGAGCGTGCTCGACCGTCTCGAGTGCCTCCGAGAGCTTCCCGAGCGCCGCCACGGAGGCGTCGTCGAGACCCTCCGGGCGCAGGTGCGCGGAGTCGGGGTGGTCGTGTGAGCTGCTCATCTCGGAGAGCCTAAGCCGACGTCACTCCCCTGTGACCCCCTTGCGCCACCACCCGGAATGGTTCCTGCCCTCGGCGCGAGGTGCGTCGCCCGCACGTCGCTGAGCTGTCCGTCGGCCGCCAGAGCAGTGAAGACGGTGCAGGTCGGCTGGCGCCGCCGATCGGTCGGCGAGCCCGGGTTCAGCAGGCGCAGGCCGGCGGGCGAGACCGTGTCCCACGGAATGTGGCTGTGCCCGAAGACGAGTACGTCGGCCCCGGGGAAGGTGGCGTCGGCGCGCGCCTCCCGACCCGCCGCCCCGCCCGTCTCGTGCACGACGCGCATGTCGAGGCCGGCGATCAGCGCCCGTGCGACCTCCGGCAACCGCGCGCGCACCGGCTCCGGATCGTTGTTGCCCCACACGGCGAGGAGCCGCGCGGCGCGCGCCTCCAGCGCGTCGAGCGCCGCCTCGTCGACCCAGTCGCCCGCGTGCACGACCAGATCGGCCTCGTCGACGGCGCGCCAGACGCCTCCGGGAGGTCCTTCGCGCGGGTCGGCAGATGGGGTGTCTGCGAGCAGGAGGAGGCGGACCGGCCCGTC
>NZ_LIIN01000210.1 GCF_001634385.1 Rathayibacter tanaceti | reverse complement strand
GCGGCCGCGCTCGCCTCTACGCGCGCGGCTCGCTGCGCCTGCGCGCGCTCGACTCCCTCCGTATTGGCACGCTGCGCCGCACCGCCGCACTGCTCGGCCTGGCCCCCGCGACCGGAGTCGACGAGGTCGTCGCCGTTGCGGCCGACCGGCTCGGGCGCGACCCTGCCGAGCTGCGCCGCCTCCTCGTCGAGGACGAGCCCGACGACGACGCCGCTCTCGTGACCGCGTCCGACGACCTCCTCCGCTTCGAGAGTGCGCTCCGCGCCGCCCTCGCACCGACCCCCGACCGACGACCGGAAGGCCCTCTCCGATGAGCGATCCCACTGCGCCACCCGCTCCGCGCCACGACGCGGCTCCTCTCGCCGACGACGAGCTGCGCGCTGAGCTCGACCGTGTCCGCGCCGAGGTCGGCCGTGCGGTCGTCGGCCAGGACGGCGCGGTCTCCGGCCTGCTGATCGCGCTGCTCGCCGGCGGCCATGTGCTGCTCGAGGGCGTTCCCGGAGTCGCGAAGACGCTGCTCGTTCGCGCGCTCTCGGTCTCGCTCGGCCTCGACACCCGGCGCGTGCAGTTCACGCCGGACCTGATGCCCGGCGACATCACCGGCTCGCTGGTCTACGACGCATCGACCTCCGGCTTCGCCTTCCGCGAGGGTCCGGTGTTCACGAACCTCCTGCTCGCCGACGAGATCAACCGCACGCCGCCGAAGACGCAGGCCGCCCTGCTCGAGGCGATGGAGGAGCGGCAGGTCAGCGTCGACGGTCGGACCCTCGCCCTGCCCGACCCGTTCCTCGTCGCCGCGACTCAGAACCCGGTCGAGTACGAGGGGACGTACGTGCTGCCCGAGGCGCAGCTCGACCGCTTCCTGCTCAAGCTCGTGCTGGAGGTCCCCCCGCGCGACGTCGAGGTGGAAGTGCTCACGCGCCACGCGGCAGGATTCGACCCGCGTGATCTCGGAGCCGCGGGCGTGCATCCCGTCCTCGACGCAGGCCGGCTCCGGGCGGCGCAGGCCTCGGTGCGGCGGGTCGGCGCCGGCGCGGACGTGCTGGGCTACATCGTCGACCTCGCCCGGGCCACCCGGGAGAGCCCGAGCGTGAAGCTCGGCGTGAGCCCGCGCGGTTCGACGGCCCTGCTCGCCGCGTCGCGCGCCTGGGCCTGGCTGAACGGCTACGGCTCCATCACGCCCGACCACGTGCAGGCGATGGTCCTCCCGGTGCTGCGTCACCGCCTCCAGCTCGAACCGGAGGCGGAGCTCGAGGGCGTGCGCACCGAGTCCGTCCTGGGCGGGATTCTGCAGCAGGTCCGCGTCCCGGTCTGAGCCGTGCACCTCACCGGACGCTCCGTCCTCGTCCTCCTCATCGGCCTCGTACCGGTCGTCCTCCTCGGCGGCCGAGCCGAGCTCGCGTTCGCCATGCTCGGCCTGTGGCTGCTGGTCTGGGCGGTTCTCGTGGCGGTCGACCTGATCGCCGCGGGTTCGGCCCGCGCTGTGTCTCTGGAGCGGCGCGTCCCCGACCGGGTGCGCCTCGGCGAGCGCGCAGAGACCATCCTCCTGGTCACCAACACCGGGCGGAGGCGGATCACCGGCCTCGTCCGCGACGCCTGGGAGCCGTCGGCCGGAGCGCTGGCGACCCGCTCGCCGCTGCGGCTGCCGCCCGGCGAACGCCGCGCGGTGACGACCGTACTGGCGCCGAGGAGGCGGGGCGAGCGCCGCGCGCTGCACGTCACCGTCCGCTCCTGGGGACCGCTCGGTTTGGCCGGCCGCCAGGCCACCCACTCCACCCCTGCGGTCGTGCGCGTGCTGCCCGCCTTCCGCTCCCGCCGGCACCTGCCCTCCCGTCTGGCCCGCCTGCGCGAGCTGGAGGGGCGCACCAGCGTGATGATCCGCGGGCAGGGCACCGAGTTCGACAGCCTCCGCGAGTACGTCCGCGGCGACGACGTGCGCTCGCTCGACTGGCGGGCGACCGCTCGGCGTCGCGAGCCG
Organism: Rathayibacter tanaceti; assembly: GCF_001634385.1. Lineage (GTDB taxonomy): Bacteria > Actinomycetota > Actinomycetes > Actinomycetales > Microbacteriaceae > Rathayibacter > Rathayibacter tanaceti. The sequence goes on along the minus strand of NZ_LIIN01000210.1, from coordinate 706 downwards.
GTGGTGCGCACATGGCGGCCCGAGCGCGACCGGCGCGTGATCGTCGTGCTCGACACGGGGCGCACCTCCGCCGCCCGCATCGAGGACGAGCCGCGCCTGGACACCGCGATCGAGGCGTCCCTGCTGCTGTCCGCTCTCGCCGCCTCCGCGGGAGACCGGGTCGACGTGCTCGCCTTCGACCGGGCCCGCCGCGCCCGAGTGCACGGCGCGACCGGCTCGGAGGTGCTGACCCGCGTCGTCGACGCCCTGACGCCCGTGCAGCCGCAGCTCATCGAGACCGACTGGGCCGCTCTGCCCGCGCAGGTGCGCACGCTCGCCTCGCAGCGCTCGCTCGTGGTCGTCCTGACGGCGCTCGACTCGATCGGCTCGGCCGAGGGCCTGCTCGCCGTCCTCCCCCAGCTCACGCGGGTGCACACGGTCGTGGTCGCCTGCGTCGTCGATCCGGAGCTGCAGCGGATGGCCGCCGACCGCGGGGATCGCGCTGCCGTCTACTCCGCCGCCGCCGCCGAGCGCTCACTGGCCGACGTCGAGCGCCTCTCGGCCGCCGTGCGACGTCTGGGCGGAGAGGTGGTACTCGGCAGCCCCGAGAAGCTCCCCCCGGCTCTGGCCGACCGGTATCTCGCGCTGAAGGCCGCGGGGCGGCTCTAGATGTGCAGCGCCGTGACGGCGGCCGCGCGCCGTCAGCCGGCGGCCATGCTGCGGGAGC
>NZ_LIIN01000209.1 GCF_001634385.1 Rathayibacter tanaceti | reverse complement strand
GGGTCTGGGGCTGCGGGAGGCGGCGCTGGCCGAGCCTGCGAGCGTCGCCTGGCATGCCGTCTCGCGAGCGGGCGAGATCGCAGGCCGCCGTGCCCTGGTCATCGGCAGCGGTCCGATCGGAGCCCTGATCGTCGCTGTGCTCCAGCGAGCGGGGGCATCCGAGATCATCGCCGTCGACCTCGCGGAGGAGCCGCTCGCGGTGGCCCGCGCCGTCGGCGCGACCCGGACGATCGCCGCGACCGACGCCGAGGCGATCGCCGCCGTCGGCGCCGACGTCGTCTTCGAGTCGTCGGGCAGCGCTCGCGGGCTGATGTCGGCGGTTCGCGGAGCGGGGCGCGGCGCGACCGTCGTCATGGTCGGCCTGCTGCCCTCCGGCGAGCAGCCCGCGCTGATCTCTCTCGCGATCACGCGCGAGCTGCGTCTCATCGGCTCGTTCCGCTTCGTCGACGAGATCGACGAGGTGCTCGCGGCGCTCGCCGACGGCACCCTCGCGGTCGAGCCCGTCGTCACCCAGGTGCTTCCGCTCGACCGGGCTCTCGAGGCCTTCGAGCTCGCCCGCGACGCGACACGCTCGAGCAAGGTCCTGCTCGACTTCACCGGCTGACGCCTCCCGCGAGCGCCCTGTGGGCGGCCTCACCGTGAGCGGGATCGTGGCTGCGGAGCTGACGTCGGCTGTGGTCGCCGGCGCACTGCTCGCCGGGGTCGGAATCGTCCTGACGCGGACGGAGCGTGCGAGAGGCACGCTCCTCCTCCTCGGCTGCGCCGTGGACGCGACCCGGGGCGGACCGCCGGCGCTTCAGAGCCGCCTCCACAGGGTCCGGATCGGCGACGATCCGGCCGTCTGCGGGCGATGCGGCCACCGTGGAGGCGCTCGACGGCCTACCGTTGCAGCATGGCGTCCACCGATACATCCGATTCCGTCCCCGAGACTCACGCCGGCGAGCAGACCGCTCCTGTCGCGGCCTCCGCCCCCGCGGACGAGTCTCCCTCCCTCACGTTCTCCGGTCTTGGCCTCAGCGAGCCCGTCCTCAAGGCGCTCAAGGAGGTCGGCTACGAGACGCCCTCGGCCATCCAGGCCGCGACGATCCCCTCGCTCCTCTCCGGCCGTGACGTCCTCGGCGTCGCCCAGACCGGCACCGGCAAGACGGCGGCGTTCGCGCTGCCGATCCTCTCGCGCCTCGACGTCTCGCAGAAGACGCCACAGGCGCTCGTGCTGGCGCCGACCCGTGAGCTGGCGCTCCAGGTCTGCGAGGCGTTCGAGCGCTACGCGTCGAACCTGCGCGGCGTCCACGTGCTCCCCGTCTACGGCGGCCAGGGCTACGGCACGCAGCTCTCCGCGCTGCGCCGCGGCGTGCACGTCGTCGTCGGCACCCCGGGCCGCATCATGGACCACCTCGAGAAGGGCACGCTCGACCTCTCGGCGCTCAAGTACCTGGTGCTGGACGAGGCCGACGAGATGCTCAAGATGGGCTTCGCCGAAGACGTCGAGACGATCCTCGCCGACACTCCGGTCGAGAAGCAGATCGCGCTCTTCTCGGCGACGATGCCCTCGCAGATCCGCCGCATCTCGGGCAAGTACCTGAAGGAGCCGGAGGAGATCACGGTCAAGAACAAGACCACGACCTCCGTCAACACCACGCAGCGCTACCTCATGGTCTCCTACCCCCAGAAGGTCGACGCGCTCACGCGCATCCTCGAGGTCGAGAACTTCGAGGGCATGATCGTCTTCGTCCGCACCAAGAGCGAGACCGAGACGCTCGCCGAGAAGCTGCGCGCCCGTGGCTACACGGCGGCAGCGATCAGCGGAGACGTCGCCCAGGCCCAGCGCGAGCGCACCGTCGAGCAGCTCAAGTCGGGCAAGCTCGACATCCTCGTCGCCACCGACGTCGCCGCGCGCGGCCTCGATGTCGAGCGGATCAGCCACGTCGTCAACTACGACATCCCGATCGACACCGAGTCGTATGTGCACCGCATCGGTCGCACCGGTCGCGCGGGGCGCAGCGGAGCAGCGATCAGCTTCGTCACGCCGCGCGAGCGCCGCCTCCTCGCCGCGATCGAGAAGGCCACCCGCCAGCCTCTCACCGAGATGCGGATGCCCAGCGTCGAGGACGTCAATGTCACCCGGCTCTCACGCTTCGACGACGCCATCACCGCGGCGCTCGCCGACACCGAGCGCCTGCAGCGCTTCCGCGACATCATCGGCCACTACGTCGAGCATCACGACGTGGTCGAGTCCGACGTCGCGGCGGCGCTGGCGATCGTCGCCCAGGGCGACGAGCCGCTCCTCCTCTCGCCGGACGACCCCCGTTTCGCCCGCCGCGAGCGCGACGACCGCGACTCCCGTCCCGAACGCGGTGACCGGGGCGACCGCTTCGATCGCGACCGCAGTGAGCGCCCCGAGCGTCGGCAGCGCACGGCGAACGGCGCTCTCGCCTCCTACCGGATCGAGGTCGGCCGCCGCCAGCGCGTCGAGCCCCGGCAGATCGTGGGCGCCCTCGCGAACGAGGGCGGTCTCAACCGCGGCGACTTCGGGCACATCGACATCCGCCCGGACTTCTCGATCGTCGAGCTCCCCGCCGACCTGCCGCAGGAGGTGCTCGACCGCCTCGCCGACACGCGGATCAGCGGTCAGCTGATCGAGCTCAAGCCCGACCGCCGCCCCAGCCGCGCCGCGCCGACCGCGGTGGCCGCCCCCGGCGGCCC
>NZ_LIIN01000208.1 GCF_001634385.1 Rathayibacter tanaceti | reverse complement strand
CGCACGACGTCGAGGCGACGGCGCTCCTGCTCGGGACGGGCCCGGCGCCGACCGCGAGCGTCTCGACCGCGCCACCACCGCCCTCGCCCGACTCGCGGCACTCGCTCCTCGGGAGGCGCGGTCGGCGGTCCTGACGGTCCTCGCGTGGTGCTGGTGGGCGCGCGGCGTCTCCTCCCTCGCGAGCGTCCATCTCGAGGAGGCCCTGGCGCTGGACCCGGGCAACTCGATGGCGCAGCTGTACGCCTCCCTCTTCGCTGCGCGGCAGATCCCGGACTGGGTGATCGGCGCCGCAGCGGAGTCGCTGGACGCCGCAGCACAGCGGGCCTGAGGCTCGCGCCTGCGACCGGCGCTGTCTTGTCTCCGGCGCTGTCGAGGTCTATCGTGCAACCACATGGTTTCAGATCAGAGGACGGACGCGGACATCGACCGGCTCTTCCGGGCGCTGGCCGATGCCACCCGGCGGGACATCGTCGCCCGGGTGCTCGAGCGTGAGCTGTCCGTCTCTGATCTCGCCGCTCGCTACGACATGTCGTTCGCCGCCGTTCAGAAGCACGTGGCGGTGCTCGAGCGCGCCGATCTCGTGCAGAAGCGCCGTCGCGGACGCGAGCAGCTGGTGCGGGGCGAGGTCGCCGAGGTGCGCAGAGCCTCGCGCCTGCTCGACTCCCTCGAGCAGCTCTGGCTCGGCCGAGTGGACCGCCTCACCGGTCTCCTCGACGGCGAGGCGAGCGATGTGCAGTGACCACCCCTGAGCCGACCGGCTCCCGGGAACCGAGTGGAAGGAGCAGCACGATGACCGTGCTGGAGTCCGTGAAGGACATCGAGAACCTGACCCTGACCATCACCAGCGAGTTCGAGGCGGGCATCGAGCGCGTCTGGCTCCTCTGGACCGACCCGAGGAGGCTCGAGCGCTGGTGGGGGCCGCCGACCTGGCCTGCGGCCTTCGAGCGGCACGAACCCGTCGAGGGTGGACGCAGCGCTTATGTGATGACGGGACCCGGCGGCGAGAGGGCCAGGGGCTGGTGGCGGGTGACGGCCGTCGACGAGCCGACGAGGTTCGAGTTCGACGACGGCTTCGCCGACGACGAGGGCGAGCCGGATGACGCGATGGGGATCACCCACGCCGTCGTCACCCTGGAGGAGATCTCGTCGACCCGCACCCGGATGACGATCCGCACCCGGTTCGAGTCGGCGGAGCAGCTTGAGCAGATGGTCGAGATGGGGATGGAAGAGGGGATGCGACTCGCGCTGGGTCAGATCGACCCGCTGCTGCTGGAGGGCTGAGTGGGCCGGGGCGCTCCTACCTCCGGAGTCGTGGCGCCGGTGAGAGCGGCGGCATACGCCCGGACGGAGCGCTGGTAGCGAGGGAGTGTCGGTACCAGCGCTTCGAGGGCGACGCGGAGGGCGTCGTCCGCTCGACCTGCGCTGTGCAGGGCGAGCGCGAGGAACACCTCGCGGGCCGCTCCGACGGCGGGGTGCGAGTCGGCCTCGCTCATCAGCGCGACGGCCTCCTCCGCGCGGCCGAGGTTCCGGAGGGTGGACGCGTACTGGATCAGCAGCCGCGCCCGGCGCTCGTCATCGAGCCCGGCGGCGAGGGCGCGCTCGTACTCGGCCGCGGCCTCCGCCTCCCGGCCCGAACTGTCGAGCGCGCCGCCCAGCTCGAACGCGGCGACCCCGTCCGTCCCCGGGTACCGCGCGGCGAGCACCCGCATGCGTTCGACGACACCGTCCGGGTCGACCTGCGCGCCGAGGCGATCGACCGCCGCCTGCCACCGGGCCGATTCGTCGACGTCACGAGCGGACGGCCCGAGGCGCGCCCGGTCGGAGGGGAGGGGTGAATCGACCACGACTCCGACGCTACCTCGGCACCAGTGGTTGCTCAGGAGTCCGTCGACGCGTCCGCGGAGGACGCGGGGTCGAGCTCCAAGGGTGCGGCGCGACGGCCGGCCTCGACGAGCACGGTCGAGGCGACGGCTCCGCCCGCCAGGGCGAGCAGAGCCCAGCCGGCCCCCCACGTCCGCTTGCCGAGCAGGGCATCGAACGAAAGGGCACCCGGCCCGTCGGCGACGATCGCCGCCGTCGCCGCGACCAGGACACCGTTGTACTCCCACCCGCCCCCCGCGTTCCACAGTCCGTTGCTCCAGTGCACCGTGCGCACCGCGGTCACCATCGTCGCGATCAGGCCGGCGGCAGCCAGCGGGGTCGCCGCGCCGAGGGCGAGGGCAGCTCCTCCCGCGGTCTCGGTCACCGCCGCCGCAACGGCGTTCCGGCGCGCGGGATGCAACTTCAGGCTCGCCATCATCTGCTCGGTGCCCTCGAGCCCCGGGCCGTCGAACGACCCACGCAGCTTCTGGAGGCCGTGACCGACGAAGAGCCCGCCGACGGCGAGACGGAGAAGAAGCGAACCGACCTGCATGATGACCTCCGGAGGGGTGGGGACGTGTAGTGCGAGGCTCGCGCGTCGGCGGGCCCCGGTCAAGGGGTCGCGCGGCGTCTCCCCGGGGCCACCGACCCGAGCGCATCGGCGCCGAGCCGCTCTCGCGACACCACGTCCGAGGACCGTGAGCCCGACGACCGTGAGCCCGACGACTCAGAGCCCGACGACTCAGAGCCCGACGACTCAGAGCAGCGTGTAGGTGGACGCCTCCATCATCACCGTGCCGTCGGTGCAGACCTCGATCTCGGCGGGGGCGCGGACGGCGCCGTCCGCGGCGTCACGGACCTCGGC
>NZ_LIIN01000207.1 GCF_001634385.1 Rathayibacter tanaceti | reverse complement strand
GCGGACGAGCGCGGCGCACGATCGCCGCGGGCAAGGAGCTGGCGCCGCTGGCCGAGCGGCTGCGCGGCCGGGTCCGCGACGAGGTCGCCCGCGTGGTCGAGGCCCGCGTCCCCGACGCGCTCGAGCGTCGGAGCCTGACGACGTGGGACATGCCGGAGCTGCCCCGCGTCACCGACACCCGGCAGGGCGGCAACACCATCCGCGCCTATCCGGCCCTGATCGACGACGGCGACTCCGTGTCGATCCGCCTCCTCGCCACCCCCGAGGACCAGGCGCGCGAGCATCCGCGCGGCGTGCGCCGCCTCCTGCTGCTCGCGACGCCGAGCCCCGTCGCCTACGTGCAGCAGCACCTCACGTCGCACGAGAAGCTCGTGCTCGCGCAGAGCCCGTACCAGAACACCACGGCGCTCTTCACCGACTGCCTGCTCGCCTGCGTCGACGCGGTGCTCTGGCGGATGAAGCCCGACGGGATGCTCTTCCTCCGCGCCGAGTTCGACGCCGTGCGCGACCGGGTCTCGGCGAGCGTCATGGACGCGATGTTCGAAACCGTGAAGACGGTGACGACGATCCTCACCACGGCCCGCGGGGTCGAGAAGGCGCTCAAGGCCTCGACGAGCATGGCGCTCCTGCCGGCGCTGACCGATGCGCGCGAGCAGCTCTCGGGCCTGGTGTACCCGGGTTTCGTCTCGGCGACGGGCGTGGAGCGGCTGCGGCACCTCCCCCGGTACCTCGGAGCGATCACCGAGCGCTTCGGCAAAATCGCCGAGAACGTGGGCCGCGACCGCGTCTGGCTGAACGAGGTGCAGGCCGCACTGGAGCTGTACCGATCGGCCGGCGGCGTCCTGCCGCTGCCCCCGCACTCGCCGGAGCGCCTGGCCCGCGCCCGCTGGATGATCGAGGAGCTGCGGGTGAGCTTCTTCGCGCAGCCTCTCGGCACCGCCGAGAGCGTCTCCCTCCAGCGCATCCGCAAGGTGCTGGCGACCTGACGGTCCCTCCTCTGCCGAGGGAACCCCGACCCGTCGACGGAGCTCCGGGAGCGGGTTCCCTCGACCGCCCGGGGTTCCCTCAAGGGGCGCTAGTGTCGTCCGGTGGGCAGCTACACCGATCTTGTGAAGACCCCCGGGGTGGGGCGCATCATCCTCGCGCAGCTGACCGCGCGGTTCCCCTTCGGGATGCTCTCGCTGGCGTTCCTCCTGCACGTGGAGCGGGTGCACCACTCCTACGCCGCCGCGGGCCTCGTGCTCGGCTCGATGTCGCTCGGGCAGGCCATCGCGGGCCCCCTGACCAGCCGGCTGATGGGCAGGCTCGGGATGCGCCGGGTGCTCACAGCCACCCTCGCTGTCTGCGCGAGCGCGATCGTCGCGATGGCTCTGCTCCCGCTCGAGGTCTGGCAGTTCGTGGTCGTCGGATTCGTCGCCGGCCTCAGCATGCCGCCGGTGCAGCCGGCGGTGCGCACCATCTACCCCAAGATGGTGACCAGCTCGCAGCTGACTCCGCTCTTCTCGCTCGACGCCTCGGCCCAGGAGATCATCTGGGTGCTCGGCCCGGTGCTGGCGACGCTCGTCTCGATCCAGGTGTCGACGGTCGCGGGCATCCTGACGGCCGCCGCGTTCCTGATCGGAGGCGGGATCTGGTTCATCGCGTCGCCCGAGGTCGGCCGGGTGCGCATCCCGCGCTCCAAGCGCCGGCTCGGAGTGGTTCTGACCAAGCCGCCGGTGCTGCTGGCCACGGTCGTCGGCTTCCTCCTGATCGGCGCCTGCTCGGCCGTGGAGGCGGGTGTCGTCGCGGTGTTCGGCGAGGGCGGCGTGGAGTCGGGCGTCGTGCTGGCCGTGTTCGCCACGGGCTCCCTCGTCGGCGGCCTCGCACTCGGCCACATCCCGATCAGCCGGTGGGCGACGGCGCGGCGGATGCTGATCGTCACCGTCGGCATGGGCCTCGCCGCGGTCTCGACCGACTTCTGGTGGCTCTGCGCCACCCTCTTCCTGGCGGGGATCGGCATCGCTCCGGCCCTCGCCGCACTGTTCGCGATCACCGCGTCGAGCGTGCGCTTCTCGGACACCGCGGAGGCGTACGGCTGGGTCGGCACCGGGCAGCTCATCGGCGCCGCACTGGGCTCGGCGATCGCCGGAGTGCAGATCGACCAGGCTGGTCCGACGGCGGCCATCGTCGTCGCGGCCGCCTTCGCGCTCGTCGGATTCCTGGTGCCGGCGGTCGGCCGCCGCTACCACCCCGACCTCCGCGGCCGCGATGCGAGCCCGCTGCCCGACACCGAACCCGTCACCCTGCCCACCTGAGGCGCCACCGCGTGGCGACCGTGGCGCCGCCGCCCTAGTGTGGGCGCGACGACACGGGAGGACAGGCCATGGGACTGCGGGAAGACGCGGAGGAACTGGTGCGTGAGCACCGGCGCGCCGCCGCGCGCACCGACGTGCTGGAGCCGTGGTCCGACCCCGAAGCGCCGGAGTGGTGCACCGAGCTCGCGGCCGCCCTCTGGCAGGGCTCGTTCCGCCCGAGCCCGGTCTACTTCCGTCGTCCCGACCCCGTTCACGGCTGGCGCGGGCCGCACTCGGCGAGGCTGCACCACCTCGGCTACGGCTGGCAGCTGACCGCCCATCGCGAGCATCGGGGAGTGATCAGCTCCGAGACGGCCGTCGTCCTCGAGACCGGCTCGCTCTGGCGCGGGCTCGGCCTGGGCCGCCGACCGGCGCGCGGCCTCCGCGGCAGGTCGAGCGTCGAGGGGCTCCAGGCCGGGCACGATGCGCACTTCGCCCGTGCGCGGCATCG
>NZ_LIIN01000206.1 GCF_001634385.1 Rathayibacter tanaceti | reverse complement strand
GAGACCGGCGACGACCGCCAGCGCGCTCGCGAGCTGCTGCTGGTCGCGGCCAGCGGCGGCCAGCACCGACCCGGCTCCGCTCGCCTCGTCGAACGGGGCACGCACGGCGTCGCCGAGCAGCGGGATGCCGCCGAGGGTGGTGCCGGCGTCACTCATGGTGGACCCGAAGCCGCTTCCTGCGCTCTCGAGCCGACGACCGATCTCGGCGAGACCGGCTATCAGCGAGCCGACGGCGAGACCGGCGGCGATGGCCACCGCGGCGACACCGAGGGCGAGGGCGTCGGCCACGATCTGCCGCGCGCGGGCGGACGGGAGGTCGGCGTAGATCTGCATGCGCCGATTATCCGGCGCTCGCACCGGGTGTCCCGTCAACAACGAAGGAAGAATTCGAATCGCCGGGCTCCGATCCGCACGTTCTCGGTTGTGGGATCGGTTCCATCCTTCGTTGTTGACGGAAGCTCCTACTGATCCCCCTCCACAGATGCTCGATGGCGTCCGACCGTCCCGAACGCCCTCCGGCGACCAGGCCTGAGTCACCGACTCCGCCAGCATCGACCGCATGGACTTCGATTCGCTCCTCGCTGTGCACGACGGCGTCCTCTCACGCAGCTCCCTGCTCGTCGCCGGGGCGACGGACCGACTCCTCGCTGCGGCCGTCAGGGACGGCCGGCTGGTCCGCGGCCGTCGCGGCCAGTACGCCTCCCCGAGGCTGCCGCCCGAGGTGCTCGCCGCCTTCCGGCTCGGAGGCCGACTGGCCGCGACCGACGCCGCCCGCTCGCACGGCCTCTGGGTGCTGCGCTCACCGCATCTGCATGTGCACGTCGAGGCACACGCCGCCCGTATAGCGGCGCCTCGAAGTGTCCGCCTGCACTGGCATGCGGCCCATCCCGGCGACGAACGCCTCCGGGTCTCGCCGGTCCATGCGCTGATTCAGCTCGGCCGTTCGGTCGGAGTCGAGGACCTGCTCGTCGCGCTCGAGTCGGCCCTCGAGAAGCGCCTCCTCACGACCGGAGCGATCGCCGAGCTGCAGACCGCCTGCCCCGCGAGGCTCCTGGCCGCACTCGCCTTCGTCCGGGACGACTCGCAGAGCGGACTCGAGACCCTCGCACGCTGGCGGCTGCACCTCAGAGGCATCACCGCCCGGGCTCAGGTCTGGATCCCCGGGGTCGGCCGCGTCGATCTGCTGATCGGCCGGAGCCTCATCATCGAGCTCGACGGACGCTCGACGCACGACGTCGAGAACGACCGCCGCCGCGATCTGCACGCCTCCTCCGACGGCTACGTCACGCTGCGGTTCTCGGCGACGCAAGTGCTCACGCAGTGGCCAGAGGTCGACCGCGCGATCCTCGCCGCGGTCGAGCGCGGCCTGCACCTGCTCTGAGCCGTCAGAGCAGGTCGTGCAGGACGACGACCTGCTCGCGCTCCGGCCCGACGCCGATCGCCGAGAACCTCGCGCCGCTCATCGCCTCGAGCGCGCGGACGTAGTCCTGGGCCGCCTGCGGAAGGTCAGAGAACTCGCGGCAGCCCGAGATGTCCTCCTGCCAGCCGGGGAACTCCTGGTAGATCGGCTTCGCGTGGTGGAAGTCGCTCTGCGAGACGGGGACCTCGTCGTGGCGGACCCCGTCGACGTCGTAGGCGACGCAGACGGGGATCGTCTCGAGGCCCGAGAGGACGTCGAGCTTGGTGAGCACGAAGTCGGTGACCCCGTTGATCCGGGCGGAGTAGCGCGCGATGGGGGCGTCGTACCAGCCGCAGCGGCGAGGCCGACCAGTGGTGGTGCCGAACTCGAAGCCCTGCTTGCGGAGGTACTCGCCCCACTCGTCGAAGAGCTCGGTGGGGAACGGACCCGCGCCGACGCGGGTCGTGTACGCCTTGATGACGGCGATGACGCGGTCGATGCGGTTGGGGGCGACTCCGGAGCCGGTGGCCGCGCCTCCGCTCGTCGCGTTCGACGACGTGACGAACGGGTAGGTGCCGTGGTCGACGTCGAGCATGGTGGCCTGGCCCGCCTCGAACAGCACGGTCTTGCCGGCGTCAAGCGCCTGGGCGAGTACCAGCGAGGTGTCGGCGACCATCGGGCGCAGGCGCTCCGTGTACTGCAGCAGGTCCTCGAGCACCTGCTCGACCAGGATCGCGCGGCGGTTGTAAACCTTCACCAGCAGGTGGTTCTTCTGGTCGAGGGCGCCCTCGACCTTCTGGCGGAGGATGTTCTCGTCGAACAGGTCCTGGATGCGGATGCCGACGCGGTTGATCTTGTCGGCGTAGGCCGGGCCGATGCCGCGTCCGGTCGTGCCGATCTGGCGCTTGCCGAGGAAGCGCTCCGTCACCTTGTCGAGGGTGCGGTGGTAGCTGGTGATGACGTGCGCGTTGGCGCTGACCAGCAGCTTCGACACGTCGACGCCGCGGGCGCTCAGCGCCTCGAGCTCGTGGAACAGCACCTCGATGTCGACGACGACGCCGTTCGCGATCACCGGCACGACCCCCGGGGTGAGGATGCCCGACGGGAGCAGGTGCAGCGCGTACTTCTCGTCGCCGACGACGACCGTGTGCCCGGCGTTGTTCCCGCCGTTGAACTTCACGACGTAGTCGACTCGACTGCCGAGGAGGTCGGTCGCACGTCCCTTGCCCTCGTCGCCCCACTGGGCGCCGGTGATGACGATGGCTGGCATGGCGTAGTCCTTCTTCGACGGAGGGGCGTGCGACCCGATGAAGGGTTCGCCGGGCGGGCCGGCGCGGAAGTCGATGCCGCATCCGCGCGACCGGCCGCTCGATTCTAGCGGAGGGGCGCGCCGGCCGGCCG
>NZ_LIIN01000205.1 GCF_001634385.1 Rathayibacter tanaceti | reverse complement strand
CGCGACCGGCCTCATGGACGGTGGGCGCGCAGGGCGTGTCGCGACCGGCTACCCCGGAGCAGCTGTTCGCCTCATGGTGAGCGGCCGGTCCGGGGACTGATCCATCGATGACGGGGAACAGGCGCTCGTCCTGGACCAGGACAGCAGAACGAAGGGCTGACGGCCCGTGCGACCACTCGTCGCGGGCCCTCAGCCCTTCGTCGTGTCCGGGGCGGACGTTCCGCGAGCGCCATCGCAACGAAGGCCAGGAGTGCCGAGAGCCTCGCGAATGAGCGATTTCACGCTCTGAGCCTTCGTTGCGCAGCCCTGCAGTCGACTCCCGCCGACGCCTCACGTCGCGCACACAGGGGCCACGAGCCGAACGGCGGATTCGCGTGCTGGCCGATCCGTCGAGGCGACCGCGACACGCTCCTGCCAGTCCCGCCACCCGGGACGTCGACCACGGCACGCCATCCCGCGGCGCGCGAGAAGGACGCTCCGCGCCGCTAGGACAGTCGGCCCACGGAGGCGAGGGCGGCCCGGAGCAGTGCGCCGCGCCCGCCCTCCATCTCGGCCGAGACCGCGTCCGACGACGCTTCGTCGGGCGTCATCCAGGTGAGCTCGAGGGCGTCCTGCCGGGGGTCGCAGGTGCCGGTGACGGGAACGACGTAGGCGAGCGAGACCGCGTGCTGGCGCTCGTCCGTGAAGGGCCCCATGCCCGGCATCGGGAAGTACTCGGCGACGTGGAACGGCAGCGGGCTCGCCGGGAGGAGCGGGAAGGCCATCGGGCCGAGGTCCTTCTCGAGGTGGCGGAAGAGCGCATCGCGCAGGGTCTCGCCGTACATCACCCGGCCCGAGACGATCGTCCGAGTGATCTGCCCCGACGACGTCGCCCGCAGCAGCACCCCGACCTCGGTGACCTGGCCGAGACCGTCCACGCGCACGGGCACCGCCTCGACGTACAGCAGCGGCAGCCGACGGCGGATCTCGGCGAGTTCGTCGTCGGACAGCCACCCGGAGTTGGGGTCAGGGGTTCGCACGCTCATGATGCCATTCTTACCCGACCCGGCTGGTCTTCCGACCGCGGCGGCGGATCGTCCGCACGGGAGGCAGGATGGTGCGATGGGAATCGACGCGAACGCGGTGCTGTGGTCCTCCTCCGAACGCGACCGTGTCGGCCGCCCCCTCCTCGTCCTCCTGCACGGCTACGGCTCGCACGAGGGCGATCTCTTCTCGCTGGGCGCCTCTCTGCCGCTGGAGCCCGTGCTCGCATCGCTGCGGGCGCCGCTGCAGGTGGCGGGCGGCGCGAACGCCTGGTGGCCGCTGCGGGTGCCGCTCGACCCGGAGGAGCCGCGCGCGGATCCGGCAGCGGTCGAGGAGGCGGTGCACGCGGTGATCGACTGGCTCGACGCGCTGGATCACCCGGGTCCGATCGGGCTGCTCGGCTTCTCGCAGGGAGCAGCGCTCGCCGTGCAGCTGTTGCGGCGCGCTCCCGGGCGCTTCGTCTTCGCGGTCGCGCTCTCGGGATTCGTGGTGCCGCTCGCCGAGGGCGACGACGCCGACGAGCGCCTCGCCCGCGACCGGCCGCCCGTGTTCTGGGGGCGCGGCACTCTCGACTCCGTGATCCCGGAGGAGCTGGTGCGCGATGCGGCCGCCTGGTTCCCCGAGCACACCGCGCTGGACGCCCGAGTCTACGAGGGGGTCGCGCACGGAGTCGGCCAGGCGGAGCTGGCCGATGTCGGCGCGTTCGTACGGCTCGGCTTCGCCTGACCCGCCGCACCGGATACGGCGTCACGGGCGTGCCCTCGACCGGCGAACCGGGCAATGTCGGAGGTGGCAGGGAGAATGGTCGCATGCCGGATGTACTCGAGCGCTTCTCCCCCGCCACCCGGGCGTGGTTCGAGGGAGCGTTCCCGGCGCCCACGGCCGCGCAGGAGGGTGCGTGGTCGGCCATCTCGAGCGGCGCGCACGCCCTCGTGGTCGCGCCCACCGGCTCCGGCAAGACGCTGTCCGCGTTCCTCTGGGCGATCGACAGGCTCGTGCAGGGCCCGCCACCGGAGGATCCGCAGCACCGCACACGCGTTCTCTACGTCTCTCCGCTCAAGGCGCTCGGAGTCGACGTCGAGCGCAACCTCCGCTCGCCGCTGGTCGGCGTCACCCAGACCGCTCTGCGTCTCAGTGCCGAGGGCATCGGCACCGCACCCGCCACGGTGACGGTCGGTGTCCGCTCCGGAGACACCCCGGCGGCCGAGCGCCGAGTGCTGCAGAAGACGCCGCCGGATATCCTGATCACGACCCCCGAGTCGCTCTACCTCATGCTCACCTCGTCCGCGCGGGAGTCGCTCCGCGGGGTCGAGACGGTCATCGTCGACGAGGTGCACGCCGTCGCGTCGACCAAGCGCGGCGCACACCTCGCCGTCTCGCTCGAACGGCTCGATGCGCTGCTCGCGACGCCGGTGCAGCGCATCGGCCTGTCGGCCACCGTCCGCCCGCGAGAGGAGATCGCCCGGTTCCTCGCTGGCCGCTCGCCCGTCGCGATCGTCGCGCCCGCCTCCGAGAAGCAGTGGGAGCTCAGCGTCGTCGTCCCCGTCGAGGACATGTCCGAGCTCGGCTCCACGGCGCAGCAGGAGGGCTCGACGATGGGAGCGACCGGCCCGCAGAGCGGATCGATCTGGCCCCACGTCGAGGAGTCGATCGTCGACCGCGTGCTCGCGCACACGTCCTCCATCGTCTTCGCCAACTCACGGCGACTGGCCGAGCGGCTGACGGCACGGCTCAACGAGATCCACGCCGAGCGCCGCGAGGCGGAGCGCACCCCGCGAGACCGGCGAGCCCGTCGCGGTG
>NZ_LIIN01000204.1 GCF_001634385.1 Rathayibacter tanaceti | reverse complement strand
GCCCCGGCGGCGGAACCGCGGGTGCCTTCGGCCGCGGTGGCGGCAAGAGCAAGGCCCGGAAGTCCAAGCGCACGAAGCGTCAGGAGTTCGAGCTCAGGGAGCTCCGTCGCTCGGCGGCGTCAGCGTTCCCCGCGGTGACGGCAAGACGATCATCCGTCTGCGCCGCGGCGCGTCGATCTCGGACTTCGCCGACAAGATCGAGGCCATGACCGGCGTGCCGGTGCCCCCCGGCAACCTGGTCACCGTCCTCTTCGCCCTCGGCGAGATGGCGACGGCGACCGAGTCGCTCGACGAGGCGACCTTCGAGGTGCTCGGCTCCGAGCTGGGCTTCAAGATCCAGGTCGTCTCGCCCGAGGACGAGGACAAGGAGCTCCTCGAGGGCTTCGGTCTCGACCTCGAGCAGGAGCTCGACGACGAGACGGACGAGGACCTCGAGATCCGTCCCCCCGTCGTCACCGTCATGGGTCACGTCGACCACGGAAAGACACGGCTGCTCGACGCGATCCGCAACGCCAACGTCGTCGCAGGCGAGGCGGGCGGCATCACGCAGCACATCGGTGCGTACCAGGTCGTCGCCGAGCACGAGGGCATCGAGCGCCCCATCACCTTCATCGACACCCCGGGTCACGAGGCGTTCACCGCCATGCGAGCCCGCGGTGCCCAGGTGACGGACATCGCGATCCTCGTGGTCGCGGCGGACGACGGCATCATGCCGCAGACGATCGAGGCGCTGAACCATGCCCAGGCGGCCAACGTCCCGATCGTGGTCGCGGTCAACAAGGTGGACAAGCCCGACGCCAACCCTGCGAAGGTGCGCCAGCAGCTCACCGAGTTCGGTCTGGTCGCCGAGGAGTACGGCGGAGACGTCATGTTCGTCGACGTGTCGGCGCGGGCGAACACCGGCATCCAGGACCTCCTGGACGCCGTGCTGCTCACCGCCGACGCGGGGCTCGACCTGCGCGCCAACCCGAACAAGGAGGCACGCGGGGTCGCGATCGAGGCGAAGCTCGACAAGGGACGCGGTGCGGTCGCGACCGTCCTCATCCAGTCGGGAACGCTGCGCGTCGGCGATGCGATCGTCGCGGGAACGGCCTACGGTCGGGTCCGTGCTATGGCCGACGAGAACGGCAACGCCGTCCTCGAGGCCGTGCCGTCGCGACCGGTGCAGGTGCAGGGACTCTCGTCCGTGCCTCGCGCCGGCGACACCTTCCTCGTCACCGAGGAGGACCGCACGGCACGCCAGATCGCCGAGAAGCGCGAAGCCGCTCAGCGCAACGCCCTGCTGGCCAAGGCCCGCAAGCGCATCTCGCTGGAGGACTTCACCCGCGCCCTCGAGGAAGGCAAGGTCGAGTCGCTCAACCTCATCATCAAGGGCGACGTGTCCGGTGCCGTCGAGGCGCTGGAGGAGTCGCTCGTCAAGATCGAGGTCGACGACTCGGTGCAGCTGCGCATCATCCACCGCGGTGTCGGTGCGATCACGGAGTCGGACGTCAACCTCGCGACGATCGACAACGCGATCATCGTGGGCTTCAACGTCCGCCCCGACCCGAAGGCCCGCGAGCGCGCAGCTCGAGAGGGAGTGGACATCCGCTTCTACTCGGTCATCTACAACGCGATCGAAGAGGTCGAGAACTCGCTCACGGGCATGCTCAAGCCCGAGTTCGAGGAGGTCCAGTCCGGTGTCGCCGAGATCCGCGAGGTGTTCCGCTCCTCGAAGTTCGGCAACATCGCGGGTGTCATCGTCCGCTCCGGCACGATCACCCGCAACTCGAAGGCGCGCGTCATCCGCGATGGCGTCGTCGTCGGCGACAACCTCGCCATCGAGTCGCTGCGTCGCTTCAAGGACGACGTCACGGAGGTCCGCACGGACTACGAGGCCGGTATCGGTCTCGGCAAGTACAACGACATCCAGATCGGCGACGAGATCGAGACGATCGAGATGAAGGAGAAGCCGCGAGGCTGATCCTGCTCCACTGGAAGGCCCGGGTCCGCCCGGGCCTTCCGCCTTCCCCGGGTTCCCGGCCGGTGCAGGGGAGGGCCGGGAGGGGGCTGCGACGCGGCACCCCTCCCGCCCATCGCGCCCGGCAGGCCGGGTGGACCACGTGATTAGATGACGAGCCCAACGGTTCGTCGAGAGAGATGTGAGGACCAGCCATGGCAGATCCGGCACGGGCGAGGAAGCTCGCCGAACGTATCCAGGTGATCGTCGCCAAGCGGCTCGAGCGCGGACTCCGCGATCCGCGGCTCGGCTTCGTCACCATCACCGATGTCCAGGTGACCGGTGACCTGCAGCACGCCTCCGTGTTCTACACGGTGTACGGCACCGACGAGGAGCGCGCCGACTCGGCTGCGGCCCTCAAGGCCGCCACCGGCATGCTGCGCACCGAGGTCGGCAAGAACATCACCGCGCGGCTGACACCGTCGCTCGAGTTCATCCTTGATGCGCTCCCCGAGAACGCCCAGCACATCGAGGAGCTCCTCGCCGCCGCACGCAGCCAGGACTCGCAGGTGCAGTCGCTCGCTGCCCAGGCGGACTACGCAGGCGAGGCCGACCCGTACGTGAAGCCGCGCGAGGACGAGGACTAGGCGCTGAGCCCGAACACCGCGGAGCCCGTGGCGACGTCGACCGACTCCAGGACGACGACGACGCGGGCTCCCGGCAGGAGCGGGGCCTGCACGTCGACCGTGATCTCGGGCTCGAGCAGCTGCACGGCCGAGCGGTTCCGGCCCGACGAGACGACGACTCCGGTGAAGGAGGCGCCCTCGCGGCCGCGGAGGATGGCGGCCTCGACGATCGCCGTGGCTGCTCGCGAGGCGGCACCGGCGCGCCGGTCGCTCGCCGCGAGGAG
>NZ_LIIN01000203.1 GCF_001634385.1 Rathayibacter tanaceti | reverse complement strand
CGGTCACCCAGCGCTGGCAGCCGATCGCGCGCGCCGGCCTCTACGTCCCCGGTGGCAAGGCCGTCTACCCCTCCAGCGTCGTGATGAACGTGGTCCCCGCGCAGGCCGCCGGGGTCGCCTCCATCGCGCTGGTCTCGCCCCCGCAGAAGCTGTTCGGCGGATCCGTCCACCCGACGATCCTCGCCGCCGCAGCTCTGCTCGGCATCGACGAGGTCTATGCGCTCGGAGGCGCGGGGGCGGTCGCCGCACTCGCGTACGGTGTCGAGTCCCTCGGTCTCGATCCCGTCAGCATCATCACCGGGCCGGGAAACGTCTGGGTCACCACCGCCAAGCGCCAGGTCCTTGGGCAGGTGGGCATCGACTCCGAGGCCGGCCCGACCGAGATCCTGGTGATCGCCGACGACTCCGCCGATGCCCGCCTCATCGCCGCCGACCTGGTCAGCCAGGCCGAGCACGACGAAGCAGCGTCGGCCGTCCTCGTCACCGACAGCCCCGAGCTCGCCGCCGCCGTCGGCCGCGAAGTGGTCGCGCAGGCGCGAGCACGCACCACGCCGAGCGCGTGGCGATCGCCCTCGACGGGCCGCAGTCGGCCCTCGTGATCGTCGACGACCTCGAGCTGGCCTGCGCCTTCAGCGACGCCTACGGTCCGGAGCACCTCGAGCTGCACACCATCGATCCCGCCGCGACGGCCGAGCGGATCCACGACGCCGGCGCGATCTTCCTCGGCCCGACTGCTCCCGTGAGCCTCGGCGATTACCTCGCCGGTTCCAACCACGTGCTGCCGACCCTCGGCCAGGCGCGTTTCTCCTCCGGCCTCGGCGCGTACACCTTCCTTAGGCCGCAACAGGTGATCTCCTACGACCGTTCGGCGCTCGAGCGGGTCGCGCCGCACATCCGAGCGCTCAGCGACGCCGAGGCGCTGCCAGCCCACGGCGACGCCGTCGACGCCCGCTTCGCCTGATCACGAGAGGCCACGATGTTCTGCCCCTTCTGCCGGCACCCCGACTCCCGAGTGATCGACTCGCGCACCAGCGACGACGGTCTGTCGATCCGGCGTCGCCGCCAGTGCCCCTCCTGCGGTCGCCGTTTCTCCACGACCGAGACCGCGAGTCTCGTCGTGATCAAGCGCAGCGGAGTCGTCGAGCCGTTCAGCCGGGAGAAGATCGTCAGCGGCGTGCGGAAGGCCTGCCAGGGCCGACCCGTGACCGACTCCGATCTCGCGGTGCTCGCCCAGCGGGTCGAGGAGAACATCCGCTCGACCGGTGCGTCGCAGATCGACGCGAACGACATCGGGCTCGCGATCCTCGCGCCGTTGCGTGAGCTCGACGAGGTCGCGTACCTCCGCTTCGCGAGCGTGTACCAGGCCTTCGACTCGCTCGACGACTTCGAATCCGCCATCGCTCTGCTCCGCGCCGAGCGGACGGCGGTGCCGCAGGGCGCCGACGAGAACTGAGGTCCTGGTGTACCCCCTCCTCTTCCGCACGTTCCTGCGCCGCCTCGATCCTGAGCAGGCGCACCACCTCGCCTTCCCGGTGATCCGCGCGCTCGGAATCGCCGCTCCGCTGGTCCGCCGCTTCACCCTCCCGCGCGCCGATCACTCGGTCGAGGCGCTCGGACTGCGCTTCGAGACGCCCTTCGGCATGGCGGCCGGCTTCGACAAGGACGCGACCGCCGTCCTCGGCCTGGGCGCGCTGGGCTTCGGCCACGTCGAAGTCGGCACGGTGACGGCGCGTGCGCAGCCTGGCAACGAGCGGCCGCGCCTGTTCCGGCTCGTTGCTGATCGTGCCCTCGTCAACCGCATGGGCTTCAACAATCTCGGGGCCGAGGCGGCCGCTCGCCGTCTCACCCGGCTCCGCCGCGTCCGGCGCAGGCCGGTCATCGGAGTGAACATCGGCAAGAGCCGGATCGTCGCTGTCGACGATGCGATCGAGGACTACCTGGTCAGCACACGCCTCCTGGCGCCGCTCGCCGACTACCTCGTCGTCAACGTCAGCTCGCCGAACACCCCCGGGCTCCGGGGCCTCCAAGAGATCGACAGGCTCGAGCCGCTCCTGGCCGCGGTGGAGGACGCGGCCGGAACCACACCTCTCCTGGTCAAGATCGCTCCTGACCTCTCGGACGAGGAGGTCGCTCGCGTCGCCGAACTCGCGGTGCGTCTGGGCCTGGACGGCATCATCGCCACCAACACGACGCTCTCGCGCGACGGACTGCGGACGGATCCGGCCGTCGTCGAGGCGGCGGGAGCCGGCGGCCTCTCAGGCGCCCCGCTCGCGCCCGAGCGCTCGACGTGCTGCGGTCGATCCGAGCGGTCGTCCCCGCCGACTTTTGCGTCGTCTCGGTCGGCGGAGTGGAGACCGCCGCCGACGTGCAGAGCCGCCTCGACGCGGGGGCCACCCTTGTGCAGGGCTACACGGCCTTCGTCTACCGGGGCCCGCTCTGGGCGCGGGAGGTCACCATCGGGCTGCGCACGCGCTGAGCGCAGACCCCCGCCTCGGGCACCGGGGAGCAGGACCGGAGCCGCACGCGGCTCCGAGCTCACTCGGGGAACGCGCCGCGCTTCACCTGCGGTTTGGGGAGGCGCATCACCCGCAGCTGGAGCGCGCGGGTCGCCGCGTACCAGCGAATGCCCTTCTCGACGTTCGCCGGGCCGAAACGGTCGCCCAGCTTGCGGCGCATGCGCGCGCCCAGCAGGACGCAGTCGACCACCGCGACGAGGAAGAACACCCAGATCACGATCAGCGAGATCGACTGCAGTTCGGGCTGAGGGAAGAAACTGAGCAGCAGCACAACCACCATCACCGGGATGAGGAACTCGCCGAGGCTGAAGCGCGCGTCGATCCAGTCCCGGACGAACTTGCGCTGCGG
>NZ_LIIN01000202.1 GCF_001634385.1 Rathayibacter tanaceti | reverse complement strand
CGTGGCCGTCGCGGGCTTCGTGCTCGCACTGCTCATGATCGTGCTGGTGCGCCTCCTCGGCCGCGGCGTCGAACCGGGCGTCCACCCGGTGCGCGGGCGGATCGGCTGGAAGGTCTGGTCGACGGAGCGCCTACTCGATGCGGCCAGGACCCTGCTCTTCCCGCTCTACTCCGGTCTCTTCACCCCGGTCTGGCTGCGCCTGCTCGGCGCGAGGGTCGGCCGGGACGTCGAGGCGTCGACCGTGCTGCTGCTGCCCGCGATGACGACGATCCGCGACGGCGCCTTCCTCGCCGACGACACTCTCGTCGCCTCCTACGCGCTCGGCGGCGGCTGGATGCGGCTCGCGCGCGCCGAGATCGGCGAGCGCGCGTTCCTCGGCAACTCGGGGATGGCGGCTCCCGGGCACACGGTTCCCGCCGGCGGCCTCGTGGCGGTGCTCTCCTCGGCTCCGAAGAAGTCGAAGGCCGGATCGTCGTGGCTGGGCTCGCCGCCCGTGCGGCTGCGGCGCACGGTGGTCGAAGCGGAGTCGACGCGCACCTTCCGTCCCGCTCGTCGACTCCGCGTCGCCCGCCTCGCGTGGGAGCTCGCCCGCTTTGTCCCCGTGGTCGTCTCGACGGCGATCGGGCTGGGCGTCGTCGTCGGTCTGCTCACGCTGATCCAGGCCGTAGGCGCGGTCGCGGCCGCGCTGCTCGGCGGTGTCGTGCTGCTCGCCGCCGGTGCCGTCGCCGCGGCCGTGTCGACCGCCGCCAAGTGGCTGCTCCTCCAGCGGGTGCGCCCGAGCGAGCAGCCGCTGTGGTCCTCCTTCGTCTGGAGGAGCGAACTGGCCGACACCTTCACCGAGATGGTCGCGGCTCCGTGGTTCGCGCACGCCGCCGCCGGAACCCCGGCGCTGGTGTGGTGGTTGCGCAGCCTGGGCGCCCGGATCGGGAGAGGTGTCTGGTGCGAGAGCTACTGGCTCCCCGAGGCTGACCTGATCGCGCTCGGCGACGGCGCGACGGTGAACCGGGGCTGCGTCGTGCAGACCCACCTGTTCCATGATCGAATCATGAGCATGGATCTCGTGAGCCTCGACCCCGGTGCGACCCTCGGGCCGCACAGCGTGATCCTGCCGGCCGCGCGGATCGCCGCGCACGGCACGGTCGGTCCCGCCTCCCTCGTCATGCGCGGTGAGCTCGTGCCGGCCGGCAGCCGCTGGAGCGGCAATCCGATCGGTCCCTGGCGCGAGGTCCGCGTCGCCGACTACCACGCGCCCGTCGCGTGAGCCCCGCGCAGACCGGGCTCGAGACGGCCGGCGATCCGTACGTCCCGGGGATCGGCAACACGGGGTACCGCGTCGAGTCGTACGACCTCGACCTCGACTACCGTGTCGCATCCAATCGGCTGATCGGCCGGGCCGTCCTGCGGATCGTCGCGCTGCACCCCCTGCGCCGCTTCTCGCTCGACCTCTCGCGCCTGCGCGTGGGACGGGTGCGGGTCGACGGCCAGCGCGCCCGGCACGAGCAGACCACCCACAAGCTGCGGGTGACACCGACCGCGCCGCTCGCGGCCGGCGCCACGGTGAGCGTGGAGATCGAGTACAGCGGGCATCCCGCTCCCCGCGCGAGCCACTGGGGCGAGCTGGGCTGGGAGGAGCTGGAGGACGGCGCGCTGGTCGCCTCGCAGCCCTCGGGATCCTCGACCTGGTTCCCGTGCAACGACGACGTCGCCGAGAAGGCCCCCTACCGCCTTCGGGTGAGCGCGGAGGAGGGCTACACCGTCCTCGCGAACGGCGTGCTGCTCGACTCGAGCGCTCGCTCCGGCCGGCGCACCTGGCTCTACGAGCAGCGCGAGCCGACCGCCGCCTACCTCGCCTCGGTGCAGATCGGCCGCTACGCGATCCAGGAGCGTCTGCTCGCGGGAGTCGCCGTGGCGCTCGCCCGCCCGTCGGCGCTCGCCCAGCGGGTCGACCGCGACTTCGCGCCGCTCGGCGCGATGCTGACGCTGTTCGTGCGTCTCTTCGGCCCCTACCCCTTCGCCCGCTACTGCGTCGTCGTCACCGCCGACGAGCTCGAGATCCCGCTCGAAGCGCAGGGCATGGCCGTCTTCGGCGCCAACCACGCCGACGGCCGCGGAGGATCCGAGCGCCTGATCGCGCACGAACTCGCCCACCAGTGGTTCGGCAACAGCGTCGGCATCGCGCGCTGGCGGCACATCTGGCTCAACGAGGCTTCGCCTGCTACGCCGAGTGGCTGTGGTCGGAGGAGGCGGGCCGCGCCTCCGCGGACGCCTGCGCCCGCCGTCACCACGCCGTGCTGCGTGCGGCCCCGCAGGATCTGGTGCTCGGCGACCCCGGCCCGGTCGCTCTCTTCGACGACCGCGTGTACAAGCGCGGCGCCCTGACCCTGCACGCCCTGCGCCTCACGGTCGGCGACGAGGCGTTCTTCGCGCTGGTGCGCGCGTGGACGTCGCGGCACGCCTCCGCCGCCGTGACCGACGAGGAGTTCCGCGAACTCTGCGCCGAGCTGCTCGGCGACGGTGTCGACGACCTCCTCGACGCCTGGCTCCTCGACGAGGAGCTGCCGCCGCTACCGCCCGCCCGCTGAGACCAGCGAGTCGGCCAGCGCCTCGCCGTGCTCGCGACGCCAGCCGATGATGGGCCCGCCACCGGAACCCGCCATCGGTCCGAGCGCGACGCTCACGCGCAGGGACGGGTCGAGGTGCGGCTCGGCCAGCCGGAACCGCACGCCGTCGATCCGCGCCTCGGCCGCGAGCCGGGACTCGTGCACGTGCACGTGCCGCGGATCCAGCTCCAGACCGCGGCCGTCGGCCTTCAGCGCGGCCTCGACCCGGGTCCAGTGCAGGACCGGATCGGCGGGGCGCGCCCCGCC
>NZ_LIIN01000201.1 GCF_001634385.1 Rathayibacter tanaceti | reverse complement strand
CCTCCCCGCTCGCCCCTGCACGCTCCCGCCCCCACGCACACAACGCCCCCACGGCTCGTGCGCCACGCGCACGGCCCCACCCCTCACCCCAGGGTGGGATGAGTCGTCGTCCGGGTGCGGTGATCGCAAGGCGGAGGAGGGAGTCGTAGCGGCGCTACGACGACCGACGACAACGCCGCGAGCGCCGTGCCCGGGCGGCGACTAATCGCTGCCGAGGATGACGATGGCGGCGGTAGGGGGTAACGCATCCTCGTGATACCGCTCGATCTCGTCGATGGCGATCGGGTCGGCCTGCTGGAGGAACGCGGTGAGGCGGTCGACCTCCTCCGTCTCTCCGATCGATTCGGCGGCGCGCCGGAGGGCGTAGAGCGAGAGGAGGAAGCCTCGGTTGGGTCCGTGGCGCCAGGGGATCGGGCCTTGGCCGCGCCAGCCGGCGGCTCGGAGGAGGTCGAGGCCGCGGTGGTAGCCGACGCGGGCGTACGCGTAGGAGGGCAGGGCCGCGTCGATGCCCCAGACGCTGTCGGCGAGGAGGGCCCACGCGAGCGGGGAGCGGGGGTGGGCGGCTGCGAGGGCGGCGAATTCGACTGCTCCCGGGTTCGCGTGCTTCGTGAGGGCCGCGGTGACCGCGGGCTCGTCGGGGAGGAGGGTCGGTTCGGGGCCCAGCAGGTTCTCGCCACTCATGACCCCAGGCTAACCCGCCTGCGCTCGTGGGGGTCTGGGAGCCGGCCGTCCGGCACGCAGCGGAGGCTCCTCCACAGTGCGGCGCGCGGGGTCGGCTCCGGTCTTCCCCGGTCAGGGCCCGTTCCGGCCGGGGTAGCGCCGATAGCATCGACCCCATGGCGACGAACCGCAGTGAAGTCGAGGCCTGGCTCACAGACATGGACGGCGTTCTCGTGCACGAGAACAAGGCGCTCCCCGGTGCGCCCGAGCTGATTCAGGAGTGGACCGATTCGGGGATCCCGTTCCTGGTGCTGACGAACAACTCGATCTTCACGCCGCGCGATCTCGCGGCGCGGCTTCGGGGCTCCGGGCTGCACGTGCCGGAGGAGCGGATCTGGACGAGCGCGCTCGCGACGGCCGATTTCTGCGCCTCGCAGATGCCGGGCGGTAGTGCCTTCGTGATCGGAGAGGCGGGCATCACGACCGCGCTGCACGAGGCGGGCTTCATCATGACCGAGACCGCTCCCGACTACGTCGTGGTCGGCGAGACGCGCAACTACAGCTTCGAGGCGATCACCAAGGCGATCCGGCTGATCGTGGCGGGTGCGCGTTTCATCGTCACGAATCCCGACGCGACCGGGCCGAGCGCCGAGGGCGTCCTCCCCGCGACGGGTGCGATCGCCGCCCTGATCACGAAGGCCACGGGCAAGGATCCGTACGTCGTCGGCAAACCGAATCCGATGATGTTCCGCTCGGCGATGAACAAGATCGGAGCGCACAGCGAGAACACCGGGATGATCGGCGATCGGATGGACACCGACATCGTCGCGGGGATCGAGGCCGGCCTGCACACGATCCTCGTGATGACGGGCATCAGTGATGAGGCCGAGATCGAGCGCTACCCGTTCCGGCCCGATGAGGTGCTGAGCGGCGTGCACGAGCTCCTGTCGGCCGAGCCGCTCGAGTCGGAGTTCCCGCCGGAGTCGGTGGTCTGAGGCCGCGTCTGCACGGGTCCGCGGTCAGAAGCGGATGTGCTGCAGCACCCACGCGTGCATCGTGACCGCTGCTGCGGCGGAGGCGTTGATCGAGCGGGTCGAGCCGAACTGCGTGATCTCGAGCACGGCGTCGGAGGCGGCGATCGCCTCCTCCGAGAGCCCCGGCCCCTCCTGCCCGAACAGCAGCAGGCAGCGCTCGGGGAGCGCGAAGGTCTCGAGGGGGACGCAGCCGGGGACGTTGTCGATCGCGATCAGCGGCACCGCCGCCTCCGAGGCCCACTGCACCAGATCGGCGACGGTCTCGTGGTGCTGGACGTGCTGGTAGCGGTCGGTGACCATGGCGCCGCGCTTGTTCCACCGGCGGCGGCCGACGATGTGCACGCCCGCGGCTCCGAACGCGTTGGCGCTGCGCACGATCGAGCCGATGTTCATGTCGTGCTGCCAGTTCTCGATGGCCACGTGGAACGGATGACGGGTGCGGTCGAGTTCGGCGACGATCGCCTCCAGCCGCCAGTAGCGGAAGCGGTCGATCACGTTGCGCGCGTCACCGCGTTCGAGCAGCTCCGGATCGAGCCGCTCGTCGTCGGGCCACTCGCCCTGCCACGGACCGACACCGTTCGTGCTGAGCTCGACGGAGCCGGTGGGTCCGGGCGGGGAGCTCGCGTCGTTCTCGTGCACGATCGGCAACCCTACAAGTCCGGCCGCCGTCCACGCCCCGCAACGGCACGCCCGGCCGCGCGCGGACGTGCGCTGCACGCGAGCACGTCCCGGGCCTCACGACGCTCCCGGCGCCCCGTTCGAGCCCGGCGCGCCGGCTCAGGCCGCGGGAGTCGCGGCCAACGAGCCGACCAGCTCTCCGCCGCCCGCGCGATCGACGAAGCAGTAGTAGCTGCGCTCCCCCGCGTCCCACTGCTCCTGCGTGACCGGGAAGGAGCCGGACACCTGCACGTCGCCGTACGCGCCGGCGGCGGCGACGTCGACGACTCCCTGCGCCTGGCAGAGCGACGAGACCGAGACGGCGAGCGCCTCCTGTCCCGGGAAAGCGGTGTCGGGCAGCTCGGCCCTCGCCACGAGCTGCGCCTCGTGGCCGGCGCCGCAGTCGACGACCGTGAACTGTTCGGCCCAGACCGAGTCGAAGGGCTGCACGCACTCGCCACCGAGGAGCTCGGTCCACGCCCAGGTGCCTGCGGGCAGCGGCCCGGCGGTCGGGAGCGGTACGGCGGCGGTCGGAGCGGGCGTCTCGGCGACGGTCGGCGCGGCAGCGGGGGCCGCCTCCTGCTGCAAG
>NZ_LIIN01000200.1 GCF_001634385.1 Rathayibacter tanaceti | reverse complement strand
CGGCGCACGGCCGGGTCCTCGCCGTCGGCGGGGACGAGGGGCACCAGCGCCCAGAGCCAGAGGTAGAGCAGCACTCCCCCTCCGCCGAGGGCGGTCGTGACGAGGGCGAGGAGGCGGGTGCGGCGGATGCTCCAGCCGAGGTGCTCGGCGAGCGCGGCGCAGACTCCGCCGAGCACGACCGTGCGCTCGCGCCGCAGCGGCGGGCGGGCGAAGGTTCCGGGGAGTGTGCTCACCCCTGCATCCAAACAGGTCGGGCGCTCGGGCGGGGTCGACTCGGGGTCGGATCAGGGGTTCCCCCGATGGCCCGGGGCATCGGAGGCACGGGAGACTCGCAGCATGACAGCACCGAGCACGACACCACCGGGAGACGGGCCCGCCGGAGCGGACGGCGCAGGACCGGACGGAGCAGCGGCGGACGCCGCAGCGGGAGCCGCGGCGGCGCCCACCGGAGGCGACGCACCCGGCCCGGGCGGCGCCTCCGCAGCCCCCGACGAACCGGCCGCCGAGAACCGCTTCGTGCTCTGGCTGCGCGGCCTCGACCTGCCTCGTCGGCCAGGCTGGATCGGCGGAGTGTGCGCGGGCGTCGCCGACCGCCTCGGCATCGACCCGCTGATCGTCCGCGGGATCGTGCTCGTGGTGGCGGTGCTCGGCGGGCCGGCGCTCCTGCTCTACGCGGCGGGCTGGCTGCTGCTGCCCGACCAGGACGGCGCACTCCCGGTGGAACGGCTGCTGCGCGGCAGGCTCGACCGCGTGCACGCCGGGATCGGCGTTCTGCTGCTCGCCTCGATGCTCCCGGTGGCGCAGGGCTTCTGGTCGCTCGGCAGTGCCTACACCGGAGTCGATGCGTGGGCGCCGACGACCGGGCGCGCGCTCTGGTCGGCCGTGGTGCTGGGGCTGATCGCAGGCTTCGTCGTCTGGATCGTGCGCCGCTCGAGGCGACGCGGCGAGGAGCGGGCTCCCGCTGCGGCGGAGACTGCGGCTCACCAGGGTCCCCTCGCTCCGCCCGCGCCGCAGGACCGCCGCCCCTCCTCCCCCGAGGCCGTCGCCGAGTGGCGCGAGCGGCAGGAGGCGTGGCGGGCCGAGCGGGAGGCGTTCCGCGCTCAGCAGACGCCTCGGCCCGCGAGACCGCTCGGGCCAGGGCCGAGGAGGCGCAGCGTGCCGCCCGCGCGGTCACCGCGGCCCGGCTCGAGCGGCAGCGCCTGCGCCGGGCAGCGAACCCCCGGCTGCGGGCGAGCCTCGTGCTGCTCGCCGTGGGTGCCGCGGCGTTGGCCGGCGCTCTGGCCTCGCTGACCGCCTCCGGATCGACGGCGACCGTCGTCGGATTCGCCACGGCCACCCTCGTGCTCGGTGTGGTGATCGTGCTCGCGGGCCCGCTCCGACGCCGCACGATCACGCTTATCGTGCTGTCGTTGCTCACGCTGCTGACGGCGACGACCGCCGCGCTGCTGCCACCGGACCGGACCTTCCTGCCGATCACGGGCTCCTACGGCCTCTCGAACGCGTCGCCCGGGCGCTACGCGACCCTCGCCGCGAGCGATCTCTCGATCGTGGCGTTTCCCGAGGTCGAGAGTGAGGAGCCGCTCGACCTCTGGGTGGGCGCCGGCCGCGTCTCCCTCACCTGGGTGGAGGGCACAGCGGTGCGGATCGAGAGCTCCTCCGAGAACACCGACCTGCGGATCGTCGACGCCGACGGACGGGACGTCGGCACTCCGCGCGAGGTGCGCACGGTCGACGGCCGGCAGCTCTGGACCCAGACCTTCGGCGACCCCGCCGCCACACCGTTCGTGGTGCGGATCACCCAGGAGGGCGGCTCGATCCGCGTCCTCGACCCCAGCGACACCACCGAATCCGGCGCCGCATCGGACGCCACCACCCCCAGCACCGCCACCCCCGCGACAGGAGCAGCACGATGACCACACCCCCCGCCTCCCGCACCCCGCGGATCCGCGTCGGCGCGATCCTCTACGGCCTCGTCGTGCTCGCCGCCTCGGCCGGTCTGCTCGCGATCTCGGCAGACCCGGCCCTGCGCACCGCCGTCGTCGAGCGCGGGCTGACCCTCGAGCCGGGCGAGGTCGTCGCCCTGATCGTGGCCGGGTTCGGCGCGATCGCGCTGCTCCTGGCCCTCACCCGCCTGCTCGATCGGCGCGAGGAGCGCCAGGCCGACTGAAACGGCCGCTCGACGTCGGTCGTGGCCGCGGCGTCGAGGGCCGTTTCGAGCACCCGCTCTCCGCACGGTGCGCGGCCCGGCGCCGGATCGACTCCGATCAGCGCCAGCCGATCCGGAGCGCGCTCGCACGAGCCCCGCCATCCGCACCTCCTCGCCCGACTCCGCACGCTCGGACGCACCGCGCGCGGGGCTCGCACCCGACCGGATACGGCAGGCTGGAGGCCCACGCGCCGGAAGGAGGGAGCCGCGATGACCGCCGACGACTCCTCCGCCGGTGCGTCCGCGCGCCGCCCGACCATCCAGGACGTGGCGGCCGCCGCCGGCGTCTCGCGCGCCCTCGTCTCGATCGTCCTGCGTGGCGCGCCCGGCGCCAGCGAGGCAACACGCCTGCGCGTGCGCGAGGTCGCTCAGCGGCTCGGCTACCGCCCCGACCGTCGCGCCCAGCAGCTGCGGGAGTCGCGGTCACGCACCGTCGGAGTCTCGTTCGAGGTCCGGCAGGCGTTCCACGGCGACCTCGTGGAGACCCTCTACACCGCTGCCGCCGACCGCGGCTTCTCGCTTCTGCTGTCGGCGAGCGCCCGCACCCGCACCGAGGGCGACGCCGTGCAGACCCTGCTCGACGACCGACCGGAGGCGCTCGTGCTGATCGGCAGCCGACTCGGCGACGACGCGCTGCGCGAGCTGCGCAGGAGGCTGCCGGTGGTCGTCCTCGCGCGCACCGCGGCGGGCGTGGTCGACGCCGTGCGCACCGACGACGCGGAGGGCGCGCGGCGGGGA
>NZ_LIIN01000199.1 GCF_001634385.1 Rathayibacter tanaceti | reverse complement strand
CGGCCGACGACGTCGCTCGTCCGCGCGAGCGGTGCGACCTCGGGCAGTCGGGCGCGGAGCGACTGCTTGCTCGCCTCGCGGACGATGCTGCGCCACCGCTCGCGGCCCCTCTCCTCCTTCACGCCCGACCAGCGAGACACCGACCGGGTCGCCTGCCAGGGGACCACTTCGTCCACACCCAGCTCGGTCGCGGCCTGGACAGCGAGCTCGTCGCGATCCCCCTTGGCCAGCGCCTGCACGAGGACCAGGCGCGGCGAAGGCACCGGCGATTCCTGCACCGACTCGACCACGAGCACCACCCGCGCCGCCTCGGCGCTCTCGACCGCCGCCGTGGCGACGCGCCCGCGCCCGTCGCCCACCCGGACGCTCTCGCCCACGCGGATCCGGCTCACGGTGGCGGCGTGCCGTGCCTCCGCGCCCGTCAGCGCGAGCCGCGACCCGGGCGCGAAGCCGGCGGAGTCGAGCGTCTCGTCGATGTAGTGGTGCGCCACGGGATCAGCCGAGGAACCGGTCGCGGAGTTTGGAGAACAGGCCCTGCTGGAAGTGCGTCAGCGCGGGCTTCTGCGGCTTGTAGTGCTTCGCGAACTCCTGCATCAGCTCGCGCTCGCGGTGGCCGAGCTTGGTCGGGGTGACCACCTGGATGCCGATGCGGAGGTCGCCGCGTCCACTGCCGCGCAGCCGCGTCACTCCGCGGCCCTTGATCGTCACGATCTCGGTGCTCTGCGTGCCGGGTCTGATGTCGATGTCGATGTCACCGTCGAGCGCCGCGAGGGTGGCGGTGGAGCCGAGGATCGCGTCGGTCATCTGGACCTCGAGAGTGCAGAGCAGGTCGTCGCCGTTACGACTGAAGACGTCATGGTGCTTGACCTTGATCTCGAGGTAGAGATCGCCGTTGGGGCCGCCGGCGGGGCCGACCTCGCCGCTGCCGGGCATCTGAAGGCGCAGACCGGTGTCGACGCCGGCCGGCACATCGACGGGGACGGTGCGGCGCGCGCGGACGCGGCCCTGGCCCTGGCAGGTGGAGCAGGGGGTGGCGATGACGGTGCCGTAGCCGCGGCAAGTGCCGCACGGGCTCGCGGTCATCACATTGCCCAGCAGCGAGCGGACCGTGCGCTGGATCTGACCGGAGCCGTGGCAGATGTCGCACGTGATCGGCGAGGTGCCGGGCTGGCAGCAGGAGCCCTGGCAGGTCTCGCAGAGCACGGCGGTGTCGACCTCGAGGTCGCGGTGCGCCCCGAAGATGACCTCGTCGAGCGAGACCTCGACGCGCAGCAGGGCGTCCTGGCCGCGCTCGCGGCGCGAGCGGGGACCGCGTGACGAGCCCTGCGCGCCCTGGCCGAAGAAGGTCTCGAAGATGTCGCCGAAGCCGCCGAAGCCCTGCCCGCCTCCGCCGAAGCCCTCCTGGGGGCCGCGGTCGTACTGCGCACGCTGCTGGGCATCGCTCAGGACGTCGTAGGCGTGGGTGACGAGCTTGAAGCGCTCGGAGGCGTCGGCGCTCGGATTGACGTCCGGGTGCAGCTCGCGCGCGAGGCGGCGGTACGCCTTCTTGATCTCGTCGGCGGAGGCGTCGCGATCGACGCCCAGCACTTCGTAGTGATCGGCCACAGGTGGCTTCGTCCTTCGTTCGTGGGTCGGTGGGCCGGGCGCGGCGCACCCGGGGAACCGGCGGGGACCGGTGGGGTCTGGGGGCTATTCCTCGCCGAGGAGACGGGAGAGGTAGCGGGCGACGGCGCGCACCGCTGCGATGTTGCCGGAGTAGTCCATTCGGATCGGCCCGAGAACGCCCAGGCGCGAGACCTGGCCGCCCCCGGTGTTGTAGCCGCTGGTGAGCACCGAGGTCTCCTGGAGGCCGAAGGGCGCGTTCTCGCGGCCGATCCGCACCGAGATGCCCCGCGGATCGGGAGTCATCTCGGCGAAGAGGCGCAGCAGCTCCACTTGCTCCTCGATCGCCTCGAGCACCGGGTAGATGCTGCCCGAGAAGTCCTCCTCGGTGCGCACGAGGTTCGCTGCTCCGGCCATCACGAGCCGGTCCTGGCGGTTGGCGCCGACCTGCTCGAGCAGGGTCTGCACGATCGGGGTCAGCACGCGGTGCCGCTCGGGGCTGAACCGCTCGGCGACGGAGCCGAGGATCTCGGCCGCCTGCTGGAGGCCGAGGCCGAGCACAGCGGTGTTGAGCTTGGCCCGGATCTCGCCGAGGAGCGCGTCGTCGACGTCCTCCGGAGTCTCAAGGACGCGCTGGTCGACGCGCCCGGTGTCGGTGATGAGCACAGAGAGCAGCCGGCGCGGCGCGAGGGCGACCAGCTCCACATGGCGCAGCCGCGCGGCTCCGAAGGAGGGGTACTGCACCAGGGCGACGCTGTTGGTGAGCTGCGAGAGCAGCCGCACCGTCTTGACCAGCACCTCGTCGAGATCCGGGCTCTGACCGAGGAAGGTCTCGATCGCCTGCCGTTGCGCGGAGGTGAGCGGACGCAGGTCGGCGAGCTGGTCGACGAAGAGGCGGTAGCCCTTGTCGGTGGGCACACGGCCCGAGGAGGTGTGCGGGGCGGCGATCAGGTCTTCTTCTTCGAGCTGGGCCATCTCGTTGCGGATGGTGGCTGCAGACACGCCGAAGGCGTGCCGCTCGACGATCGACTTCGAGCCCACCGGCTCCCGGCTCGCCACGTAGTCCTGCACGATCACACGCAGGACCTGGAGACCGCGCTCCGTCACCATACGACCGACCTCCCGCCGGACTCCGGGTGCCCACGGGCACGCTCCTGTGCGGCGCTGCCGCCGCGCGGAGCCTGGCACTCCGCAACTCTGAGTGCCAATCATAACCGCGACCGAGCCCGGCGAGCGGGGATGTGCGGGGATCGGCCACACCCCCCGCCCGGCGCGGCCTGGGGAGGAGCCTCGCCGTCACCTCCGATCTCCTCCGCACGGACGACTGCGTGCGCCGCCGCCGCATGCCACGATGGACGCCGAGCGCACGGGGGATGCCCGGCGCCGACGCCGGA
>NZ_LIIN01000198.1 GCF_001634385.1 Rathayibacter tanaceti | reverse complement strand
ACGCGGGCGGCTCGCCGGAGCCGTGCAGGGTGTTCGCGGCCGGAGGCGCGTACTGGCCGTAGCGCGCCGGCTGGGAGACAGGCTGAGCCTCGTTGCCGGCTGCGGCGTTCGGCGTGTACGGCGGCTGCGCAGCCGCGGAGGACGGGGAGGGCTCGGTCGGGTTCTCGCGGTGCGCCCCGCCTGGTGGATCGGCTCGGTGGGCCCGGTGGTCGACGACGACGCTCCGGAGCTCTCGCCGTAGCGGCGCCCGGCCGCTTCTGGGGCGCCGGACTCCGTCGGCGTAATGGGTTCCTCCGGCTGACGAGGACCCTCGTGACTCTCGGTCATGGGTGCTGCTCCTTCCAAGCGGGGATAGCTTGTCGAGCGTACCTGGAGGTTTCTTATGACGGGCCTGCGAGCGGGAATTGAAAGAGGTGGACGCCCGTGAGCGGGCACACTGGGGGCGTGAGCATTCCCGGATCCTGGACCCGTGCCGCCGCCGGCGCCGGCCTCCTCGGCCCCGGCGGCGAGGTCGCCGCGACCGTCTTCAGCGAGATGAGCGCCCTCGCGCTGCGAACCGGGGCGGTCAATCTCGGCCAGGGTTTCCCGGACGAGGACGGCCCGCGCGAGATCCTCGATGCCGCTCGAGAGGCGATCGCGTCCGGCGTGAACCAGTACCCGCCCGGCCCCGGCTTCCCCGTGCTGCGCGAGGCGATCGCCGCCCACCAGAGCCGCTTCTACCGTCTCGACCTCGACCCGGACGGCCAGATCCTCGTCACGACCGGTGCCACGGAGGCGCTCGCGGCCACCCTGCTCGCGCTCCTGGAGCCGGGGGACGAGGTCGTCACCTTCACTCCGCACTACGACGCGTACGGCGCACTGATCGCGCTCGCCGGAGGCGTGCACCGCACCGTCCCGCTACGGGGCCTCCCCTTCACCGTCGATCACGACGAGCTCGTCGCGGCCGTGACCGACCGCACCCGCGTCATCCTGGTGAACGACCCGCACAACCCGACCGGCGCCGTCCTCCCGCTCGAGACGCGCGAGCTGATCGTGCGGCTCGCCGAGCGGCACGACGCCCTGATCGTGACGGACGAGGTGTACGAGCACCTGCGCTTCGACACTCCGCACGTGCCACTCGCGACCCTCCCCGGGGCGTTCGAGCGGACGCTCTCGATCTCCTCCGCGGGCAAGACCTTCAGCACCACCGGGTGGAAGATCGGCTGGGTGAGCGGGCCGAGGGCGCTGGTCACCGCCGTCCTCGCGGTGAAGCAGTTCCTCACCTACGTCAGCGGCTCGCCGTTCCAGGGTGCCGTCGCCCTGGGGCTCGGACTCCCCGACTCCTTCTTCACGACCGTGGCGCAGACGCTCTCGGCGAAGAAGGACCTGCTGTCGGCGGGCCTCGCTGCGGCGGGCTTCGGCGTCGCCGCGCCTCCGGAGGGTACTTCGTCGTCGCGGACGCCGCTCCCCTCGGCTACGACGACGGTGTCGCGCTCTGCCGGGCGCTCCCCGAACTCGCGGGAGTGGTGGCCGTGCCCGTGTCCGCCTTCTGCCGGTCGGAGGACGCGGCTGAGTACAGGTCGCTCGTGCGCTTCGCGTTCTGCAAGCGGTTCGAGGTGCTGGAGGCCGCCGTCGCCGGCCTGGCGCGCATGGGACGCTGAGCCGGTAGTCCTCGACGGGAGCGCGGAGCGGCTGCACCCGTACCGACGGACGAGAGCCGATCGCTGCCGGCGATGGGATCAGAGCGGCTGCACCCGGAAGCGCCGCAGGGCGAGCGCCGGGTTCTTCGCTCGCGCCGCGTCGATCCGCTCGCGCGAGACCCAGGCGACCGCGACGTCCTCGACCTCGCCGAGGGTCGCGATCTCGACGCCCATCGGGTCGACAACCATGCTCGTGCCGACGCCGATCGGAGGCGTCTGATCGGCCGCGACGAGGTAGACGGTGTTCTCGAGGGCACGCGCGGTGACGAGCGTCCGCCAGTGCGCCTCCTTGAGCGGGCCGCGCACCCATTCGGCGGGTGCCGCGATGACGTCGACCCCGGCGTCCACCAGCCACCGGCTCACCTCGGGGAAGCGCAGGTCGTAGCAGGTCTGCAGGCCGACGACGAGGCCGCCGACCTCGAACGTCTCGGGTGCGGCGATCTCGCCGGGCGCGACCCACTCCGACTCCGTCTGCCCGAAGGCGTCGTAGAGGTGCAGCTTGCGGTAGCGGGCGACCAGCGCGCCCGCGGGATCGATCGCCACGAGGGTGTTGGCGATCCGCCGCCCGTCGAGGGTCTCGACCATGCCCGCGACGAGGTGGACGCGGAGCTCGCGGGCGAGGGCGCCGAGCCCCTGGACGAACGGCCCGTCGAGGGTCTCGCCCGCCGCGACCAGCTCGGGGCCGAGCGGGTCGGTGAAGGCGGAGCTGTACTCCGGCAACACTACCAGGCTCGCGCCGCGCCCGACGGCGACGCGGACCAGGCGCCCGATCGCCGCGAGGTTGGCCACGCGGTCCTGTGTGGGAGCGAACTGCGCGACGGCCATGCCGACGGCGCCGGGCATCAGCTCGGCGGGTAGAGGAAGAGCGCGACCTGCGAGGCCGGGATCGTGCGCTTGTGGTAGGCGTGGTCGTTGCCCCAGTTGTACTCCTCGAGCGAGACGGTGCCGTCGGAGTTGACCGCCTGCACGTACGCGACGTGGTTACCCGTGAACCAGGCGACCGCACCGGGCACGGGCGTGCTGCTGGTCACCCAGCCGTGCGACGCCCACTGGCCGGCCCAGGCGTAGGCGCTGCCGCCTCCGGGGGTCATGTTGCCCCAGGTCCATCTGAAGGGAGACCCGGTGGAACCCTGATCGCGGTTGATCCGCCAGGCGACGAAGTCGACGCACTCGCGGTAGTAGTAGCGCAGCGGAGAGAGCCCGCCGCCCTGGTCGTCGGTCAGCTGGTCGCGCCAGGGGTAGTCGTCGCCCTCCTCGCGAGGCGTGACGGAGGTGCTCGTGCCGGTGCTGCCGGCCGCGGCACCGCCCACGGAGGTGCCGGCGGTCGTCCCGGCTGCGGCCTGCGCCTCCTGGGCCAGGCGCGCCGTCTCGGCATCG
>NZ_LIIN01000197.1 GCF_001634385.1 Rathayibacter tanaceti | reverse complement strand
AGGCCGCGGCGCGCTCGCTCGCGCGCCTCGATGCGGTCGTAGGCGCGGCGCTCGTTGCGGTCCGAGCGGAGGACGGCGCGCATCACGAACCAGAAGATCAGCCCGACCGTCACAGTCGGCAGGAGGGCCCACAGCCCCTGATTCCACAGCTCCCAGTCCATGGGGCGATCCTACCCGTGGCAGCAGGGAGGCCGCCCCTGGTCGGCGCCGCGGTGCGCGGAAGGCTTCGGCGTCCTGCTATCGGCTCTGGACCGATTTGTTCAGGGCCGCCGCATCGGCGTTCAACCCCTCGAGCTCGGAGCGCAGCGCGTCGTAGCCGGCGATGTCGGCGTCGATGGCAGCCCGGGTCGCATCGACGGCCCGGCCGCGCTCGAGCAGATCGGCACGCTCGGCCTCGAACTCGGCCGTCGAGCCGAAGTCGCCGCTGTCGGCCCGAGCATTGAAGGCATCGATCTCGACGTTGAGCGCGTCGTACTCGGCGTTGTTCGCGTCGACCCGCGCCGTCAGGTCTGTGTAGGCGCTCTCGATCCGGGCGACGAGATCGTCGATCCGGTTCTCGAGGCCGGTGAACACGGCCTCGTAGCGCGCGTTCAAGGCGACGACGGCGGAGCGGTCGTCGAAAAACTCCGCGTAGTGCTGCTCCAGCGCCGGCGGCAGATCGGCCACCTCCGTGCCCAGAATGGAGTGCAGCTCGTTGACCCGCTCGCCCAGCCCGCCCGTGCGGTAGAGCTCGAGCCGCTCCGCGATCGGACCGTCCTGCGGGAGGGTCGCGTACACGGCCTCGAGCTCGGCGCCCAGCGCTGCCTGCTCGGCGGAGTCGAGCCGCACCCACGCGGCGTGCAGCATCTCGTGGGCCGCGGTCACGTCGCGCACGCCGTCGAGGTCCGGGTTCGAGACGTCCGAGATGAAGATGTCGGTGCCGGTGTAACAGCCGAGCACGATGTCGTCGGACGCGCCGTAACCGCATCGATCGTTGAATCCAGTGGTCGGCTCGACCGAAGGACTCGACGCGTAGTAGAGGGCGCGGCCCCGCTGCGACATGCCGGTGCGCTCGGCGAAGCCGGCGATCGTGTCGTCGGGCGTGAACGCCTCCGCTGCCCGCCGGTCGGCCAGTGCGGTGCCGACATCGCCGGAGGAGGTGAGGACCGAGGCGGCGATCGAGGCACCGACACCGAACTGCGCGGCCGTGAGGATGCCCGCCGCGACGACCGCGACGACGCTCGATGCCCTGGCCATGTCTCTCCTCGCAGGCGGAGCCGCACGCGTGCGGCTCCTGCGACCCTACTTGACGAGCGGGAACAGGATCGTCTCGCGGATGCCGAGGCCGGTGACCGCCATCAGCAGGCGGTCGATGCCCATCCCCATCCCGCCGGTCGGGGGCATGCCGTGCTCGAGGGCGCGGAGGAAATCCTCGTCCAAGCGCATCGCCTCGTCGTCGCCCGCGGCGGCCTGGCGGGCCTGCTCGACGAAGCGCTCGCGCTGCACGACCGGGTCGACCAGCTCGGAGTATCCGGTCGCCAGCTCGAAGCCGCGGACATAGAGGTCCCACTTCTCCACGACGCCAGGGATGCTCCGGTGCGCGCGCACGAGCGGCGAGGTGTCGACGGGGAAGTCCATGACGAAGGTGGGGCGGCTGAGCGAGCCCTTCACGAAGTGCTCCCACAGCTCCTCGACGTACTTGCCGTGGGTGGGCACGTGCACCTCGACGCCCTCGCGAGCGGCGAGCGTCTCAAGCTCGACCAGCGGCGTCTCGGGAGTGATCGCAAGGCCCGCCGCGAGCGACAGGCTCTCGTACATCGAGATCCGGTCCCACTCGCCTCCCAGATCGAACTCGGTGCCGTCGGCCCACATGACGACATGCGAGCCGGCGACCGCCTGCGCAGCGTTCTGGACCAGCTCCTGCGTGAGATCAGCGATCGCGGTGTAGTCGCCGTACGCTGGTAGGCTCGAGCATGGCGAACTCGGGCGAGTGCGTGGAGTCGGCGCCCTCGTTGCGGAAATTGCGGTTGATCTCGAAGACCCGGTCGATGCCTCCGACGACCGCGCGCTTGAGAAAGAGCTCCGGCGCGATGCGGAGGTAGAGCTCGGCGTCGAACGCGTTCGAGCGGGTGGCGAACGGGCGGGCGGAGGCGCCGCCGTGCATCACCTGGAGCATGGGGGTCTCGACCTCGAGGAAGTCGTGGGCCGCGAAGGTGCTGCGGAGGGAGGCGTTCACCCGCGCGCGCGCCACGACGGTCTCGCGGGCCTGGGGTCGCACGATCAGGTCGAGGTAGCGCTGACGCATCCGGGTCTCGTCGCCCAGCTCGTTGTGCAGGTTCGGCAGCGGCAGGATCGCCTTCGCGGCGATCGTCCACTCCGACACCCAGACACTCAGCTCGCCGCGCTTGCTCGAGACGACCTCGCCCTCCACGAAGAGGTGGTCGCCCAGGTCGACGAGCTCCTTCCACGCCGCCAGCGACTCGTCACCGACGTCGCCGAGCGAGACCATCGCCTGGATCCGCTCGCCGTCGCCCGCCTGGAGCGTCGCGAAGCAGAGCTTGCCGGTGTTGCGCTGGAACACGACGCGTCCGGCGAGGCCGACGCGCTCGCCGGTCTTCACATCGGGCTCGATCCCCTCATGGCGGGCACGGACGGCGGCGATCGTGTCGGTGACTCCGACGGCGACGGGGTAAGCACCGCCGCCGAGGTCATCACCCGCGAGCTCGAGCAGACGCTCGCGCTTGGCGAGGCGGACGGCCTTCTGCTCGGACGCCTCACGGTCGGCGACCTGCTGCTCAGTGGGCGTCCGCTCGGCCTCGGGCTGCTCGGTCGGGGGCACGGGGGCGGCGGAGGTGTCGGCCATGGCGGATCGCGATGCTTTCGGTAGGAGACGGGCGGCCGGGATCAGTCGAGCAGGATCGGGCCGTTGTCGAGGAGGCGGGTGGTGCCGACGATCGCGGCGACGAGCACGAGGGCCGGACCGCGATGGTCGGCGTCGACCGGGAGGAGTGTCGCAGGGTTCACGACGACGAGGTAGTCCAGCTTAACAAGCGGTTCGGACTGCGCGACGGCCTCGGCCTCCTCGACCGCG
>NZ_LIIN01000196.1 GCF_001634385.1 Rathayibacter tanaceti | reverse complement strand
GGCGCTGGCCGAGGCGATCGCGCGGTGGGCGCGGGACGACTCCGGAGCCGCCGCCGCGCACGGGCCGCGACTTCACTGCCTGGATCGCCGCCGAGAGCACGGCCGTCGCCGCGCTGCGCGATGCGGTGACGCGCACGGAGTGGATCCCGCCCTCGTGCAGGCCCAGGCTACTGGCGAGTGGGGCGACGGGACGCGCCGAGTGAGGGTATCCTTACTCATCGGTGATCCGACAGCGCGGTCGATCCAGCTGATCCTCGACCGAAGGCGCTCCCGTGCATCCTGCCTCCTCCTCCTCCCACCGCCGTCGCCGCTCCCTGGCGGTCATCGCCCTCGCCGCCTCCGCCGCGCTCGGCCTCTCGGCCTGCGCGGGCGGCGCAGCCGGCTCGTCGGCGAGCGACTCCCCGCCGAGCACCCGCTCGGTCGAGCACGCGCGCGGCACGACCGCCGTCCCCGACACGGCGGCCCGCGTCGTGGTCCTCGAGCCGGTGGCCCTCGACACGTCGGTCGCCCTCGGCGTCGTCCCGGTCGGAGCCGCGGTGCTCAACGAGAGCGCGGGAGTTCCGGCGTACCTCGCGCCGAGGCCGCCGGCATCCAGAGCGTGGGAACGGTCACCGAGCCGAGCGTCGAGAGAATCGCCGCGCTGACTCCCGACCTGATCATCGGGACGGAGTCGCGGCACTCCGCCCTCTACGACCAGCTGTCGGCGATCGCGCCCACCGTGTTCCTCGCCTCGCAGGCCGACCCGTGGAAGGACAACGTCGCTCTCGTCGCCTCGGCGCTCGGCCGCTCCGACGAGGGCACCGCGCGACTCCAGGACTACCAGGACCGCTGCGACGAGATCGCGGCCGAGTTCGACGTCGCCGGGTCGACGGCCCAGCTGATCCGCCCGCGCGACGGACTCCTCACTCTCTACGGGCCCGACTCGTTCGCGGGCAGCACCCTCGAGTGCGCCGGCTTCACGACCCCGGAGCGCGACTGGGAGCAGTCGATCTCGGTCGACCTGTCGCCCGAGCGGGTCCTCGAGGCGACGGCCGACCACGTCTTCGTGACCACCACCGACGTCGACGACCCCACCACCGTGCCCGAGTCGATCACCGCCAATGCCGGCGCGTTCCCCGAGGTCCACCTGGTCGACCAGTCGTACTGGATCACCGGGGTCGGCCCCCTCGGCGGGCTCGCCGTGCTCGACGACATCGAGGACGTCCTGCGCGACGCGCAGTGACCGGTCCGGCGCCGCGAGCCTTCGGAACGCGACCGAGGAGGAGGCTCGCCCTCTGGCTCTCGGGGACGCTGCTCGCCCTCGTGGTCGCCGCGCTCCTCTCGATCGCGGTCGGCGCGAATCCGCTCGATCCACGGCTCCTGCTCGACACGCTCAGCGGAGGCGGGACCGACGAGTCGCGGTTCGTCGTCCAGGATCAGCGGCTCCCGCGCACCCTCGTCGGTCTGGCGGTGGGAGTCGGGCTGGGCGGAGCGGGGGCGCTGATCCAGGCGGTGACCCGCAATCCGCTGGCCGATCCGGGGATCCTCGGAGTGAACGCGGGCGCCTCCGCCGCTGTCGCCGCGGCCGTCGTGTTCGCCGGGGTCACGAGCATCAGCGGATACGTGTGGTTCGCCTACGGCGGGGCCCTGGTGCTGACGGTCGTGGTCTTCGCTCTCGGAGCGGGCGGGCGGGGGCGCTCGGATCCGATCACGCTCACCCTCGCCGGACTCGCGGTCGGCGCGGTGCTCTCTGGCCTGACCACCGGGCTCACGCTGACGCATCCCGACGCGTTCGAGCGCCTGCTCGGCTGGTCGGCGGGGAGCCTGCTGGGGCGGAGCACTGACGTCCTGCTGCCCGTCCTCCCCCTCCTGGCGCTCGGAGCGCTGCTCGCCCTCGTCGTGTCTCCTGCCCTCAACGCCGTGGCCCTCGGCGACGAAACCGCTCGTGCGCAGGGGGTCTCGCTCCTGCGCACGCGGCTGCTCGCGGTGCTGGCGATCACTCTGCTCGCGGGAACCGCCACCGCGCTCGCCGGACCGATCTCGTTCGTCGGCCTGATGATCCCGCACGTGGTGCGCTGGAGCACCGGCCCCGACCACCGCTGGATCGTCGCCGGCTCGATGCTCGCGGCTCCCGTGCTGGTGCTGCTCTCGGACGTGGTCGGCCGGGTGAGTGTGCTGCCGGCCGAGATGCCGGTGGGGATCGTGACGGCCTTCGTCGGCGCTCCGGTGCTGATCGTGCTGGTCCGTCGTCGGCGACGGGTGACCGGGCTGTGACGCGGCGAATGCGCACCCGGAGGAACGCGGTCGTGATCGGCGTCCTCGTCGCAGTTCTGGGCGTGCTCGGCGTCGTCGGCGCGATGAGCGGCGACTATCCCGTGCCGCTCGGCGACGTCCTCGGGGTCGTCTCCGGATCGACGGAGGGCCTCGCCCGCACAGTCGTCGTGGAGTGGCGGCTGCCCCGCATCGCCGCGGCGGTCGTCGTCGGCGCCGCACTCGGCGTCGCGGGGGCGGTGTTCCAGAGCGTGACCCGCAACCCGCTGGCCAGCCCCGACGTGCTGGGGCTCTCGAACGGCGCGTTCGTCGGGCTGCTGACCGCGCTGGTGCTGGTCGGCTCCTCCTGGGAGGCGCGGACCGCCGGCGCACTCGTCGGCGGCCTGGGAGCGGCCCTCCTGATCACCGCTCTCTCCCGCGGAACGGGGATCGGCGGCTTCCGCTTCATCATGGTCGGCATCGCGGTCTCGTCGATGGCCGCGTCGCTCGGCACCTGGCTCCTGCTCCAGGTCGAGCTCGACACCGCCCTGTTCGCGTCGGCCTGGGGCGCGGGCACCCTCGCGGGAGTCGATGCGGCCACCGTCACCGCCGCCGGCCTGCTCGCCGCGGGGTTCTTCGCGGTGGTGCCCGCCTTCGCGCCCGCGCTCCGCCAGCTCGAGCTCGGCGACGACCTCGCGGCGGCCACCGCGTCCGGGTTCCGGCCGTGCGCTCGCTCGCACTCGGTACCGGAGTCGCCCTCGTGTGCATCGCCACGACGGTGGCCGGCCCCGTCGCGTTCGTCGCGCTGGCCGCACCGCAGATCGCGCGGCGATCGGCGAGGAC
>NZ_LIIN01000195.1 GCF_001634385.1 Rathayibacter tanaceti | reverse complement strand
GGCGCTGCTGCCCGGGCCGACGGCCGTGCGCACCTGGTGGTGCCCCTGGATCGGCGACGCCTCGCGTCCCGTCGACGCCGCGCTCGTGGCCGAACTGCGCGCGATCGTCGAGGAGTTCGCTCCGGACGAAGCCGTGATCCTCACCTCCTTCCACCAGTCGCCGCTCCCGCTCGCGCTGCTCCTGCGCCTGTGCGGAGTCGAGCGAATCACCGGCGCCTCGGTCGACTTCGCCGGCGCTCTGCTGGATGTGCGGCTGGTGCCCGGCGAGACGCTCGAGGAGGACCAGCCAGAGCCCGAGCGCGCCCTCGCCATCGCCGCGGCTGCCGGATTCACGATGCCGCGGGCGACGACGGCCGGCTCCGCGTGCGGCGCGAGGGCGCCCTGCCCGCCGCGCTCGAGGGGATCGGCCCGTACGTGGTCGTGCATCCCGGAGCAGCAGTGCCGGCCCGGATGTGGCCCGCGGCGAGCGCGCGCGCGCCGTCGAGCTGCTGGCCGACGCGGGCCTCGCGGTCGTCGTCACCGGCGGCCGGGGGCGAGCGTGCCCTCACGGGCCGACGTCGCCGGAGCCCGGGGCGTCGACCTCGGCGGAGCGACCGACTTCGCCGGCGCGGCCGAGGTGCTGGCGGGTGCCGACGTGGTCATCAGTGGCAACACCGGCCCGGCACACCTCGCCGCGGCCGTCGGCACCCCGGTCGTCAGCCTGTTCGCGCCGGTCGTCCCGGCGGTGCGCTGGGCGCCCTACGGGGTCCCGGTCGTGCTGCTGGGCGATCAGGAGGCGCCGTGCGCCGGCTCACGCGCGCAGGTCTGCCCGGTCCCGGGCCACCCCTGCCTCACGGGGGTGAGCGCCGAGGAGGCGGTCGCCGCCGCCCTCCGACTCCGACAGACGACTGCTCCGAGAGAGGCGATGGCATGAGGATCCTGCTCTGGCACGTGCACGGCGGCTGGGCCGACGCCTTCGTCCGCGGCGCGCACACCTCCCTGCTGCCGACCACCCCGGCCCGCGACGGCTGGGGCCTGGGCACGGGGGGCCGCGACTGGCCGAACGCCGTCGAGATCCCACCGGAGGAACTGCACGACACCGACGTCGACGCTGTGCTCCTCCAGCGCCCCGAGGAGCTGGCGGAGGCCGAGCGGCTGCTGGGCCGCCGGCTCGGCCGTGACGTGCCGGCCGTCTACGTCGAACACAACACCCCGCGCGGCGACGTGCCGGACAACCGGCATCCGCTCGCCGATCGCGACGACCTGCTGATCGTGCATGTCAGCCACTTCAACGCCCTGATGTGGGACACCGGCTCGACGCGCACGACCGTGATCGAGCACGGGATCCACGACCCCGGTCCGCTCTACACGGGCGAGCTCGCGCACGTTGGAGTCGTCGTCAACGAGCCGGTCCGCCGCGGCCGGGTCGCCGGCACCGACCTGCTCCCCCGCTTCGCCGCGGTCGCTCCGCTCGACGTGTTCGGGATGAAGACCGACCAACTCCCCTCGCTGCCCGGCCTGGCCGATGTCACGGTGCTCGGCGACGTGCGCACGCAGGCGATGCACGCGGCGCTGGCCCGCCGCCGCGTGTACCTGCACCCGTTCCGCTGGACCTCGCTCGGCCTGGCGCTGCTCGAGGCGATGCACCTCGGGATGCCCGTGGTGGCGCTCGACGTCACCGAGGCGGGCCGGGCCGTGCCTCCCGAGGCAGGCGCGATCTCGAACGACCTCGAGGAGCTCGTGGCCGCCTCCCGCCGGCTCGTCGAGGACCCGGAGCTCGCCGCGCGGGCCGGAGCGGTGGCCCGCGAGGCCGCCCTCGCCCGCTACGGCCTCGCCCGATTCCACCGCGACTGGGACGAGCTGCTCGCCGACCTCCCGCGTCGCCGCTCGACGCCGGCCCCCACTCTGCAAGGGAGCACCCGATGAAGCAGCACCTGCGCGCCGCCCGACCGCTCACCATCGCGATGGTCTCGGAGCACGCGAGCCCGCTCGCCACACTCGGCGGAGTCGACGCGGGCGGCCAGAACGTGCACGTCGCGGCCCTGGCCGACGCGCTCTCCCGCCGCGGGCACCGCGTGGTGGTCTACACCCGCCGCGACGACCCCTCCCTCCCCCGCCGCGTGCCCTTCGCCTCGGGTGTCGAGGTGGTGCACATCGACGCAGGACCGCCGAGGCGCGTCTCGAAGGACGAGCTGTTGCCGTTCATGGGCGACTTCGCGATCGACCTCGCCGAGGAGTGGCTGCAGGAGCGGCCCGATCTCGTGCACAGCCACTTCTGGATGTCCGGCGTCGCCGCGCTCGACGCCTCCGAGCAGGTGGAGCGGGCGACCGGACGCCGGGTTCCGGTGGTGCACACCTTCCACGCCCTCGGAGTGGTCAAACGCCGGCAACAGGGTGCGCTCGACACCAGCCCCGAGGAGCGCGCCTGGCTCGAGCCGGGCGTCGGCCAGCGGGCCGACGGGATCGTCGCGACCTGCTCCGACGAGGCGTTCGAGCTCAAGGGCCTCGGGGTGCCGACGGCGCGCATCTCTGTGGTGCCCTGCGGAGTCGACATCGACCGGTTCTCGGTGCGGGGCTCCCTCGCGCCGCGCGGCGAGCGCGCCCGGCTGATGACGATCGGGCGCCTAGTGCCCCGCAAGGGCATGGGCATCGCGATCGAGGCGCTGGCGCGGCTCGTCGAGGCGGGGCACGACGCCGAGCTCGTGGTCGTCGGTGGCTCTGGCTCGGGCGACGCTCTCACGGCCGACCCCGAGTACCAGCGGCTGCACGCGGTCGCCTCGAGCCTCGGAGTCGCGGACCGCGTCGACTTCGTCGGCCAGCTCTCGCAGACGGCGATGCCCGCGATGCTCCGCTCGGCCGACGTGGTGGTCTGCGCACCCTGGTACGAGCCGTTCGGCATCACCCCGCTGGAGGCGATGGCGTGCGGCGTGCCGGTGGTCGCCTCCTCGGTCGGCGGACTGATCGACACGGTGGTCGAGGACGTCACCGGGGTGCACGTGCCTCCGCGCGACCCCGGCGCCCTGGCCGCCGCCCTCGCGTCGCTGCTCGCCGACCCCGAGCGGGCCCGCGGCTACGGGGCCGCCGGCCGAGAGCGCGTGGAGCTCCCGCTACTCCTGGGACCGCGT
>NZ_LIIN01000194.1 GCF_001634385.1 Rathayibacter tanaceti | reverse complement strand
GGGCGCGTTCCCGCAGCGCGCGTAGACGGAAGCCGAGCGCCGCGCGCTCCCGCAGTGGCGACGTGTAGGCGGCCTCGACCGCGTCGAACGCGCGCCCCACCGCGGTGAGACGCGTGAGATGTGCGTCGAGCGCCTCCCGATCGC
Source organism: Rathayibacter tanaceti (assembly GCF_001634385.1). GTDB lineage: Bacteria > Actinomycetota > Actinomycetes > Actinomycetales > Microbacteriaceae > Rathayibacter > Rathayibacter tanaceti. The sequence continues at coordinate 2,992 of NZ_LIIN01000194.1, read as the reverse complement.
GCGGAGGCTCGCCGAGCCGCGAGACGTCCGGGACGGCCAGGCGCGGCGGATCCGCGATCTCGCGACGGCAGCGGGCGACCAGCTCACGCAGCGGTGCCTCTCGACGCTCAGCGGCCTCGGTCAGCTCGCGCGCGCGCCGACGGTCGCGCTCGAGTCCACGGCGTTCGGAGGCGGCGATGATCAGGTCGCGCTCCAGCCGGGCGGAATCGCCCTCGAGTTGGCCGAGCGGGCCGGACACGTCCGCTCCCCGCCCCGCCTTCTCAGCGAGGGCGTCGAGTCGGGAGCGCAGCACGTCGACCCGCTCGGCCCGGACACGATCGACGCCTCCTCCGCCTTCACGGGTCAGATCACGGCAGCGCTCGATCTCGGCCCGGACCCCGACGATCCGACCAGCCACGTCGGTGCCGCTGGGATCGAGCGCGAGGCGGGAGCGGAGTTGGCCGACGACCGCGTCGCACAGTCGCACGGCTTCGACGAGCGAGACGGCGCCGTTCCCGGAGGCGTCGAGACGCCCCCAGATCAACTGCGACATCCGCTCCCGCGCGACGACATCGACCCGGCCCGAGTCCCAGGCGGCCTCGAGCTCGGCCAGGCGCCGTGTCACGGACTCGCGGAGCGACTGCGCGAGCACCACGTCGGCCGTGTAGTTCTCGGCCTGCGGCGACGCGAGCGCCGCGGCGTCCAGACGCGAGAGCTCGCGGGTCGTTCGGTCGAGCCAGCGGGTCAGCGCGGCGAGGTACTCGAAGAGTTCGCGCTGCGGCGCGGCCTCGCCCAGCCGCCCGGGAGCGACGGGCGTCCCCTCCGCGAGACCCGTGCTCATCGGCCGTACTCCGCAGCAGGCGGTGATGCCTCGCCCAATACTCCGAGCCAGCGGTCGTAGATGCTCTGCCAGCGGCCGTCGCTGCGGATCGTCTCGAGCGCGCCGTTGACGAAGCGGACGAAGTCCGGGTCGTCGGCGGGCAGGCCCAGGCCGTAGGGCTCCGAACTCAGCGCGTCGCCGATGACAGTCGCGTACGGGTCCTGAGCCACGAAGCCGGCGAGGATCGTGTCGTCGCCCGCGATCGCGTCGACCTTCCCCTCCTGGAATTGCGCCAGGCACTGCGAGTGGGTGTCGGCCTCGACCGCCGTCACCTCGGGGTAGTCGTTCTGCAGGCGGCTGAAGGTGGTGGTGCCGCTCGGCGCACAGACCCTCTTGCCGTCGAGATCGTCGATGCTCGCGACGCGCGGGCCCTCGGGGTCGTCCGAGACCAGCACCTTGAGGCCCGCGTCGTAGTACTCGGACGAGAACGCGATCGAGCTCCAGCGGTCGCACGTCATCGTGAGCGTGCGGGCGACCATGTCGACCTGGGGGGCGCCGTCGCCGCCGGCGAGCGACGGCAGGCGCTGCGCCGAGGTGATGACGACGTAGGTGACGGCGTCGGGACTGCCGAGGATCGCGCGGGCGATCTCGCGGGCGATGTCGACGTCGAACCCCTCGATCGAGCCGGTGATCGGATTCCGGGCGCTCATCAGCAGGGTGTCGGCCGAGACGCCGACCCGGAGGCTGCCGCGGTCACGGACCGCGGTCAGGCGGGGGCTGTCGGTCACTCCGGTCGGCGCGTAGGAGGTCACGGCCGAGGGCGAGCAGTCGCTCGACGGAGCGTCGCACTCGAGCCGGGCGCCGTGCTCGCCGTCGCAGTCGCGGCGGGCAGCGGCGCTCCGAGGTCGTCGGCACCGGAGGTGCAGCCCGTCACGGCGAGCACCGCAGCGGTGACGAGGGCGAGGGCGGCGGTGCGCAGCCGGTTCATCGGTACTCCTCCAGTCGCTGCGAGACGCCGCGCCAAGAGAGCACGGCGCCGGCCAGGCCGGCGGCCAGCAGCAACCAGGACACGAGGGACGACACTCCGGCCCCCGAGGCGAGGGTCGCGGCCGCCGCGTCGGACTTCTCCTGCACGGCGGTGCGGGCCTCGACAGAGAAGGCGAGGAACAGGTCGTTGGCTGTGCCGCTGCCCGTCGCCGTCGCGATGTCGACCGCCTCGTCCCATCTGCCCGCCTCGTCCGCGTCCCGGATCCGATCATGGAACGCCTGCCAGGCACTCAGCGCGTCGACGAGACGCCCATCGACGATCCCGTCCTCGACACCGTTCTGCAGTGTGACCCGAGCGGAGTCCGACGCCACGCGGTACTCCTCCTTGAGGGCGGCTCCCGAGCCGCGTGCGATCAGCGTGAAGCTCTCGAGCGACTTCGCGTCGCTCGCGGCGGTCAGCGCCTGCGACACAGCCAGCGCTCCCCGGTAGGAGTCGCTGCGTGCCCTGCTCGCGTCGGCCGCCGTCGATCCGTAGGCGACAGCACCGCCGACGCCGAGCACCAGGAGCAGGGCCGTGGCCGTGGCGAGCGGTCGATTGAGGTAGCGGTGCGTGCGACGCGCGAGCCAGACCTGCGCCGCGAGCAGCAGGACCAGCATCGCCAGCGAGCCGATCATCAGCAGGACGCTCCAGCGGACGGTGTCGTAGGCGGCCGCCACCCGGTCGGCTCCGGCCCCCACGAGGCGATTGAGATCGCTGAGGATCCCATCGCTGCCCGAGAGCTCGGCGGACGCCTGATCGAGGTACGCGGAGGCGACCGGGAAGCCCTGCCGGTTGTTGGCGCGGGCCTGCTCGATCAGGCCGCTGTACGTGGTGACCCTGCTCGCGATGTCGGCGAGCGCTCCGGTGTCGGCCGAGTCACTCGCCGCGAGCCTGGTGATCCCGGCGGACGCCTCGGTGAGGTTCGAGACGTAGGCGAGGCGCTGATCGGTCGGTTCGAGTCCGCCCACCAGGAAGGTGTTCGCCGCGATCGCGTTCGCGTCGACGAGGAGGTTGCGCACCGTCTGCACGCCGATCAGCTGGGCCGACTGCTCGCGCGCCTCGCTCGCCGCACGCGCCTGCATCGCTCCGGCCTGCTGCGCGAAGACGCCGAAGAGCACCGCGACGAGGGCCGTCACCGCGAGCAGGAGGCGCAGCGCACCGTGGGT
>NZ_LIIN01000193.1 GCF_001634385.1 Rathayibacter tanaceti | reverse complement strand
GCGCCGCAGGACGGAGCCGCCAGCCGGGGCCGCTCCGTCACGGTCCGCGATCGGCGCGCAGGGCCGCCACCAGCGCCGACGCCGATCCGAAGCCGGCGAGCGGAGCGATCTCGCTGTAGTCGACGGCCGTCTCGGCCGTGCGCCGCGCCAGCATCCGCCGGGCCTGGGCCACCCGGATCGAGCGGATCGCCCGCGAGGGCGTCACTCCCGTCTCGGCGAACGCAGCATAGAGGCCGCTGACCGAGACGGACAGGTCGGCCGCGAGCGACCGGGCGTCGAAGGCGGGATCAGCGCAGCGCGCCTCGATCGCCGTGTACGCCCGGCGCAGGAGCCGCACGGCCGTCGCGGTCGTGCCGCGGAATGCGGGCGGCCCGAGTTCGGTGAGCACGGTCCGCAGGGCGCCCTCGATGTGCTCCCTGGTCCCGGCCCAGAGGAGCGAGCCGGGGACGACCGTCGTCGCCAGCGCGCCGATCGCGGTGTTGAGCAGCATCTTCGTCGACTCCAGCCCCGCCGGCACGGGCGCACGCCCCGGTCCTCCCCGATGAAGAACTGCGAGAAGAACTCGCGGCCGACCGCGACCTCGACGGTGCCGCTGCGGCCCTCGCTCCGCACCGGCACCGCGCCGGAGGACCACTGCAGGAACCCGCCTCCCTGCTGCACCTCGATCTCGTCGCCCGGCGCACCGACACGGAGCCGCCCCTCGACCAGGAGGCTGAGGCTCACTCCGCGGTGCCGCCCCTCCCGCTCGACCTCGCGCGCCGTGTGCCAGATGCGCGCAAAAGTGACCTCGGACGACGCGACGTAGTCGCCGAAGACACGGAGCCGCCCGCCTGCCGCCACGACCGAGACGCCGCGGTCACGCAGCCATCCGGAGGCGTCGGATCCTTCCAGGGCGATGCCGCGCTCGGTCGGCGCGCCCTGGCCACGCGGCGGGCGGGGCAGCGTTGCCCCCCCCCTTCCGGTCGGGTGAGCGAAGCGACCGGCGTCGTCGTCCTCCCGACCCAGTGTCCGCGCCGCCACTCCAGCCCGACGACGATTCCAGAGATCGACGGTCCGGCTTCCAGAATGCTCGACCGCCGGTGTCGCCGGGCGTGCTGTCGCCAGAACGATGAGGCCGTCCGACAAACACTCATCACAGGAGAACCCGTGAACGACTCATCCCCCGCACACCCCACCGCATCAGCATCGACACCGGCTGGTCCATCCCCGCCGAGGACGGCGTGCACCGCCGCACCCTCGTGAAGGGCGCCGCCTGGACGATCCCGGTCGTCGCCATGGCGACGGCGACACCCGCCGCCGCTGCATCCGTCACGCCGACGCTCGCCTTCGTCAACGGCCCCTACACCGTCGATTCCTGCGGGAAGCTGAACAATGTCACGCTGCGGCTGACGACCGACGGCACGACGGCTGACCCGTCGAAGCCGGTGACGGTGACCCTTCCCGCCGGATTCACCTGGGCAGACGGCTCGTCAGCGCCACGATCCTTCACCACGGATTCGAACGGCCGAGTCGTCCTCCCCACAATCACTCCCACTCAGCGCCCCGGCGATTTCCCGATCAGCGCATCGTCCGGCCAGGCGACCGGCTCGTCGTCGATCGCGGTGTCCAAGGCCGCGACGAGCTACCACTACCTCACGGGAACGTCACAAACGATCGGGAGCAACCCAGGCACGGTCACTGACGGCGTGAAGGTCTTCAAGTGGGAGGGCGGTACGGCAATTCTCGATAAGAACGGCAACCTTTACCGCGCGACAGCTACAGGGTGGGCGTTGGCCGCATCCGGCGTCCGAGCCGCTTACTCCGGTTACGAGCGCCCTGGAGTCCTCACCTGGGTCACGAACGACGGCAAGGTCGCTGGGCTGCTGGGAACAAGCACCACCCCGTACACAGTGCCCGGTTCGGTTGCGAACCCCGCTCGCATCTTCAAATGGAGGGGCGGCACCGCCGTACTCGACACCGCGGGCAATCTCTACAACTTCACCGGCTCCGGATTCGCGCTCGTCGACACGAACGTCATCGACGGCTTCAGTAACTACGAGGCCGGAAACTCGATCTTCGCCTGGCTTCGCTCTGACGGCGTCGTGCGGTCGGTCACGGGGACGTCGAGGACCCCCGTGACGCAGCCCGGTGTCGTCAATGGCGGTCAGCAGGTCTTCAAGTGGCAGGGGGGCACAGCCGTTCTCACCGCCTCTGGAGACCTCTATCGCGCGACGAACACGGGCTGGGCGAGAATCGCGACGAACGTCGCGGCGGCGACGGCGGATTACGAGAACCCTGGCGTCTTGACCTGGGTGACGAAGAACGGCTCTGTCTTCAGCCAGACGGGTACCTCGACCACGACGGTCAGTGCTCCCGGGAACGTCGCCAACCCCGCCCGGATCTTTAAGTGGCAGGGAAGCACCGCCGTACTCGACACCGCGGGCAATCTCTACAACTTCACCGGCTCCGGATTCGCGCTCGTCGACACGAACGTCATCGATGGATGGAGCACCTTCGAGAGCGGCGGATCGGGTGGCATCTTCTCCTGGATCTCGGCGAACTGCTAAGAGGCCCGCGTCCTTCCCGGAGGCAGGCGCACGGCCGGCAGCGGTCGGCGCCTCCCTCCGGGAAGGGCGGGAGGTGGCGCAGAGCCGGGGCCGCCCGGCATGCCTGAGTACGGCCCTGGCTCCCGCAGGAGGCACACACTGCACCCGCCTACGCTGGCCCCATGGCCACGCTCCTCCTCGTCCGGCACGGACGCACGACCGCGAACACCGCGGGGATCCTCGCCGGACGCACCGCCGGAGTGCGGCTCGACGATGTCGGGCGGGCGCAGGCGGCGCGCACGGGCGAGCGGCTCGCGGCGGTCGACCTCGCCTCTGTGGTGTCGAGCCCGCTGGAGCGGTGCCGGCAGACCACCCGCTTCGTGCTCGACCGGCAGACGACGCCTCCGCCCACGCTGATCGAGAAGGGCATCACCGAGTGCGACTACGGCCAGTGGCAGGGGCGCCCGCTCCGCGACCTGGCGAAGGAGCCGCTGTGGGCGACGGTGCAGAACCAGCCCTCCGCAGTGGTGTTCCCCGGCGGCGAGGGGCTGCTCGCCATGCAGGCGCGGGCCGTGTCGGCGATCCGCCGGCACGACGCGGCCGTGGCGGAGGAGCACGGGGCGGGCGCGGTGTGGGCGGCGGTCAGCCACGGCGACACGATCAAGGCGATCCTCGCGGACGCGCTCGGGATGCACCTCGACCTGTTCCAGCGGTTGAGCGTCGGACCGGCGTCGGTGTCGATCATCCGCTACGGCGCGGGGCGGCCCGAGGTCGTGGCGATGAACACGGAGGCGGGCGACCTGGGCTGGCTGCG
>NZ_LIIN01000192.1 GCF_001634385.1 Rathayibacter tanaceti | reverse complement strand
CGCGCGAGTTCCAGTGCGCCGAGGGGATCCCCCGCGGCGCGGCGCGCTGCTCCGGAGAGCTGCGCGCGCGTCTCCTCCGCGAGGATGCGGGGCGCGTCGGTCACCCGCTCGCCGTGCACGGCGCCCAGAAGGTGCACCGCATCGGCGCCCAGCAGAGCGACGGTGCGCGCCGCCTCGAAGAGGAGGAGCTGTCGCTCGGCCTGCGCCCGAGGCCCGCGGTAGCCGGCGACCACGGTGTCGAGTGCCGCGTCGGCGTCGAGGAGCAGCACGAGGATCGCGGCGGGGGTCGTGACGGGCGCCCGCAGCGCGGGCCTCGTCGGCATCGAGGAGGAGGGAACGCGCCGCGGCGCCGGCGGTGGCTGCATCGGCGGCGGAGGCGAGCTGCGAGGCGGTGCGCAGGCTGGCGAGACTCGCGGCCCGCTCGAGGTCGTCCCGGACCGAGCGCTCGAGCCCGCTGAGCTGTGCCTCAGCCCGGGTGAGCAGCAGGGCGAACGCTTCGACGGCGTCGAGCAGGGCGTCCGCGTCGGAGGCGTCGCCCGCCGCCACCAGTTCCACCGCCTCGCGCAGGGGCCTGACCTGGCGCTCGGGTGTGCTGCCGGCGAGGGCCGACACCTCGGCCCGGACACGGTGCAGCCGTTCCGGGTGGGACGCGGGCGGCAGAATCACCTGGCGATCGTACGGCCGGAGTGTGACACCGGATGACACGTCGGCTCGACCGCGTGGGCCCCGATGCGCACGATGGAGTCATGAGCCGCTCACTCGCCATCGTCGAGGTCGCCCGCGCGCGTCCCGGCCGCGAGGAGTACCACGCCTACGTGCAGGTCCTGAACGGCCGCATCCTGACCCTCGCCCGCGAGCGGGGCTGGGACGCGGAGCGCTTCCCGGCCGAAGAGCTCGGCACTGAGGAGCTGCTCGAGCGGACCGCGGGTACCCAGGCCCTGGTCCTGGCCGGTGGCGAGGACATCGCCCCCGAGCGCTACGGTGCGCGGCGGGGGTACCCGGCCGAGGGACCGCACGCCGAGCGGGCCGACGCCGCGCAGATCGCGCTCGTTCGGCGGGCGCTGGCTCAGCGCACGCCGCTCCTGGGCATCTGCCGCGGGCTGCAGATCGTCAACGTCGCCCTCGGTGGGACGCTGGTGCAGGATCTCGGCCCGGACGCGTCGCATGTCAACGCCGCGGCACCCGCGCACCGGCGCATGCACCGCCACCGGGTCGAGTTCGCGGCCGACTCGATTCTCGGCGGGCTCTACGGAGCCCGGGAGCTCGACGTGCAGAGCGCGCACCATCAGGCGGTCGACGCGCTCGCCCCTGGTCTGCGGGTTGTCGCGCAGGCCGAGGACGGCGTGGTCGAGGCGGCCGAGCACGCCTCGGCGCCGATCGTCGGAGTGCAGTGGCACCCGGAGGACCCGGGTGCGCCGGCCGGACAGCTCGCGACCCTGCTCGATGGGCTCGCGCTCGCCGCCTCCCGCGGCGAGTTCGCGTCGCCTGTCGCGGCCTGACCGGAGCAGCGCCCTTCCAGGGGCCGTCGGGGGTCAGCGCGCCAGACGGGCCATCCACGCCTCGATCTCGTCGGCGCTCCGCGGGATGCCGGCCGACAGGTTCTCGACACCGTCGGCCGTGACGAGGACGTCGTCCTCGATCCGGACACCGATGCCGCGGAGCTCCTCCGGCACGGTGAGGTCGTCCGGCTGGAAGTAGAGCCCGGGCTCGATCGTGAAGACCATGCCCTCCTCGATCAGACCGTCGAGGTACATCTCGCGCCGCGCCTTCGCGCAGTCGTGGACGTCGAGACCGAGGTGATGGCTGGTGCCGTGGACCATGTAGCGGCGATGCTGCTGATTGTCGGCCTCGAGCGCCTCCTCGGCGCTGACCGGCAGCAGGCCCCACTCGGCGGTGCGGCGAGCGATGACGGCCATCGCCGCCGCATGCACCTCGCGGAAGCGGATGCCGGGCCGCACGACCGCGAAGGCGGTGTCGGCCGCCTCCCGGACCGTCTCGTGCACGCGGCGCTGCGCCTCGGTGTAACGGCCGTCCACGGGGAAGGTGCGCGTGATGTCGGCGGTGTAATAGCTCTCCTGTTCCACGCCGGCGTCGAGCAGCACCAGCTGGCCGGGTCGGACCGGGCCGTCGTTGCGGGTCCAGTGCAGGATGCAGGCGTGGTGGCCGGCGGCGGCGATGGTGTCGTAGCCGACCGCGTTGCCGTCGGCGCGGGCCCGGCCGGTGAAGACTCCCTCGATCAGGCGCTCGCCGCGCTCGTGCGCGACGATGCGGGGGAGCTCGGCGAGGACGTCCTCGAAGCCGCGACCGGTCGCGGCGACCGCGGCGCGCAGCTCGGCGATCTCGTAGGCGTCCTTCACCAGGCGCAGCTCGGCGATGTCGCGCTCGAGCGTCGCGTCGCGATCGGACCGGACGTCGGCTCCGGCCGCCAGGCGACCCGCGACCAGCGGATCCGCCTCGCGCAGCACGGCGACCGGTACGCCGTCGTCCGCGTCGAGGACGGCGTCGAGCTCGTCGATGCCGCGCGTCTCGAGGCCGAGGTCGCTCGCCACCTGGGCGAGGGAGGGGCGCGGGCCGATCCAGAATTCGCCGATCTCGGAGTTCGCGTAGAACTCGTCGGAGTCGCGGCCCGCGCGCTCGCGGAAGTAGAGCGCGGCGCTGTGCCCCGCCTCGCCGGGCTCGAGCACGAGGACGGCGCCGGGCTCGGAGTCCGAGCCCCAGCCGGTCAGCCAGGTGAAGGCAGAGTGCGCTCGGAACGGGTAGTCGGTGTCGTTGGCGCGCTGCTTGAGCCGGCCCGCCGGGATGATGAGACGGACCCCGGTGTGCAGCGCCGAGAGGCGCTCGCGGCGAGCGGCGGCGAAGGAGGCCTGCTCCCGCGGGGCGGGCAGCGGCTCGTCCCGCTCTGCCCAGCCGGAGGCGATGAAGTCGCGGAAGCGCTCGGACGCGGGGGTGGTCGAGCGGTTCGCCGTCGCGCGGGGGCGGGGAGCGGCGGCGGGATCGGGCGTCTGAGCGGCGGTCCGCTCCTCCGTGTTCGTCATGCCCGCCATTGTCCTCCTCCCGTCGCCGCGCGCAGCCTGCACCGGTGCCCGTCGGAGAGTCGCCCGTCGGTCAGCGCCTGGGGAGGACCCTCAGGAGGAGTCCTTCACCATGCCGCGCACCGAGAGCTGGACGATGAGCGGACGGTGATCGCTCCCCGCGTCGTCGCGGTCGTCGACGACGCGGTAGCCCGAGACGTCCCAGCGGCCGGAGAAGAGCACGTGGTCGATCGGAGCGCCGAGCGCCGGCGGGACCGAGGTCGGCCACGTGCCGAGGGCGGCGCCGCCCGCGCGCTCCGCCGCATCCTCGCAACCGCCGAGTGC
>NZ_LIIN01000191.1 GCF_001634385.1 Rathayibacter tanaceti | reverse complement strand
CCACGAGCCGACCGCGCCGAGCCGGGCAGGGACCGGCTCACCACACACACGACGAACCGGCGATCCGCGTCCCAGCGGATCGTCGTAGCCGCCCCGCACCGGCCCTCCACACCGCAACCCTCCCGACGAGCGGACGCGCCTGCGCCGCGCGATGAGCGGCGCAGCCCGCGTTCCGGACGGTCTAGCGGGGCTATGCCCCGCTACACCGTCCGGAACGCGGCAACAGCATTGTGCCCCCCGAACCCGAACGAGTTGGAGAGGGCGACCAGCTCGCCGTCGCCGAGTGCGCGCGGGCTGGTGACCACGTCGAGGACGATCTGCGGGTCCTGCTCGGTGAGGTTGATAGTGGGGGGCGCCGTGCGCTCGTGGAGCGCGAGGACGGTGAAGATCGCCTCGAGCGCGCCGGTGCCTCCGAGGAGGTGGCCGGTGGCCGCCTTCGTGGCGGACACCGCGATGCGGGGGAGGTGGTCTCCGAAGACTCGGGCCAGGGCGCGGTACTCGGCGATGTCGCCGACCGGCGTGCTGGTCGCGTGGGCGTTGATGTGGGTGACGTCGGTGCGTGCTGCGCCGGCCTGCTCCAGAGCGTCGATCATCGCGCGCGCGGCGGCGGAGCCCTCGGGGTCCGGTGCGGTGATGTGGTAGGAGTCGCTGGTGACGGCGCCTCCTGCGAGCTCGGCGTAGATGCGGGCGCCGCGGGCGAGCGCGTGCTCCTCGGTCTCGAGGATGAGGGTGCCGGCGCCTTCGCCGAGGACGAACCCGTCGCGGGAGACGTCGTAGGGACGGGAGGCGGCGGCCGGCTCGTCGTTGCGACGTGAGAGGGCCTGCATCGAGGCGAAGGCGGCGATCGGCAGCGGGTGGACCACGGCCTCCGTGCCGCCGGCGATGACGACGTCGGCGAGGCCGAGCTGGAGGTGGTCGTAGGCGTTCGTGATGGCCTCGGTGCTCGAGGCGCAGGCCGACACGTCGGTGCGGGCGAACGCCCGCGAGGGGATGGCCATGCTGATCGCGGCGGCGGCGGCGTTCGGCATGAGCATCGGGATGGTCATGGGGAGCACGCGGCGGGGGCCGCGCTCCCGCAGTGTGTCCCAGGCGTCGAGGAGGGTCCAGAGTCCGCCGATGCCGGTGGAGTAGTCGACGCCCACGCGCAGCGGGTCGACCTCGGTGAGACCCGCGTCGGCCCAGGCCTCGCGTGCCGAGATCAGGGCGAACTGGCTGGAGGGGTCGAGGCGCTTCGCCTCGGGGCGGGCGAGGACATCCTCCGGGCGCACCCTGGCCTGGCCGGCGAAGGTGACGGGGAGGTCGTACTGGGCGACCCAGTCGTGTTCGAGGGAGCGGATGCCCGACTCGCCGGCGAGGAGGGCGTCCCAGGATTCCCGAGCGGTTCCGCCGAGGGGGCTGCTGGCACCGATTCCGGTGACGACGATCTTCTTGGACATGACGAGCTTCTCTGTTCCGTGACGGGTGGGGGACGGTCACACCCCGCCGACGAGCGTCGGCCGGGGTGTCCGCCTCGAGGACGGGGGCGCTGGTGCCGACTAGGCGGACGCGTTGACGATGAAGGTGACCGCGTCGCCGACCGTCTTGAGGTTCTTGACCTCGTCGTCGGGGATCTTCACGTCGAACTTCTCCTCGGCGTTGACGACGATGGTCATCATCGAGATGGAGTCGATGTCGAGGTCGTCGGTGAACGACTTGTCCATCTCGACGGAGTCGGTCGCGATGCCCGTCTCGTCGTTGACAAGCTCGGCCAGGCCGGCGAGGACTTCTTCGGTGGACAGTGCCATGGTTCTCTCCTTGAGGGGTTTCTACTGGTGTTCGTCAGTGACCGTAGGTCAGTTTAGGGGTGGCTCCGCGAGCGTCAGGGGAGCACCACGACCTGCGCGCCGAACACGAGCCCGGCGCCGAAGCCGATCTGCAGGGCGAGTCCGCCGTGCAGTTCGGGGTGCTCGTCGAGCAGGCGGTGGGTGGCGAGGGGGATCGACGCCGCCGACGTGTTGCCGGTCGTCTCGATGTCGCGGCCGATCGCCACCGTCTCGGGCAGCTTGAGCTGCTTCGCGAGCTCGTCGATGATGCGCATGTTCGCCTGATGCGGGATGAACGCGGCGAGGTCCTCGGGACGGACCCCCGCCTCCGCCAGCGCCTTCGAGGCGACCTTGGCCATCTCCCAGACCGCCCAGCGGAAGACCGAGGGGCCGTCCTGGCGGAGCGTCGGCCACTCGGCGGTGCCGTCGCGGTAGGCCGCGAGCGGGTTGTCCATGCCGACGGTGTCCCACTTGGAGCCATCAGAGCCCCAGACAGTCTTGGAGATGCCGACGGTGTCGCTCGGGCCGACGACCGCTGCTCCCGCGCCGTCGCCCAGGAGGAAGGAGATGCTCCGATCGCTCGCCTTGACGAGGTCCGACAGCTTCTCGGCGCCGACGACGAGCACGTACTCGGCCAGGCCGGAGCGGATGAACGAGTCGGCCTGGGCGATGCCGTAGGTGTAGCCGGCGCAGGCGGCCGAGATGTCGTAGGCGGGCGCCGGGTTGGCTCCGATCCGGTCGGCGAGGAGCGCGGCCAGCGAGGGGGTCTGCACGGTGTTGCTGATGGTCGAGACCAGCACGACGCCGATCTGGTCGGGCCGGATACCGGCCTTCTCGATCGCTTCGAGCGAGGCCGTGGTCGCCAGGTCGACAGCGTGGATGTCTCCCGACGCTCGGCGGCGTTCGATGATGCCGGTGCGCTGGCGGATCCACTCGTCGGAGGAGTCGATCGGCCCGATCAGGTCGTCGTTCGGGACGACGAGGTCGCCGCGGGCGGCGCCGATGCCGAGGATCCTGGTGTAGGCGCTGCCGCTGGACTGGGTGAGGGTGGGGGATGTCATGGGGTCTCCTGCTAAGCGGCGTGCTCGTCGATGAAGGCGCGGGCGGCGTCGAGGTCGTCGGGGGTCTTGACGGCCAGGCTTGGCACGCCCTTGAGGCCCCGCTTGGCGAGGCCGACCAGAGCGCCGGCCGGCGCCAGTTCGAGCACGCCGGTGACGCCCGCCTCGGCGAACGCGGCCATGCAGAGGTCCCAGCGCACGGGGGAGGCGACCTGTCCGACGAGCAGCTTGAGGAACCCCGCGCCGGAGTCGATGACCGAGCGTCCCGGTTCGTCCAGAGCCGCAGTGTCGGGTCGGCGGGGGACAGCTCGGCGGCGACGGCGGCGAGGGAGTCGCGCGCCGGCGCCATGTAGCGGGTGTGGAACGCGCCGGCCACCTGCAGGGGCACGACGCGCGTGCCGCGGACCGGCTCCTCCTTGAGCGCGTCGAGCGCCTCGACGTCGCCGGCGACCACGATCTGCCCGCCGCCGTTGTAGTTCGCGGGCTCGAGGCCGAGCTCGTCGAGCCGG
>NZ_LIIN01000190.1 GCF_001634385.1 Rathayibacter tanaceti | reverse complement strand
CCGACTACAGGCGTCCGCTATGCACATTCCGGAACGCATTCTCAGCCATCCGCCGACTCATCTTTCTTCATTCAGAACAACACGAGTTTCGCATAAGCCTCACTGTATCGAGCATTGCTCTCCAGTTCATCCGATTCGTCTCTACCTGTTAGCGCGAGGCCACGAGCCGGGTGCGGACCTGATCCAGGAGTCCTTCGAGCGCAGTGGTGGAGACCGCCCAGTAGATCGCGTTGATGGAGAGGGGCGGGTCAGCGTTGCCGTGCTGCATCACCTGCGCGAGGGCCTGTTTTCCGGGGAAGGCACTGCGGACATGGTCATTGTCACCGCGACTGCCGGTCATCGCTTACGCCGCACTCCTCGCCGAGCGTCAAGGACCCGGACGACCAGGCCGACTAGCCGTCGCAGGCCAAGCCGGGGCGTCCTGAGCCGACGCCGCCCCAGCGGAGGGGCGCACCCCTCGGTCGGCCTCACCACGGCCGGCCTGCCGGACTCAGTGGTGGAGCTGGTGCACCACCGCGTGCCCCCGACCGCTACTGATCAGCCAGCGGTTGACCGGAGTGGTGATCACGAAGGCCAGGGCGAGTGCGGCGACGAGCGATCCCCAGAACAGCCCGTCCGTGATCCCCGCGTCCATGGCGCCGGGGATGGCGAGCATCGCGGTGTTGTCGATGACCTCCATTACCGCGATCGAGACGGTGTCGGCGGCGAGAGCGATCCCGAGAGCGGCGCGCCACGAGACTCCAGCGCGCAGCACTCCGCGCATCGTCAGCGCGTAGCCGAAGGCGAAGGCGAGGGCGATCGAGAGCGCGACGGTGCCCAGGGAGTGCAGCCCGAGGCCGGTGCCGATGACCATGCCGAGCACCTCGCCGATGGCGCACCCAGTGAGGCAGTGCAGGGTCGCGGTCGCAGCCGCCCGCCATGATGTCGCGCGGGTGGTGTGCTGGTGCTCGGTCATTAGCTGCTCCTCCATCGTGGTCTACGAGGATTCAACATACCCCCGGGGGGTATATTCCCCGCGAGTCGCAGACAGCTCACGGCGAGCGCCGGTGAGGCCGCATCGAGCCCGCGGCACCGGGGCTGCGTAGTCTTGCCGGATGCGCAGCGCGACCGGAGGGATGGTGGTCGCCTCCTTCGTCTCGCGGATCCTCGGCTTCGCCCGGCTCGCGCTGCTCGTCGTCGCGATCGGCAGCACGAGCGCCTCGGTGGGCGGCCAGGTCTTCGAGGTCGCGAACTCGGCGCCGACGTACCTCTACGGACTCATCGCCGGCGGAGTGCTCGGCGCGGTGCTGGTGCCGCAGATGGTCCGAGCGCGGGCGGCGGGTCCGGAGGGAGTGCGGACCCTCGAGCGGCTGCTCACCGCGTGCCTCGGCGGCGCCGCCCTGCTCACGGTCGCCTGCACGCTCGCGGCTCCGGCGATCGTCGGGTTGTACGCGGGCGCCTGGTCGGCCGACTGGTCGCTGCTGGCCACGCAGATGGCGTACTGGTGCCTCCCGCAGATCTTCTTCTACGTCGTCTTCGCCGTCTTCTCGCAACTGCTCAACTCCGCCGAGAAGTACGGCCCCGGAGCGTGGGCCCCGGCGTTCGCGAACCTGGTCTCGCTGCTGGGCATCGGCGCCTTCCTGCTCGCGTACCCGGAGGCAGTGACGACTCCCGCCGACGGCTGGACTCCGGCGATGGTGACACTGCTCTGCGGGAGCGCGACCGCGGCGATCGCGGCGCAGGGCGTGATCGCCGCGGCCTTCGCCCGCGCGGTCGGCGTGCGCCTCCGGCCGCGGTTCGGGTTCGGAGGCCTCGGGGGAGTGTCGCGGGACGCGGTCTGGGTGCTGCTCGGAGCGCTGGTCGCCGAGGCCTCGTACGTGGTGGTCTCGAATGCGGCGACCGCGGCAGGCCAGACGATGAACCGGGCCGGAGTGGACGGGCCGAGTCTGAACTCGTTCTCGAGTGCGCAGCTGCTGCTCCTGCTGCCGCACGGCATCCTGGTCGTCTCGGTCGCGACCGCGATGTTCACGCCACTGAGCCGCGATCTGCATCGGGGCGACCGTGTAGCGGCGGCGACGAACCTGCGTCGCACCGAGGACTCCGTCCTGGCGGTCACGCTGCTCTCGACGGTCCTGTTCGTCGGAGCCGCGCCGCTGCTCACCCGCTTCGTCTTCGGGACGCCGGTGATCGGCGCGGTGCTGCAGGTGCTCGCTCTGAGCCTCGTCGGCTTCAGTCAGACGTACGTGCTCAACCGCGCGATGTTCGCGCTCGGCCGCGCCCGCGACTCCCTCATCACGCAGGTGCTTTCGGCCCTCTGCGTCGCGCTCGGTGCGCTGGTCGGCGGGCTGCTCCTCGGCCCGGAGCTCGTCGTGCCGGCGATCGCGCTCGGCACGGCGCTCGGGACGACCCTCTCGTGGGCGGTCGCGCGTCGCCTCGTCCGCAGGCACCTCGGAGGCGTGCCGCCGACGGCCGCGCAGGTCCGCGACCGTCGCTCCTCGCTCGTGGCCGCCGCTGCCTCGATCTGCCTGGCGGTGCCGGCCGGACTCCTGATCGAGGTGCCCGCCGACCGGATCGCGGCGGCGGCGATGCTGGTCCCCACGGGTCTCGCGATCGCGGCGGTCTTCGTGATCGTGCACCGCGTCGTCGGCCGCCGCTGGCTGTGGTCCCTCCTCCTCGGGGCGCCGTGACCGCTGATCTCGTCGCCCGCGCCCCTCGTGCGCTGCACTCCGGCCCCCGCACAGACGGGTCGCGAATGGGGGGGGGCGGGTGCAGGAGGAGCCGCTGTACCGTGCCGCTCGCCCGAGGGAGCAGGGCGAGGTCGGCGGCCGCCGGGCCGCAGGCAGAAGGCACGTGGCAGGCGGCAGCAGGCAGAGTGGAGCAGGCGGAGTGGAGCAGGCAGAGTGGAGCAGCGCGTGGACGTCCTTGAGCGGATCGCCCGCCGGGCGCTCGACGCCGACGTCCCGGGGGTGCGTCTCGTCGGGATCGACGGCCCGTCCGGCTCCGGCAAGAGCACCCTGGCCGCGCGGGTGGCGACGCGGCTCGGCGCTCCGACCGTTCCGATCGACGACTTCGTGTCGTGGGGCGACGTCACGGGGTGGTGGCCGCGTTTCGAGGAGCAGGTGCTCGCCCCGCTGCTCGCCGGCCGCGACGCCGTCTACCAGCAGCGCGACTGGTCCGACTGGCGCGGCGACAGCCTCGGCGGCTGGCGCACCGTGGCCTGGGCGCCGGTGGTCGTTCTGGAGGGGGTGACCTGCACCAGGGGCGCGGCCGGCCCGCTCGCCTGCCGGGTCTGGGTCGAGACTCCGCGCGACGAGCGCCTCCGCCGGGGACTCGAGCGCGACGGCGCCGAGCACCGCAGCCTCTGGGAGCGGTGGATGCGCGAGGAGGACG
>NZ_LIIN01000189.1 GCF_001634385.1 Rathayibacter tanaceti | reverse complement strand
GCCTTCGCGGTGCCCGGCCGCAGCGGCGAGTCGACCCTGCTGGCCCTGGAGGAGCGCGGTGTGGTCGTCTCGAGCGGCTCGGCGTGCGCCGCCGGGCGCGACGACCCCTCGCCGACGCTGCTGGCCCTCGGCCTCGCCCCGGAGGTGGCGCAGACAGCGGTGCGCTTCAGCTTCGGCGAGGTGCGACGCCGGCGGAGGCGGAGCACGCGGCGAGCACGTTCGCGACCGTCCTCGACGGGCCGTGAGCCGCCGCGCCTGCGATCCGTCTCGATCGGATTCACGACGATCGGGAATGTCGGGGGTGCCTGGCACTGTTCTCCCGTCCGTACCCGTATCGGCCCCGCGACCCGGGTCGACGCCGCACCCAGCGCTGATCCGCACCCAGCGCTGATCCGCACCCAGCGCTGATCCGCGACCCCGCTGATCCGCACCAGGACGCTGTTCCGCCCTCACGACGCTGTTCCGCCCTCACGACGCTGTTCCCCCTCATGACCGGAGACCCACCTGTGACCGAGCCCGGCACCCTTTCCCCGACGCGCCCCGCCGCGCCCGCCGCCGCAGCGACCCTCGAGCCGCGCAGCCGCCTGGTGATCAGCCTCCTGCTGGTCTCGGCGTTCGTCGTGATCCTCAACGAAACGATCATGAGCGTCGCGCTGCCCGACCTCATGCGCGACTTCGGGGTCGAGGCCCACGTGGGCCAGTGGCTCTCGACCGCGTTCATGCTGACCATGGCGGTCGTCATCCCGATCACGGGCTACCTGATCCAGCGGCTGCACACCCGCACCCTCTTCGCCGCCGCGATGACGCTGTTCAGCATCGGCACGCTCTCGGCGGCGCTCGCGCCCACCTTCGCCGTGCTCCTGGCCGCACGCGTGGTGCAGGCCGGTGGAACGGCGATCATGATGCCGCTGCTGATGACGACCGTGATGACGCTGGTCCCGCCGGCGATCCGCGGCCGGATGATGGGCAACATCTCGATCGTCATCTCGGTCGCCCCCGCCGTCGGGCCGACCATCTCGGGTGTCATCCTCAACTTCCTCAGCTGGCGCTGGATGTTCTGGATCGTGCTGCCGATCGCCGTCGGCGCCCTACTGCTCGGACTGCGCAAGGTCGAGAACGTGACCGAGCCCCGGTCCATCCCCATCGACGCGCTCTCGGTCGTGCTCTCGGTCTTCGGCTTCGGCGGCCTGGTCTACGGGCTGAGCAGCCTCGGCGAGGGCGGCGAAGCGGTGGTGGCCCCGTGGGTCCCCTTCGTCGTCGCCGGCCTGGGCCTCGCGGGCTTCATCGGCCGCCAGCTGCTGCTGCAGCGCACCGATCGCGCGCTGCTCGACCTGCGCACCTTCACCTCGGCCAACTTCACGATCGTCATCGTCATGATGGCGGTCAGCATGTCGGCGCTGTTCGGCACGCTCATCCTGCTGCCGCTCTACACCCAGAACGTGCTCGGGCTCACGCCGCTCGAGACCGGGTTGCTGCTGCTGCCCGGCGGACTGCTGATGGGCCTCCTCGCGCCGTTCGTCGGGCGCGGCTACGACCGCTTCGGCCCGAGGGTGCTGCTCGTCCCCGGCTCGGTGGTCGTCGCCGGTGCGCTCTGGGGCTACACCCTGCTCGACGAGAGCTCGTCGCCGTGGTTCGTGCTCTCGCTGCACGTCATCCTCAGCCTCGGTCTGGCGTTCGTCTTCACTCCGCTGTTCACGGCCGGTCTGGGCTCGGTCAGGCCGGCGCTCTACTCGCACGGCAGCGCGATCATCGGCACGGTGCAGCAGCTCGGAGGCGCGGCGGGCACGGCCCTGTTCGTCACGGTCCTGTCGATCCAGTCGGCGGCGCTCGCCCGCGACGGTGCCGACCAGGTCGTCGCCGCGGCCGGTGGCATCCACTCCGCGTTTCTCTGGGGCGCGTCGATCGCCACGATCGCGATCGTCGCCGCCTTCCTGGTGCGCAAGCCCGCCGACTCCGACGCCGTGGCACCGATGGCGCACTGACCGCACCCGCTGTTCACCTCCACGTCACCACGGATCCCTACCGTGTCGCCCCGGCCGCCGCTCCCCCGATCTCGCGGCCGGGACGGAGACGACACGTGACCGAGACGGCCGGGCCGCAGGACGTGCTCGACGCGGCGGCGTCCAGCCCTCCTGCCCGCACCCTCGTCGACGTCCTCCGCGAGACCGCGGAGCGGCATCCGGAGGCCTCCGCGCTCGAGGATCCTGCGGGCGCGCTGAGCTATCGGGAGCTGCTGGCCCGCATCGTTCAGCTCTCGGCCGAGCTGACCGCGGCGGGCGTCCGTCGCGGTGACCGGGTCGGTGTGCGGATGCCGAGCGGTTCGCGGGAGCTGTACCTCGCGATCCTCGCCGTCCTCGCCGCAGGAGCGGCCTACGTCCCGGTCGACGCCGACGACCCCGAGGAGCGGGCGCGGCTCGTGTTCGGCGAGGCCTGCGTCCGCGGCGTGATCACCGGCTCCGGTCGCTTCGAGCGCAGCGATGCCCCGGCGCCCGCCTCGCGCCTGTCCACGGGAGCCGCTCCGCACCCGAGCACCGCTTCGATCCCGCTCGCCCAGCCGCCCTCGCTCGAGGACGACGCCTGGATCATCTTCACGTCCGGGTCGACCGGCACTCCGAAGGGCGTGGCCGTCAGCCACCGCTCGGCCGCCGCTCTCGTCGACGCGGAGGCGCGGCTGTTCCTCCAGCACGAGCCGCTCGGGCCGGGCGACCGAGTGCTGGCGGGCCTCTCCGTGGCGTTCGACGCCTCCTGCGAGGAGATGTGGCTCGCCTGGCGGCACGGCGCCTGCCTCGTGCCCGCGCCGCGCTCGCTCGTACGCAGCGGGATGGACCTCGGTCCATGGCTGACCACGCACGGCATCACCGTGGTCTCGACGGTGCCCACCCTCGCCGCGCTCTGGCCGGCGGAGTCGCTCGAGAGTGTCCGACTGCTGATCTTCGGCGGCGAGGCGTGTCCACCCGAGCTCGGCGAGCGACTGGCCGTCGAGGGGCGCGAGGTGTGGAACACCTACGGTCCGACCGAGGCGACCGTCGTCGCGTGTGCGGCTCCCCTCGGCGGCCCTGCGCCGGTGCGCATCGGCCTGCCGCTGGACGGCTGGCGGCTGGCCGTCGTCGACCGGGAGGGCCACCGCGTCGGCGAGGGCGAGGTCGGCGAGCTGGTCATCGGCGGCGTGGGCCTCGCCCGCTACCTCGATCCGGCGAAGGACGCCGAGAAGTACGCGGCCGCGCCGCTGCTGGGCTGGGAGCGCGCCTACCGCTCGGGCGATCTGGTGCGCTTCGAGAGCGCAGGCCTGGTGTTCCAGGGGCGCGCGGACGACCAGGTGAAGCTGGGCGCCGGCGGATCGAGCTCGGCGAAGTGGAGGCGGCGCTGCAGGCGCTCCCCCGGCGTCTCGGGAGCGGCGGCCGCCGTCCGC
>NZ_LIIN01000188.1 GCF_001634385.1 Rathayibacter tanaceti | reverse complement strand
CCGACCGCGCTCCCGCCGCCGCCCCGCGCACGTGCGCTGCGGGCGCGGCTCGAGAGGAGCACTGGCCTCGACCGGCGTCGAGAGCGCCGGCCTGATCGCCAGCGCCACGGCGCTGCTGGCCGCGGGGGCGACCGCGGAAGCCATTCCGGGCCCTCGGAGCGCGCCGCTGTGCGGCCGCCGAGGGCGAGGACACCACCGAGGTGTGAGCACTGCCTGAACAACGGCGGACGGATGCTGCGACAGCCGTGTTCCCGCGGGTCCGCGGGAGCCGGGAGCGCATCCGTCCGTCGTCGTCGGCGCGGCCGGATCCGCGCGCAGCGGGCGGCCGTGACGACG
The DNA here is from genome assembly GCF_001634385.1 of Rathayibacter tanaceti. Lineage (GTDB taxonomy): Bacteria > Actinomycetota > Actinomycetes > Actinomycetales > Microbacteriaceae > Rathayibacter > Rathayibacter tanaceti. The sequence continues at coordinate 3,083 of NZ_LIIN01000188.1, read as the reverse complement.
CACGCCCTCGGCACCGCGGGCGGTGGCGGAGTGCTGCACGGGGGGGAGAATCAGGTGTCCGAGCGACACCCGACACTTCTTGACTTGTGGTAAGAACGTTATATTGTTCTAACAATTCAAGACCGCGGCGGCGTCGGATCGACGTCGTCGTGCCCGTGCGACGAAGGAGTCCCATTGTCAACCGAGACGACCCCCAGTAGTACAGTCACGCTCCCGCCCCTCACCCCTGGCCCGCATGTGAAACGGCTCGGCACGGTCGCCCTGATCGCGACCTTCGGCGGCCTGCTGTTCGGGTACGACACCGGCGTCATCAACGGCGCGCTCTCGCCAATGACGATCGAGCTCGGTCTCACCCCCTTCACCGAGGGCGTCGTCACCTCCGCCCTGCTCTTCGGCGCGGCCGTGGGCGCCATCGCCGGCGGCCGCCTCGCCGACGGCTGGGGTCGCCGGAAGACGATCATCCTGCTCGCGCTGCTGTTCCTGGTCGGCACGCTCGCCTGCGTGTTCGCGCCGAGCTTCGAGGTCATGGTCGTGGGACGCGTGCTCCTGGGCCTCGCGGTCGGCGGCGCCTCCGGAGTCGTCCCGGTGTTCCTCGCAGAGCTCGCGCCCTACGAGATCCGCGGCAAGATCGCGGGGCGCAACGAGCTGATGATCGTGATCGGCCAGCTCGCCGCCTTCGTCTTCAACGCGATCATCGGCTCGCTGTGGGGCGAGGGCGACGGCGTCTGGCGGATCATGCTCGCCGTGTCGGCGCTGCCCGCCATCGCGCTGTTCTTCGGAATGCTGCGCGTGCCGGAGTCGCCGCGCTGGCTGATCTCGAAGGGCCGCAACGACGAGGCCCTAGCCGTGCTCAAAACCATCCGCTCGGTCGAGCGCGCGGAGGCCGAGATGGACGACGTGCGCACCCTCGCGGACGAGGAGAAAGAGGCCAAGCGCGGCTCCTGGAGCGCACTGAAGGACAAGTGGATCCTCCGCATCGTCCTCGTCGGCATCGGCATCGGCGTCGCTCAGCAGCTGACCGGCATCAACTCGATCATGTACTACGGCCAGACCGTCCTCGTCGAGTCGGGCTTCGACAAGCAGGCCGCTCTGATCGCCAACATCGCGCCCGGTGTGATCGCGGTGATCGGCGGCATCATCGGCCTGCGGCTGATGCAGACCCTGAACCGCCGCACCACGCTGCTGCTCGGCTTCTCGCTGACGACGACCATGCACTTCCTGATCGGCATCGCTCCATCGCCCTCCCCGTCGGCAACGAGCTCCGCCCCTTCGTGATCCTGTTCCTCGTGGTCGCGTTCGTCGGGTCAATGCAGACGTTCCTGAATATCGCGGTCTGGGTGATGCTGTCCGAGATCTTCCCGCTGTTCATCCGCGGCTTCGCGACCGGCATCTCGATCTTCTGCCTCTGGATCGCCAACGCCTTCCTCGGCCTGTACTTCCCCTCGCTGATCGCGGCGACGGGGATCACCGGGACGTTCTTCCTCTTCGGCGTCGTCGGCATCCTCGCACTGATCTTCATCTACACCCAGGTGCCCGAGACCCGCGGGCGCACGCTCGAGGCTCTCGAGGAGGACGTCACCACCGGCGCGATCTACACGGTGCACCACAAGAAGTAGAGCGAAGGCTCCTCGACCCGGGAGAGGCGCCGGTGGCGCCGTCCGTCGCGACGGCGTCACCGGCGCTTCTGCTGTCGATCCGGGCCCGCGCCTCAGAGCAGGCGGCGCGCCGAGGCCCAAGCGGTCAGCTCGTAGCGGGACGAGAGCTGGAGCTTGCGCAGCACGGCCGAGACGTGCGACTCCACCGTCTTCACCGAGATGAAGAGCTCGGCCGCCGCCTCCTTGTAGGCGTAGCCGCGGGCAATGAGCCGCATCACCTCGCGCTCGCGGGCCGAGAGCCGATCGAGCTCGTCCACCGACTCCGCCTGCTCGCCCGCCAGAGCGCCGAAGGCATCGAGCACGAAGCCGGCCAGCCGCGGCGAGAACACCGCGTCGCCGCCGGCGACCGCCAGCACCGCCCGGCTCACCTCGGCGCCCGAGCCGGCCTTGGTGATGTAGCCGCGGGCGCCGGCGCGGATCACGCCGACCACGTCCTCCGCCGCGTCGGAGACACTCAGCGCCAGGAACCGCGTCGACGAGCCGGCGCTGCGCCGCAGCACCTCCGCTCCGCCTCCGCCCGCGCCACCCGGCAGGTGCACATCGAGCAGCACCACCTCGGGCCGCAGCGACGCCACGAGGGCGACAGCGGAGTCGACGTCAGCCGCCTCCCCGACGACCTCGAGCTCGGGAGCCAGGTCGGCGCGCAAACCGGAGCGGAAGATCGAGTGGTCATCGACCAGCAGCACGCGCGTCATCGCTCCGCCCCCGCGGGGAGTCGCAGGTGCACCTCGGTGCCGGTGCCGCCCGCCCCCGGCCGCACGCTCGCGCTGCCGCCGGCGCGCGACATCCGCCCGATGATCGACTCGCGGATGCCCAGCCTGTCGCCGGGGACCTCGTCGAGGGCGACGCCGGGGCCGCGGTCGCGCACGAACACATCGACGCCCTGCGGCGAGGACTCGAGGTAAACCGAGACGTCGCCGCCGGCGTGCCGCGCAGCGTTGAGCACCGCCTCCCTGGTCGCGGCGAGGAGGGGCGCGGCCCCCGGCACAGACGCTCCCACGGCGACGACCTCGAGGTGCACGGAGTAGTCGAGCTCGATCGCGGCGGCGATGGCGCGAACCTCGGCGGCGAGGTCTGTCGCGACCGGGACGTCACGCTCGAAGAGCCAGTCGCGCAGCTCCCGCTCCTGTGCGCGGGCGATGCGGGCGACCTCGCTCGAGGCGCCGGCGCGATTCTGGATGAGCGCGAGGGTCTGCAGCACGGAGTCGTGCAGGTGCGCGGCGATCTCGGCGCGCTGCTCCTCACGCACCCGGGCGGCGCGCTCGCCCATCAGCTCGGTCCAGAGCCTGACCACGCGGGGCGCGGCCAGCACGCCTGCGGCCACCAGCAGCACGCCCACCGCGAGCACGGCGTTCACGGCGCTCGGGCGGTCGGCCAGCACGGCTCCGCCGGCGAGCACGAGCAGCGCGCACGAGGCGAAGCGGACCG
>NZ_LIIN01000187.1 GCF_001634385.1 Rathayibacter tanaceti | reverse complement strand
CGAGGTCGAGCCGGGCGCCGGCGAAGACGCCCGGCAGCGCGACGACGTCGAACCCGAACTCGTCGAGGCGGCGTCTCTCGGGAGCCGGAGCCGCGGGCTGCTCGGAGCGGGCGCCGCTCGCGATCAGCGCGCGGGACTTCTGCCGGGCGAGGCTGACGTCGACCCGCTCGTAGCGCTCGGCGAGCACGCCGTTCATCGCGTGCGTCATGTGCTTGATCCGCCCCGCGCCGGTCAGTGCCGCTCCGGGAGCGGCGAGAGCGACGTCGGCCGTGATCGCCGCGAGGGCGTCGAGGGAGCGCGGGAGACGCAGCAGGACCGTCTCCGCGCCGCGCACCGCCTCGGCGACGGAGTCGACCGTGTCGATCGGCGCGAGCACGATTCCCGCCGCGCGCACCGCTTCCGCGTTGAGGGCCAGCGCGCGCTCGGCGGTGATCGAGTCCTGCACGACGCGGACGGAGGCTCCGTCGGCCGCGAGCGCGAGGCTCAGCGCTCCGTAGGCGTCGCCGATCACGGCGACGCGGCCGCGATCGGCGGCGAGATCGAGCAGGAGGCGATCGCTCGCGTCCACGGCGACCAGCGCGGGGGCCTCGACGTCGGGGCGACGGCGGAGCAGTGCCAGCACGTCCTCGCGCATTGCGCCTCCGATCGTCGACGCCAGAATTGGCGGGTGCACAGGGACCGGCACGCGCACACGGATGCACACGGGCGGGCGAGCGCCCCCGGGCATGAAAAAGGGCCCGAGAGTGGAGTCTCAGGCCCTTCGCTCCCCGACTTGGACTCGAACCAAGAACCTACCGGTTAACAGCCGATTGCTCTGCCAATTGAGCTATCGAGGATCATCCGACCACCCGGGGGCGATCAGCGCGCTACTACTTTAGCAAACTCTCCGTGAACGCAAAATCGGCCCGCCTCCCGGGGCACGCGCTAGTAGCCGGCGCGAGGATCGACGCGGCCGAGCAGTGGCGAGCCGGCGGCCACAGCGGCGACATTGGCGCGGACGCGCTCCGCCAGGAGCGGCGAGGTCATCTCGGGGGTGTCGGCACTGTGCGGGGTGATCAGACAGCGCGGCTCGCTCCAGAGCGGATGCCCATCCGGGAGCGGCTCGGGGTCGGTGACGTCGAGAGCCGCACCGGCGAGGCGCCCCTCGGCCAGCGCGGCGACGAGAGCGTCGGTGTCGACCAGGGTCCCCCGCGCCACGTTCACCAGCACCGCGTGCTCGGGCAGCCGCGCGAGGAGGCCCGCGTCGACCATCCGCTCGGTCCCGGGCGTGGCCGCAGCCGCCAGCACGAGCACGTCGGCATCGGCGACCACCTCCGCCAGCCGGTCGCTCGAAACTGTGCGGGCCGCCCCCTCCACCGGCTCCTCGCCGCGGCGCACCACGCTCACGCGGCAGTCGAACACGCCGAGCAGCCGCAACAGCTCGCGGGCGATGCCCCCGGCTCCCACGATCACGACGGAGGCGCGGTGCAGCGTGACCGCGCGCTTCGCGCCCCACGAGTCGGCGCGCGCCCGCTCGGGCAGCGAGCGCAGCAGAGCGAGCACCAGCGCGAGGGCGTGCTCGGCCACCGGCTCGGCGTAGGCGCCCTTGGCGCTGGTCCAGACGAGGTCCGCGCGGGCGGAGGCGAGGAGCGGCACGAAGACGTCGACTCCCGCCCACGGCAGCTGCACCCACCGGATCGACGGGTGCTCCTCCAGCGCGGCCGCCAGCTCGTCGAGTCGCCCGTACGAGAGCCAGAGCAGTGCGTCGGGATCGTCATCGAGGCCGACCACGACTCCGCCGCCGGCCTCGATCGCCTCGGCGAACACCGGCTTGGGCCGCGGGAGCACCGCGATCCGTGGCACCGTCATCCTTCCACCGCCTCGACGCGCTGCGCCCGCGAGGCGTCGAAGCGCTCGTACTCGGCGAACGCGGCTCCGAGTTCGCGCACGTACGGGTGGCGCGCCTCGATCAGCACATCGAGCAGCGGGCCGTAAGCGACGACCTCGCCTCCGACCAGCACCGCGATCCGATCGGTCGCGCGGCTCAGCACGTCGATGTCGTGGCTGACGACCACGGCCGCGAACCCCTCCTGTCGGCGCAGATCGGTGAGCAGATCGACGATCGACTCCCGGACCGTCGCGTCGATGCCCGAGGTCGGCTCGTCGGCGATGAGGACCGTCGGGCCCAGCACGAGCGCACGGGCGATGGCGACCCGCTGTCGCTGGCCGCTCGACAGCTCGTAGGGGTAGCGGTCGAGCAGGAACAGTGGCAGGTGCACCGAATCGAGCAGCGTCGCCACCCGCACGCCGGCCGCGCGCGGGTCGTAGTGCCGGTCGCGGAGGAAGATCGGCTCGGCGATCAGCTCCGAGACGGTCAGCTCGGGGCGGAGCGCCGCGCCGGCGTCCTGCGCCAGGTGCGCCACGTCGACGGTGAAGCGCTTGAGCTCGCGCGCAGGCAGCGAGCGGAGGCGGTGCCCGGCGACGGTCGCGTCCCCGCCGACGATCACGGGGCGTGTGCGGCCGCCGGCGGTGCCGAGACCGTCCCCGCCGAGCACGCGCGCGAGCGTCGACTTGCCCGAACCGCTCCCGCCGAGGACCCCGAGCACCTCCCCCGGCTCGACCCGCAGGCTGACGCCCCGCAGCGCCGTCCACCGGCTGCTGATGCCGCGCGGCGGGTACTCGACGCTGAGGTCGTCGACGACGATCGGCGCCGGATCCTCGACCGGGCGGCTCACGCTCGGCGCTCCGCCTCGGTGATGCTGCGCAGCAGCTCACGGCGCTCGGCCTGCTCCGCCGGGTCCGGCACGGGCAGGGAGGCGAGCAGACGCTGCGTGTAGGGGTGCTTCGGCGCGGCGAGCACCTCGGCTCCCGTGCCCTCCTCGACCAGCTCGCCGCGGTAGAGCACCGCGATCCGGTCGGCGAGCAGATCGACGACGGCCAGGTCGTGGCTGATGAACAGCGAGGCGAAGCCGAACTCGCGCTGGAGTTCGGCGAAGAGCTCAAGCACCCGGGCCTGCACCGACACGTCCAGCGCCGAGGTCGGCTCGTCGGCGATCAGCAGCGTCGGCTCGAGCGCGAGCGCCCGCGCGAGGCTGGCGCGCTGGCGCTGGCCGCCGGAGAGCTCGTGCGGGTACCGGTCGCCGTACGATCGGGGCAACTGCACGGCCTCGAGCAGCTCGTCGACGCGCGCCCGCGCAGCGGAGGCATCGCCGGCCCGGCCGTGCACGATCAGGGGCTCGGCCACGCACTCCGCGATCGTGAGCAGCGGATTGAAGCTCGACGCCGGATCCTGGAACACGAAGCCGATATCGCCACGCACCGGACGGAAGGCCCGCTCGCGGATGCCGCGCATCTCCTTGCCGAGGACCCGCAGCGATCCGCCGGTCACCGGCGTGAGGCCGGCGATCGCCCGGCCGATGGTGGTCTTGCCCGAGCCGCTCTCTCCGACGAGGCCGAGCACCTCGCCCGCACGGATGCGGAAGGAGACGCCGTCGACCGCGACGAAGCCGGGTCGGCCGAGCCGGCCCGGGTACTGGATCCGCAGGCCGTCGGCCTGGACCACGGTCTCGGCCTCGGGCGCCTGGGCGCGCTCGACGGCGCGGGCGCGGGCGC
>NZ_LIIN01000186.1 GCF_001634385.1 Rathayibacter tanaceti | reverse complement strand
CGCCGTGCGCGGCATCGCCGACCGGAGCGAGGCCGCGCGCGCCGAGCGCCGCCTCCTCTTCGGCGTGGCCGGCCTGGCCGCGCTGATCGAGGACGGCGTGCACGTCGGCCTCCAGGGCGAGCTCGACTGGAACGTCTGAGTCGACGTGCCAGCATGGGAGGCATGAGCGCTCCCCTGATCCCCCTCAACGACGGCCGCGCGATCCCGCAGCTCGGGCTCGGCGTCTACAAGATCGGCGACGAGGAGGCGGCGCGAACCGTCGCGGTCGCGCTCGACGCCGGCTACCGGCACGTCGACACCGCGACGCTGTACGGCAACGAGCGCGGCGTCGGAGCGGGCATCCGCGCGAGCGGCGTCCCTCGCGAGCAGGTGTTCGTGACGACCAAGGTCTGGAACGACGACCACGGCTTCGACGAGACCCTGGCCGCCTTCGACCGCAGTCTGGCGCTGCTCGGCACCGATTACGTCGACCTCTACCTCGTGCACTGGCCGATCCCCTCCCGCGACCGCTACGTCGACACCTACCGTGCGCTCGAGCGGCTCCAGCGCGAGGGGCGCGCCCGCTCGATCGGCGTCTCGAACTTCGCCCCCGAGCACGTGCAGCGACTGCTCGACGAGACCGGGGTCGTGCCCGCGATCAATCAGGTCGAACTGCACCCGCGACTGCCGCAGGAGGAGCTGCGCGCGTTCGACGCCGAGCACGGCATCGTGACCGAGGCCTGGTCGCCGCTCGCGCGCGGACGTCTGCTCGAGGAGCCGGTGCTCGCTCGGATCGCGGCGAAGCACGCGGTCTCGCCCGCGCAGGTCGTGCTGCGCTGGCACCTCCAGCTCGGCGTGGTCGTGATCCCCAAGTCCGTCACTCCCGAGCGCATCCGCGAGAACCTCGACGTGTTCGGTTTCGAGCTCGACGGCGAGGATCTGGCAGGAATCGCGGGGCTCGCGACCGGAGAGCGCACCGGGCGCGACCCCCGACTGGACTGACGCGCCCTACCCTGGCGTCATGACGACGCGGACCGCTCTCCTCCTGCACGGGCTCGGCGGTGCCGCCGGCACATGGTGGCGGGTCTCGGAGGCGCTGACCGCCGCAGGCTGGACGGTCTGCGCACCGGACCTGCGCGGTCACGGCGAGGGGCCGCGCGGAGGTTCGTCGCGCCACGACGACTACGCCGACGACGTCCTCGCGAGTGGTGGTGGGCCGTGGGATCTCGTCGTCGGGCACTCCCTCGGCGGCGCGGTCGCCGTCCGGGCCGCTGCGCGCGCGGGCGGCTGGGCTCGACGACTCGCGCTGCTCGACCCCGTGCTGCGGCTGAGCCGCGAGCAGGCGGCCGAGGTGCGGGCGAGCGAGCTGGCTGATCTCACGATCAGCCCGGACGAGCGCGCCGCGGCGCATCCGCTCTGGCACGAGCGGGACCTGGCCGAGAAGGCGGCGGCGGCGCACGCGGCCGACCCCGCCTCCATCGCGGCCGCGATCGACGACAACGACCCGTGGGATCTGCTGGACGACGTGCCCGCGCTGCGGATCCCGGTGCTGGTCCTGGCAGGGGATCCGCAGGTCTTCACCTTCTTCCCGCCGGCCCTCGCGGCCGAGGTCCTCCGCGCCGGTCCGCGGGTGCGGTACACGGTCGTCGCCGGAGCCGGGCACAGCCCGCACCGCGACGCGCCGGTGGAGACCCTCGCGATGCTCCGCGAGTGGGCCGAGAGCCCCGCGACCGCCTGAGCGCCGGCTCCGCCGGTGATCGCCGTGTTTCCGGCCTGTGAATTCTCGCGGGAGGGGGGATGGACCGCTCTGTTTCCTGTGAATACCCTCGCAGAACACGCGATTCCCTCCCAGTTTTCAGGAGGGGCGCGGCCGGGTCGTCGAGGCGACGGCCCGTTCTCGACACCAAGGGGGCCCTCGTGGCGCGAACCACCACCATCCGAGCGGACGGCGCCCGCCGGGCCCGCTCACTGATCGGCGCCGGCGCGATGATCGGCGCCGGCGCCCTCGTCGCAGGCGCCGCGCTCGTGCCCGCGGCCAGCGCCGTCGAGCCGGCCGGTTTCGCCGAGACCGTGACGGTCGACGGCATCATGACCCACGTGGAGGCGTTCCAGTCGATCGCGGACACCCATGGCGGCACCCGCGCGATCGGCACTCCCGGCTATGAGGAGAGCGGCCGGTACATCGAGTCGGTCCTCGCCACCGCCGGCTACACGACCGAGCGGCAGGAGTTCGTCACAGCGACCCAGAGCATCGGGGCCTTCACCCTGACGACCGCCACCGGCGCGGTCGGCATTCCGATGGAGTTCACGCCCTCAACGCCCGAGAGCGGTGTGACAGGAGAGCTCCTCACTCCGGTCGACCCCCTCGGCTGCACCGCCGACGCGTGGACCGGCCTCGACGCCACCGGCGCGATCGCGCTCGTCAGCCGCGGCACGTGCAGCTTCCTCGAGAAGTCGATCGCCGCCGGAGCCGCCGGAGCCTCGGCGATCCTGATCTACGACAACGTTCCAGGCGACGCCCTGAACGGCACCTACGGCGGACAGGACACCGCCGCGATCCCGGGAGTCGGCGTCACTCAGGCCGAGGGCAGTGCTCTGCTCGCTGCGCTCCCCGCGAGCGCCGGCGTGCTGATCGAGCAGACGACGACCGATGTCGAGACGTTCTCGCTCGTGACCGAGACGGCGGGCGGCGACCACGAGAACGTGGTCATGCTCGGCGCGCACCTCGACAGCGTGCCCGAGGGCCCCGGCATCAACGACAACGGCTCCGGCTCGGCGGCACTCCTCGAGACCGCCGTGCAACTCGCCGCCGCGGGCGAGACCGCCAACGCGGTGCGCTTCGCCTGGTGGGGCGCCGAGGAGGTCGGCCTCGTCGGCTCCTACACCTACGTCGACTCTCTGACGGAGGAGGACGCCGCGGCGATCGCGACGTACATGAACTTCGACATGGTCGCCTCGCCGAACTACGTGGTCTCTGTCTACGACGCCGACCAGTCCACCTACGAGGCTCCCGTCGAGGTGCCCGCCGGCTCGATCGCGACCGAGAAGGCGTTCACCGACTACTTCGACTCCATCGATCAGCCCTGGATCGATACGGCGTTCGACGGCCGCAGCGACTACGACGGCTTCATCTCGGTGGGCATCCCCTCCTCGGGACTCTTCACCGGCGCCGACGATGTCAAGACGGAGGAGGAAGTCGCGCTGTTCGGCGGCACAGCGGGCATCACCCACGACCCCCAGTACCACTCGGCAGCCGATGACATCGACAACATCAGCCAGGAGGCGCTCGGCATCACCTCGAAGGCCATCGCGTTCGTGACGGCCTCGCTCGCCGCGGACACCTCGGCGATCGACGCCGAGAAGAACCCGGCTCCGAGCCCGGAGCCGACGGAGACGCCGACCGCGGCTCCCACCGCGCAGCCGACGACTCCGCCCACCGCCGCTCCCACCGCGGAGCCGACGCCGAGCAGCACGCCGACCGCCGTGGCGCCGCACCCCGGTGCCCGCCCGCCGCTGCCCTCGACAGGAGCCGACATCGGCCTCCCGCTGGGTCTCGGCGCCCTGCTGCTCGCAGCCGGAGGCATCGCCCTCGCCCGGGCCCGCCGCCCGCGCGCG
>NZ_LIIN01000185.1 GCF_001634385.1 Rathayibacter tanaceti | reverse complement strand
CCTACCGTCCGCCGCCCGAGCCGCGCCCGCGCCTGGGGGTCCGACCGGTGCGGATGGGCGACCGCGACCGCTGGGTGCGCACCGGCGCCAGCTGGCGCGACCTGGGCTACCTGCACTACAGCCACGACTACGACGAGCGTCAGATCGACGTGATCCGCGAGATGCAGGGCATCCTCTCGGGTCACAGCGCGTCGAGCTATTACTCGCCCGACACCTGGCTCTACCTCGACCAGTGCCGGAGCGAGGCGATCTGGGCGGCGCTGCACGGCGCGGTCCGCGCGGGCATCGGCCTCGTGATGGGCGACCGCGAGCAGTCGCCGCTGAAGATCCTCGACACCACGGCCACCGCCTCCATCGACGTCACGCGAACGGCCGCGGGCCTCGAGCTGCGGTCGCTGGTCGCGATCGGTGATCATCCGGCACCCGAGGAGTTCGGCTTCATCGGCGATCCGGCCGTAGGCTCTACACCTGGGAGGGCGGCGACGAGTTCCGCGCCCGACCCGTCACCCTCATCCCGTTCGCCGCCCCACTGCTGTCCTCGGCGCGCACCTTCCTCTGGAGCCGCGAGGCCATCCGCATCCCCGCCCAGGAGGAGTCGGCGTTCCTCACCGAGCACTACCAGCGCCTGCACCGCCTGTTCGACATCGTCTCGCGCGACGGCTCCTTCGAAGCACCGGCCGTTCCCGAGCCTCGGCTCGGCCTGACCCTCGAGCACACCGAGGGCGCCGGCCTGCGCGGCTCGTGGTGGTGGCGCTACGGAGTCGAGGGCGCGCGCGGCACGGATGCCCAGCGCCTCCCGTTGCGACCCGGCGAGGATGCGGGCTACCGCGACCTCGACGCCGAGCAGCGGATCCTCGACTCCCTCGTCGGAGCCGGCCTCGACCCCGAGTCGGCTCCCGCCCTCGTCTCGCCGTCGAGCCGGCGACTGCGGCCGACGTTCGACCTGCGCGGCATGCAGACGGTCGGCTTCCTCACCGGCGAGGCCGAGCGCCTCCGCGAACTCGGCACCGTCGAGATCGAGGAGATCGGCGAGCGCGTCGAGTACCGCGAGGCCGAGACCGCGCCGATCGTCGCCGTGCAGACCGTCGCCCAGCCCGACAGCCGCGACTGGTTCAACCTCGAGATCTCCGTCACGGTCAACGAGGAGGCGGTGCCGCTCGCCGAGATCTTCCTCGCGCTGGCTCGCGGCGACGAGTACATGGTGCTGCCCAGCGGCGTCTACTTCGCGCTCGACGACGAGCGCTTCGGCCGCCTCCGCGAGCTGATCGCCGAGGCGCGCGAGCTCTCGGACGACCCGAGCGAGACGCTGCGGATCAGCCGCTTCCAGTCGTCCCTCTGGGACGAGCTGGTCGAGTTGGGCGTGGTCGAGGCGCAGGCAGCGGCCTGGCGCCGCTCCGTCGAGGGCCTCTCCGGATTCACGGCCACGGGCGCTCTGGAGTCGCGGACCCTGCCCGAGGGCTTCGCGGTCGAGCTGCGGCCCTACCAGCAGCTCGGCTATGACTGGCTCTCGTTCCTCTACGACAACCAGCTCGGCGGCGTGCTCGCCGACGACATGGGTCTGGGCAAGACCGTGCAGTCGCTCGCGCTCGTCGCGCGCGTGATGCAGCAGCAGCGTGCCGCGGCGGAGGAGGCGGGTACCTCGCCGCGCCCGTTCCTCGTGGTCGCGCCGACCAGCGTCGTGCCCAACTGGGTCGGCGAGGCCGAGCGCTTCGCCCCGGGCCTCCGGTCGTCGGGATCGACGAGACCTCCAAGAAGAAGCGCCGGGCGCTCACCGGCGTCATCGGCGAGGCCGAGCTGGTCGTCACCTCCTACGCCCTGTTCCGCCTCGACTACGAGTCGTACGCGGGCATCCAGTGGTCGGGACTCCTCCTCGACGAGGCGCAGTTCGTGAAGAACCGCCAGTCGGCCACCCACCAGCTCGCGCGCCGCCTCGACGTGCCGTTCAAGCTCGCCATCACGGGAACGCCGATGGAGAACAACGTGATGGAGCTGTGGTCACTCCTCTCGATCGTCGCTCCCGGACTCTTCCCCTCGCCCGCCGGCTTCGTCGAGTTCTATCAGAAGCCGATCGAGCGCGAGGCCGACACCGAGAAGCTCTCGCAGCTGCGGCGCCGCATCCGACCGTTGATGCTGCGGCGCACCAAGGAGCTGGTGGCCAAGGAGCTGCCGCCCAAGCAGGAGCAGACCCTCGAGGTGGAGCTGGGCCCCCGGCAGCGCAAGGTCTACGACACCTATCTGGCGCGGGAGCGGCAGCGGGTGCTGGGTCTGATCGGCGACTTCGAGAAGAACCGCTTCGCGATCTTCCGCGCGCTGACCGTGCTGCGCCAGGTCGCGCTCGATGCCGCGCTGGTCGATGAGGCGCACGAGAAGGTCCCGTCGACGAAGCTCGACCTGCTCGACGAGCTCCTCGGTGACGCTCTCAGCGAGGGCCACCGCGTCCTGGTGTTCAGCCAGTTCACGCGGTTCCTGGGGCGGGTGCGCTCCCGCCTCGATGCGGCCGGGATCGAGTACGCGTATCTCGACGGAGCGACGAAGAAGCGCGACGAGGTCATCGACCGGTTCCGCTCGGGCGATGCCGGCGTCTTCCTGATCTCGCTCAAGGCGGGCGGCTTCGGCCTCAATCTCACCGAGGCCGACTACTGCATCCTGCTCGACCCGTGGTGGAATCCGGCGACCGAGTCGCAGGCCGTCGATCGCGCCCACCGCATCGGCCAGACCCGCTCGGTCATGGTCTACCGTCTCGTCGCGAAGGACACCATCGAAGAGAAGGTCATGGCCCTGAAGGAGGCGAAGGCGGCTCTCTTCGCGGCGGTCATGTCGGACGACGGAGCGGCGGCCACCGGCGGCATCACCGCGGAGGACGTGCGCGAGCTGCTGGGCTGAGCGCCGCGTGCGGCCCGCCGTGCCGCGCCTGACGGGCGGCCGTGTCGGGCCCGGTCCACGTCCTCGCCTGTCCGGCGCTGGTTCTCCAGGTGTTCCCCCTGGCGATGGGCGACATCGGTGCGCTCTCCGAGGCGGTCGCCTTCTGCACGCTGATGGTGCTCACCACGGAGCCGTCGCTCCTCGCTGTGTCTCCTCGCGCACCTGATCCAGCAGCGTCTCGACCGCCGCGCGGGTGTCGGCGGCCAGGCGTCCGAGTCGGTGCGCGGCGCGGATCGACGTCGGCCGGTAGGGGTGCACCAGCCGGCGGGCCGCGGTGCAGGGCAGCGCGAACGTGGCGACGATTCCCGCGTCGATCCCGTCGAGTCCACCGTCGTCGCGGCCGAACACCAGCTCGCGCCCCTCGTGGGCCAGCTCCTCCGGCAGCTCGGCCTCGCCGATCGGGAGGCGCAGCACCGCCAGCAGACCGGCGGCGACCACGCGCCGACGCAGGGGACGGCCCACGCGTGCGGCGGCCTGCACCGTGAAGAAGTCGGCCTGGCGCTCGAGGATCCCCGTGATGGTCTCGGCGAGGCGCTCCATCTCGGGGTGCAGCGAGACCCGGGCGAGCCGACGGTAGGCGTGTACCGCCACCCGCGCGTCGACCGCGAGTGCGAGTGCGAGGGGTCCGGCGAGGAGGAGGCACGCGCGGTCGCGCAGCGGATGCGCGACGACGGCCGGCTCGGGCGGCCGGTGGTCGATGCCGCGGATCTGCGGCGAGGCCGCCA
>NZ_LIIN01000184.1 GCF_001634385.1 Rathayibacter tanaceti | reverse complement strand
GACGCGCTCCGCATCGCCGAGTGGGAGCGGATCGCGTCGGTCGGAGTGGGCACCTCACCCGCGGGCTCCCGCCGCGTCCGCGCCGTCGTGCTGGCCGTGCTCGCACCGCGTTCCCCGGCCGGCCCCGGGGTCCTCCGCGCGTCGGCGGAGGCGATCGCCGCCCGCCGACGCCCCCACACCGTGCTCGTCCCCCTCGTCGTCGCCTCTCCGGCGCCGCTCGGCTGGCGGGTCGCCGACGACCGGACCTTCCTCCTCGCCCTGGACCGGCTCCAGCGCGCCCTCGACGAGCGCACGCGATGAGGGCCCGCCTCCGCTTCGCTCTCGCCGCCCTCACCACCCTGGGTTTGGGCCTGGCCCTGCGCTTCCTGCTGACCGGGCTGCTCGCCGATGTCGCCGGAGGAGTGCTCTACGTGGTGCTCGTCGCGCTGCTCACCGCCGTCCTGCTGCCCCGCGTGCCCGCGGTGACCGCGGCGGGGATCGCGCTGGCCTGGTCCATCGCGATGGAGCAGCTCCAGGCGATCGGAGTCGCGTCGCGCCTGGTCGAGCTGTGGGCACCGCTGCGGTTGATCGTCGGCACCACCTTCTCGTGGCTCGACATCGCGGTCTACGTTCTCGGGGCAGTGGTCGCTGCGGCGGTGCTGATCGCCGTCGGCCCTCGCGAGGAGCCGGCCGACGTCCGCGATCGCGGCCTCAGGGATGTCCGGGGCGGGCCGACCGCCTGATTAGGGTGGGGCCATGAGCGAGGCGGAACTCCCGGGCACAGCGGCATCCCCCCGAGCGCTGCCGGCCCACGATCATCGACGCGACCGGCGCATCCCCGAGCCGCTCGACCGCTTCGCCACCGGCGAGGAGTTCCCCGAGTACCGGGTCGACCTCGAGCGGATCCGGTTCTCGCCCTACTTCGCCCGTCTCTCCGCCGTCACGCAGGTCATCTCGCCCTCCGGCGTCGGCCAGGTTGTGCACAACCGGCTCACGCACTCGATCAAGGTGACAGCCGTGGCCCGCGCGATCGCCATGCAGCTCACCACCACCGACCGGGCCCAGCGCGAACTCGTCGAGCGGCTCGGCGGCTGCGACCCCGTGGTGGTGCAGGCGGCCGCGAGCGCGCACGACCTGGGTCATCCTCCGTTCGGGCATCTCGGCGAGCAGGCGCTCGACCGCCTCGCCCGCGAGCGTCTCGGGCTCGCCGAGGGCTTCGAGGGGAACGCGCAGTCGTTCCGGATCCTCTCGGAGCTCGACGTCTGCGAGACGGTCGAGGTGGGGCTCAACCTCACCGCCGCCTCCCGCGCCGCCGTGCTCAAGTACCCCTGGGGGCGGACCGTCTGCCGACCCGGCATCGACTCGGCCGACCCCACCGAGCTGCCGCGCGGCTCCACCGCCAGCCAGTGGGAGACCGCACCGCCGAAGTTCTCGGCCTACACACTCGACCTCGACGACCTGCTCGACGCGCGCTCCGGCTTCGCCGCGATCGCCCCCTGGCAGCAGACCCTCGAGTGCTCGGTGATGGACGTCGCCGACGACATCGCCTACTCGCTGCACGACCTCGACGACTTCTACCGCGCGGGAGTCCTGCAGCAGGCGGCGGTGGCGGTCGAGTTCCGCGCGTTCCTCCGTGAGCAGAACGCACTCGCCGCTCTCGACGCCGCGGAACTCTGGGCCAGGGCGCCGGGGCACTCGCTCGAGATGCTGCGGCGCAGGCTCGTTGCGCGCGACCCGTGGATCGCGAGCGATGAGCACTTCCGCGCCTCCGTCGAGCGGGTCTCGACCGAGCTGGTCGAGGGTCTGCTGGCCGTGCCGTTCGACGGCTCGACCCGCACGGAGCGCGCGATCGAGGCGTTCGTCTCCTCCTGGATCGGCCGGCTCCAGCGCTCGGTCGTGGTGCTGGCCGAGCCGAACGTCCGCTCGGGTCATCTCTCGCTCCTCCCAGACGCCTGGCACGACGTGGCGGTGCTGAAGTTCGTGCACACGCGTTTCGTGATCGACCGCCCCGACTTCGCCACCTACCAGCGCGGGCAGTCCCAGGTGCTCGAGACGCTGGTGACCCACCTCGACGCCTGGCTCGCTGATCCGCGCGACGGCTCGCGTGCACCGCAGAAGCTGCTCGACCTGATCGAACTCGCGGCCGACGGCTACTTCCGTCTGCGCGCCGACCACCCCGACTGGCTGCCGACCGACGAGCGCGGCCGTCCGACGTCCGACCCCGCCGTGCTCCAGCGGCTCGGGCGGGGCCGCGGAGTGGTCGACTACGTCGCGACGCTGACGGACGAGCAGGCGATGGCGCTCGCCGCACGGCTCCGCGGCGACCGCGAACCCTGGGCGATGGGGACCTAGCTCCCGTGGTTCGGCGCCGTCGGCCCTCCGCCCTGGTGCCCCAGCCTCTCGGCGGACGGTGGGTTGACAGCACGCTCCCGATATGACTGACCGCCCCCGATCCCCGCCAGTGCAGGCCGGAAGGCGACGCGCGTGCCCCGAGGCCGCTTTCCGGCGGTATCCAGTGCCCGTTCAGGAAGCGCTGACCGAACGACAGCGTAAAATCGCGGAGGCACATGCCAGGATCGACAACTCGACAGGGAGTTCCGTTGGACGGAAACGCAACGACCACGCACCGCAACGTCGCATTGCTGTCCGTCGCGACCACGATGGCTCCGCGAGTGACCACCTCGGCCGAGATCGATGCGCGCCTGGCTCCGGCGCTGAAACGCCTCCGACTCCCCACGGGCCTGCTCCAGCGCGTCGCCGGGGTGCACGAGCGCCGCAACTGGAGCGCCGAGCAGGGTTTCGACGCGGCAGCGATCGACGCGGGCAAGCGGGCTCTGGATGAGGCGGGCATCCGCCCCGATCAGATCGGGCTCATCATCAACACCTCGGTCACGCGCAAGCATCTCGAGCCGTCGGTCGCCGTGCGCCTGCACCACGGTCTGGGACTGCCCTCGTCGGCCATCAACTTCGACATCGCCAACGCCTGCCTCGGGTTCGTGAACGGCATGACCCTCGCCGCGCAGCTCATCGACTCTGGTCAGATCCGCTACGCCATGATCATCGACGGCGAGGACGCCGACGAGATCCAGGTCAACACCATCGATCGCCTCAGCCGCGAGGGCGTGAACCGCAAGGACTTCATGAGTGAGTTCGCGAGCCTCACCCTCGGCTCGGGGGCGGCCGCCGCGATCCTCGGCCCCGCCGACGAGCACCCCAGGGGCCACCGGATCCTCGGGGGCATCACCCGCGCGGCCACGCAGTTCAACGAGCTCTGCGTGGGCAGCGTCGACGGCATGTTCACCGACGCCAAGGCCCTGCTCAAGGGCGGGATGGACCTCGTGCTCTCCGCCTGGAAGGAGGCCACCCGCGACTGGAACTGGGGCGGCATGGACCGCTACATCACGCACCAGGTGTCGGATGTGCACACCAACGCCCTGGTGAAGGCGGTCGGCCTCGATCGCAGCCGTGTCCCCACGACCTACCCGACGCTCGGCAACGTCGGCCCGGCATCGATCCCGATCACCCTGCCCAGGAGGCCGAGACCCTGCAGCCCGGCAACCGCGTGCTGCTCATCGGAGTGGGCTCGGGCATCAACACCGCGATGCTCGAGATCGCCTGGTGACCGAAGAGTTCGGCCCCCACCCGGCGGTGCGGATCCGCGGGGCGCTCAGCGCCACCGCCGCG
>NZ_LIIN01000183.1 GCF_001634385.1 Rathayibacter tanaceti | reverse complement strand
GCCCGCCGCGTCGTGCGCGCCGTCGCCGTCTCCGCCGCGCTCGCGCTCGGCGCACTGACCGCCGGCTGCTCGGGCACCGCCTCGGCCGACGGGCCGCTGATCGTGGTGACCACGAACATCCTCGGCGATGTCGTCGAGGAGCTGGTGGGCGACGAGGCGGAGGTGATGACCCTGATGCCGCCCGGCGCCGACCCGCACTCGTTCGAGATCTCGGCGCAGGAGGCGGCGCGCATCCTCGACGCCGACCTGATCGTGTCGAACGGCTTCGGGCTGGAGGAGGGGCTGCAGCAGCAGGTCGACGCGGCGGCGGAGGCGGGCGTGCCCGTGATCGCCGCGGGCGAGCTCATCGAGCCGCTCGCCTACTCCGACGGCGCCACCGACCCGCACTTCTGGACCGACCCGCAGCGGATGATCGACGTGGTCGACGGGCTCGGCCCTGCCCTCACCGCCGCGGGAGCCGCGCCGGGCGAGCGAGCGACCGCCTACCGCGCCGAGCTGGTCGCCCTCGACGGCGAGCTGGCGGAGGCGTTCGCCGCGATCCCCGCCGAGCGCCGCGTCCTCGTCACCAACCACCACGTGTTCGGCTACCTCGCCGAGCGGTACGGCTTCCGCGTGATCGGCGCCGTGCTGCCGAGCGGGACCACGCTCGCCGCGCCGAGCGCCTCGGACCTGGAGGAGTTGACGCAGGCGATCGAGGAGGCGGGGGTTCCCGCGATCTTCGCCGACGCCTCCCAGCCCGACCGCCTCGTGCAGGTGCTCGCCGACGAGGCCGACGTCGACGTCGAGGTGATCGCCCTCTACACCGAGTCGCTCACCCCCGCCGACGGAGGCGCCCCCACCTACCTCGAGATGATGCGCGCCAACGAGCGTCTCCTCGTCTCGGGGCTGTCCCCCTGATCGACGACCACCACCTCGGAAGGAACCCATGAACCACCGCCACCGCCGCGCCCTCGTCGGCACCGCACTCGCCGCCTCCGCGGCCCTCGCGCTCACCGCCTGCTCGGGCCCGGGAGGCGCGGCGCCCGCGTTGCCCGCCGCCTCCGCCGACACCGGCCCCCGCGTGGCCCTCAGCTACGACGGAGGTCTCGTCGTGCTCGACGCCGCCACGCTCGAGACCGAGGGCGACATCGCCCACTCCGGCTTCGTGCGCCTCAACTCGGCCGGCGACGGGCGGCACGTGCTCGTCTCGACCGACACCGGCTTCCAGGTGCTCGACACGGGCGGCGAGCCCGAGCTCACCGACCTGGTCTTCGACGCGCCGACGCCTGGGCACGTCGTCCGGCACGGCGGAAAGACCATCCTCTTCTCGGACGGTACAGGCGACACCACGATCTACACCTCGGACGACCTGCTCGCGGGCGGACTGCCCGAGACCGAGACGGTGCCGGCTCCCGCCGCGCACCACGGCGTCTCGATCGAGCTCGAGGACGGCACCCTGCTGACCACCATCGGCGACAGCGAGTCGCGCACCGGCGTCCGCGCCCTGGACGCCTCGCGCACCGAGACCGCCCGCAGCGAGGACTGCCCCTCGGTGCACGGGGAGGGAGCGGCGGCCGACGAGATCGCCGTGTTCGGCTGCAGCAACGGCGTGCTCGTCTACGACGACGGAGCCTTCACGAAGATCACGGCCCCGGACCCCTACGGCCGCACCGGCAACCAGTACGTGAGCGAGACCTCGCCGATCACGGTCGGCGACTACAACGACGATCCCGACAAGGAGGGGGTCGAACTCTCGAAGGTCGTGCTGACGGACACCGTCGCGAAGACTCGCGCGTGATCGACCTCGACTTCGGCTACACCTGGCGCGACATCGCGCGCACGGCCGACGACAACGCCGTGATCCTGGGCACCGACGGAGCCCTGCACACGATGGACGTCGAGACCGGGGCGATCACGGCCTCCGCCCCCGTGATCGACCCGTGGACGGGCCCGATCGAGTGGCAGGACGCGCACCCCGCGCTGACGGTCCTGGGCGACGTCGCGTACGTGACCGAGCCGGCCTCCTCCGCGGTGCACGCCGTCGACATCGCGACGGGCTCGGTGCTCGCCTCGACGACGCTGCCGGGCGCACCGATCGAGATCGCGGTGGCGTCGCGCTGAGGCGCCCCGCCGTGATCGTACCGCCGCTGCGCGGTTCCTCACGGCGGGGCGTCAGCGCATCCCGGCTGAGGCATCCCGGAGGCTCGCAGCGACCGCGGCTCGACGCTGCGGGGCGCTTCGATCGAGGTTCAGGACCGTCCTGTACGACAAATTTCGCTCAGGTACTCGCTCACCGAACCCTCCACCCGTATTGTCCCAGTGTGACCAAACGAGATCTCATCGCCCCACCTCCATCGGATGCCGCGATCGTGACGCGAGGGATCTGACACCCCATGACTAGTCGAAACCTTTTTCGGATCTTCGAGACGGAGGCTGTCGGAAGGAGCCGCCAGGGATCTCGCCGCCGCCGATGGCCGGCCGTTGCGCTGTCAGTCGTGACCTCCATTATCCTCGTCGGATTCTGGATCCACGGAACGCTGCTCGAGGCCCCGTCCCACGACGTGAACATCGTCAACGACACGGCGAGCCCTGTCGATTGGGCATGCTCATGGTCGCACCTCACGCTTTCCCCAGGAGAGACCGGCCAAATTCGCATTCGCGAAAACGGATCCGAGGATTTCGGATGCGTACCTCAGCCAGCATCGCTACGAGAAGACATGTGTCCGGATCTGCAATTCCTGACAGCGAATTCCACCTTTACCGCCACCGAATTCCTGAACCGTTTCCGTTGCCGCGGATAAAAGACCGCTTTACCCTTTCATGAGATTCGTTCAAAACACCTGTATTGAGTCGATTCGGGCACACGTGGCATAACTGAAAGTGACGATTCTCCTAAGAGAATTGATTTAACACAATCGATCTTCGGCAAGAACCATCACGGATGTATCACGGGACAGGTTTCACTGTGGCGGAAATATAGAATCTCTGCGCGAGGGTAGCGCTATTGATGTCGAGGGCGGAACGGATAGTGGGGAAGAAGCCGACGGTGGCTCTCTTCCGTTCCGTTGCCGTCACTCTGGCCTGTCTGCGATGCAATAGCGTCCAGCCTCAGTTGGCGGAGATGGTCGGCGTGTCGCAGCCGACGATCTCGCGGACCATCGCGGCGTTCGTGCCCCTTGTGACGGCCACATTGGTCGACTGCATGCCGACGGTCGATGACCTCGACCCGAACGGCCAGTACATCGTCGATGGCAGGCTGTTCCCTTGCTGGGCCCGGCGAGACCGGCCCGAGCTGTACTCCGGGAAGAACAAGTGCACGGGCATGAATTACACGTCGCCGGCACCCTCGATGGCCACCGTGTCTGGGTTTCCGACCCAGCTTCCCGGCGGTGTCCGCGACGTAAAAGCGCTCCGAGAATCCGGTTTCCTCGATGACCCGGCCGAGGAACCCCGCCACTTCGGAGACCGCGGCTAGAACAGACTCGGGATTTTCTCCCCGAAGAAGAACCTTGCTGGCGGCTAACTCTCCGAAGAAGAGAAACACGTCAACACCCACATCAACCGCATCCGCTACCAAATCGAGCAGGCGACAGCGAACCTGAAGACCTGGATAATTCTCCACACCGACTACCGCCGCCCCTACAGACCCTTCGCCGAAACCATCGCAGCAATCATCGGCGCAGAATTCTACCGGGAAGCATTTTGAATAGGCCTCAATGATCGCACCCGGGTGCACTCGACTATCTTGGCGCCAAAATATCGATCCGGATGGTTTGG
>NZ_LIIN01000182.1 GCF_001634385.1 Rathayibacter tanaceti | reverse complement strand
GGTGGTCCGGTGTTGCGGGCGAGTTTCGACACGGGTGCTGTGGAGGATCAGTACAACATCGGCGCGGTCATGCCCTGTGCTCCCGGCGATGCGGAAGCGCTTCTCCTCGAGGATGAGGCGCAGCGTGCGGCAGGCGTGGTTCTCCCGGGCGACGAGGGGATCGTGTTGCAGCCGCGACCGGGTCAGTTGATGCCGACGTCGATCCCGACATCGGAGCCGACCGGCGGCTGACCCGCCTTCAGTGCGGCGTGCCCACGAGCTGCGCGACGTGCACGACGAACGCGCGACGGCGGTCCCGCGTCTCCTCGCCGCCGCGGGAGGCGAAGGGGGTGAGATGCCAGATCTCGCAGAGGCCGAGGAGGGCGATGAAGAGATCGTCGGCCGACCAGCTCGCGTCGACGACTCCCGCGCGCTGCCACTCGAGGACTCGCGCTTCGGGGGCGGGGATCCCGCCGAAGCGTTCGCCGGCCTCCTCCCAGACGCCGGCACCCTCGAGGCGAGCCCAGGTGAGCAGGCGCAGGAACTCGGGGTGCTCCCAGACGTGGTCGAACATGCGACCGGCGAGGTCCGGGAGGTCGGAGGCCTCGGCGAGCAGCGTCGCGTCGAGAGCGGTGATCGCCTCGACGACGGTCGCGACGAACAGACCGCGCTTGCCGCCGAAGTAAGCGTAGAGCCGCTCCTTGTTAAGCCCGGCGGCAGCGGCCACACGATCGACCCGGGCACCGGCGAAGCCGTGCGCGGCGAACTCGGCGGAGGCGGCGCGCAGGATGCGCTCGCGGGCAGGGAGCGCCGGGTCGGACGTCGGATCCATGGTTCACCTCCGGGCGCTCGAACGATACACTCTTCTCCGCCCAACCAACTGGTTGGGGTGGTTCGGCCCCGACGACGCGGCTCGGATCCGGACCCACCGGTCCCGCTCCGCTCCCGTGCGAAAGGCCGCCATGCCCTCCCCCTCCGCTCCCTCGTCCGCCCGCCGCTGGTGGGTGCTCGTGATCCTCGCGCTCACGCAGCTCGTCGTCGTCCTCGACGGCACGATCGTCACCATCGCCCTGCCTGCCGCGCAGGCCGACCTCGGGCTCACCGACGTCGAGCGCCAGTGGGTTGTCACCGCCTACGCGCTCGCCTTCGGCGCCCTGCTCCTTCTCGGCGGCCGCATCGCCGACTACACCGGTCGCAAGCGCACCTACCTGATCGGCATGGTCGGCTTCGGCGTCGCGTCCGCGTGGGGCGGACTCGCCTCCTCCGGCACCGAGCTGATCGCGGCCCGCGGCCTCCAGGGAGCGTTCGCTGCGCTCCTCGCCCCCGCCGCGCTGGCGCTGCTCACCGTGTCGTTCCCCTCCGGTCGCGAGCGCGGCACGGCCTTCGCTGTCTTCGGCGCGGTCGCAGGAGCGGGCGCGGCCGTCGGGCTCGTGCTCGGTGGCCTGCTCACCGAGTTCGCAGACTGGCGCTGGTGCCTCCTGGTCAACGTGCCGGTCGTCGTCGGCGGCGCGATCGCCGGCCAGCTGCTGGTCACCGAGAGCCGTGCGGAGGGGCGCAACCGCTTCGACGTCGCGGGGACGATCACCGTCGCGCTCGGCCTCGCGAGCGTGGTCTACGGCTTCACGCTGGCCGAGCAGGGCTGGCTCCGCGTCGACACTCTCGGATTCCTGCTCGCCGGCGTGCTGCTGCTCGCCCTCTTCGTGCGCATCCAGGCCAGGTCCGACCACCCGTCGCTGCCGCTGCGCATCGTCGCCGATCGGGTGCGCGGAGGCGCCTTCCTGGTGCAGGCGATCGTCGGCAGCGTCATGATCGGCTCCACCCTCTACCTCACCCTGCACCTCCAGCTGGTCCTCGGGCTCCCGCCGCTCGAGGCGGGCCTGGCGAACCTGCCGATGACGGTGACGATCATGATCGTCGCCGGAGTCGCCGCACGCCTGCTCCCGCGCACCGGCCCACGCATCCTCATGATCGCGGGACCGCTGATCGCGGCCGCGGGCCTGCTCTACCTCAGCCGCGTCACCCCGGACGGCGGCTACCTCGTCGAGGTGCTGCCCGCGCTGATCCTGCTCGGCATCGGCATGGCGATGGTCTTCGTGCCGCTGCAGAACCTCGCGCTCACCGGAGTCGCGGCTCACGACGCCGGCGCCGCGGGGGCGACCGCGAACGCCGCCATGCAGATCGGCGGCTCGATCGGGCTCTCGATCTTCACCACCGTCTACGCCGGCGTCGCGGGCGAGCAGCAGTCGCCCGCCGCGTTCGTAGACGGCTACTCCGCTGTGTTCGTCGCGGCCGCGATCGGCCTGGTCGTCGCCTCCGGCGTCGCGGTCGCGATGATCCGGGTGAAGAAAGAGGAGTTCCTCGCGCAGGCGCCGAAGGAAGCCGTCGCCCACCTGGGCTGATCCCGGCCTAGGCTCGGAAGAGCCATGCAACCACTGACCGAGAACGAGATCCGAGCCTGCTTCGTCAACGCTTCGCGCAAGGAGGTCGCCGACCTCGCTCTGCCGAAGGCCATCGACTCCTTCGACTGGGAGGGGGTCGACCACCTCGGCTGGCGCGACCGGAGGATGGGACGCCGCGCCTACGTCGTGGTCCCGCTGGAGGAGCGTGTCGTCGGGGTGCTGCTCACGCAGGCCGACGCGCTGCCCCGCTCGCGGGCCCAGTGCTCGTGGTGCCGCGACATCCGTCTCCCGAACGACGTCGTGTTCTTCGGGGCACGCAAGGCGGGGGCAGCCGGGCGGGCGGGCGACACTCTCGGCACGCTGGTCTGCTCGGAGTTCCAGTGCTCGGTGAACGTGCGGCAGCGACCACCGGTCGCCTACGTCGGGTTCGACGTGGAGGCGGCGCGGTCGGAGCGGATCGCGACTCTGCGGGCGCGCACCACAGGCTTCGTCCGTGAGGTACTCGGCGAGGTGTGACCGCGCTCAACGGCGGGTGGAGGCACGCACGTGCATCCGCTCGCCCTGACGGCCGAACAGGCTGAGGAACTCGACCTGCTGCTCGTCGGCGCGGCCGAACCAGTGCGGCACGCGGGTGTCGAACTCCGCGGCCTCTCCGGCGGGCAGGACGAGATCGTGCTCGCCGAGGAGCAGGCGCAGGCGTCCGCTGAGCACGTAGAGCCACTCGAACCCCTCGTGTTCGCCCTGCTGTCCGGGCTCCGGTACCGGTCCGGGCGGGATCGTGTGCTTGAACGCCTGGAGCGCGCCTGCGTCGCGGCTGAGCGGCTGGATGAGCATGCCGTTCCGGCGCATCGGCCGGCCGTGCACCCGTGGGTCCTCGGGTGCGGCTCCCACGAGCTCGTCGAGCGGCGCCTCGAGGGCGCGGGCGATCGGGAGGAGCAGCTCGAGCGTCGCGCGCCGGCCGCCGCTCTCGAGGCGCGAGAGGGTGCTCGCCGAGATTCCCGTCTCGGCAGCGAGCGAGGCGAGCGTGCGGTCGCGGCGGGTTCGGAGGCGTCGCAGGCGCGGACCGACGGCCGCGACGATCTCGTTGTCGGAGGGGGCGGTCCGGTCGTCGTGCACGAGGTCAGCCTGGCACGCGGGATGCCTCCGCGTGCCGGAACGGCACGGATCCTCGCTGGCGCGGCCGGATCGGCGGAGCATCGTCGGCATGACCTCCACCAACGCCTCCACCGGCCCGTCCACCGATGCCCCCGCTCCCGCCGACGCCTGATCCTCGGTGCGTCCTTCGCGGGCCTCGCCGCCGCTACCGCGCTCGGCCGCAGTCTCCGCGACGTCCTCGTCGTCGACGGCGGGCCTGCGCGCAACGCCCCCTCGCCCGGCGCGCACAACGTGATGACCCGCGACGGCATG
>NZ_LIIN01000181.1 GCF_001634385.1 Rathayibacter tanaceti | reverse complement strand
GGAGGGCGGACTGCGCGCGGAGATCACCGACGTGGAGCCGCGGGGCGACGTCGTGCGGGTGCGCAGCGCACTGCTGGGAGCCGACATCGACCCGGCGCGGGCGGCACGGCTCGACCTGTCCCCCGGCAGCGAGATCGGCTTCGCCGTCGATCCGGAGGCGCTGCTCGTCTACCCCGCCTGAGGCGGGACGCGCAGGCGCAGCCGGCCGACCGCCTCCCGCGCCCCGTCGCAGAGCGGCAGGCGCACGAGCAGCCGAGCGCCAGAGAGCGCGGGCGAGGCCGAGAGCTCCAACGATCCTCCGTAGACCGAGAGCTGCCGATGCAGGCGCTCCAGGCCCGATCGCGTCGGCGGGCCGCCGAGGCCGCTGCCGTCGTCGTCGAGCGTCAGCACCACCGTGCCGACGTCGATCGCGCCGTGCAGCCGCAGCGAACGGGCTGCGCCGTGCTTGAGCGCGTTGGTGACCCCCTCCTCCATCAGCCGCGCGAGCAGCACCCGCTGCTCGAGCGGCGGTTCGCAGCCCTCGGCCTCGAGCGCACGGACACCACCGAGGTCGAGGTCGACGGCGATCTCGGGAGGCAGGCGCGCGACGAGGTCGCGGACGGCCGCGACGAGTCCGTGCTCGATGTCGACGGGGTAGAGCGCGTGGCCGGCGGCCCGCACCTCCTCCTCGCGCAGCCGGTCGAGGCGCGCGACGATGCTCGCGAGCCGGTCGGCGGTGCCGGGAGCGGAGGCGTCGGCCACCGCGGCGAGCTCCGCGGCGAGCACCACGAGAGTGTTCTGGAGGCGCCCGTGCAGGTTCTGAGCCACCTCGCGCCGCACCCGCAGCTCCTCCTGCTGGAGTGCCTGCACCGCCTCGACCGCCTGCACGGAGGCGCGAGCGCGCTGCCGCTCCGTGTCGCGGACGCGCCGAGCAGCACGCACGAGCAGGTAACCGTAGGAGCAGATCAGCACGACCACCATCGCGCCCACGGCCAGCTCGACCACCAGGGCGTCGAGGGCTCCGGGCGGATAGACGCCCCCGAGCACCTGGAGGCTGCACCGCACGACTCCCACCGCCGCGGCGATCAGCACGGTCCGGATGGCGCGGGGCCGGCCGGACAGCCGCTCCGGCCGCAGCACCGCGACCACGGCGATCGCGACGCCGATCGACGTGACGTTGACGAGCACCCGCACGGTGACGTCGAGCATCGGGCCGGCGACGACGCCGCGGAGGGTCTGCGACAGGATCCCGAGCGCGAAGACCGACTGCAGGGCGGCCAGTAGCGAGAGGACCCCGCCGAGCAGGGCCATCGCACCGAGCACGATCCGGTTGTCCTGGCGCTCGTCGGCTGACGTCGCGCTCATCCCGTGTGCTCGAGGAAGTGGAGGGTCGCATCGACCCGCGGGTTGCGCTGCCCGTCCGAGCGCACTCCGAGCGCCGCGTAGACCGCGTTGACGTGGTTGTCGACCGAGCGGACGGCGATGCCCAGCCGCTCGCCGATCGCTGCGTTGGTCAGCCCGGAGGCGAGACCCGCCAGCACCTCGTACTGGCGCGGGCTCAGGCCGGCGACCGGCGAGTCGCGCCGGGCGGTCCGTGCGGCGACCAGCGCCGGGTCGAGCACGGTGCGGCCGGCGGCGGTCGCCCTGACCGCGGCGAGCAGGGCCGGCGCCGAGAGGGAGGAGGACTTGGAGAGATAGCTCCAGCCGCGCGCCTCGCTCCGATCAAGCCGGAGGAAGCGGTGCATCGCGTCGACCGCTGAGAGCAGGACGATGCCCAGCTCGGGCGCCGTGCTGCGCAATCGCCGGCCGAGCTCGATCCCGTCGCCGTCTCCGAGCTCGATGTCGAGGATCGCGACGTCCAGCTTGGCGGGCCGCAGCGTCGAGCGCGCCTCCGCGGCCGATCCCGCCTCGGCGACGCTCCGTACGCCCGCCACCGAACGCAGCATTGAGGTGAGCATGTGACGGTAGAGCGGCTGGTCGTCGACGACGGCCAACCGCAGATCCTGAACGCCCCCCACGGATGTCATTGGCCCATCTTCACGCATCCGGCGCGGATCCGGGCGCCCGATGACGGTCAGGGGCGGAGGCTTTCCGCGTCAGAACGCGGAAGTCGCTCCACCGTGGCCCGCGAGCTGGGGCGGCTCAACCGGGACGGACTCCGGTCAGAGCGAGCCCGACGGCGACTCCGGCGAACGCGAGTGCTCCCACTCCGAGCCCGTAGCCCAGCCCCGCAGTCCAGCGGCCGGCGAGCAGCATCCGCACCGCCTCGACGCTCGCAGTGCTGAAGGTCGTGAAGCCGCCGATCAGTCCGGTGCCCAGCACGAGCCGCCACGACGCGTCCACGGAGCCGGTCAGCGCCAGCCCGGTGACGACTCCGAGCAGCAGTGAGCCCACGACGTTGATCAGCGCTGTGCCGACCGGCCAGCGCACCGGGACCAGCTGCCGGGCGACTCCGTCGAGCACGAGCCGAGCCGCCGAGCCGAGCCCGCCCGCCAGCGCGACCGCGATGAGCAGCCCCGGAGTCACGCGGCCACCCGTCGGCAACCCGCGACTGCGATGCCCAGCGCGGCGGCAGCGCCGCCGAGAACCAGCGTGCCTCCGGTGTAGAGGAGCGACTCGGCGAGGTGCCCGCCCTCGAGCAGGGTCACCGTGTCGAGAGAGAAAGTGCTGTAGGTGGTGAAGCCGCCGAGCACGCCCGTGCCGAGCAGGAGGCGCAGCGTCTGCCGACCGCCCTCGTCGGGTCCGCGGCGCGCGAGCCCCTCGAGCAGCAGGCCCAGGAGGAACGCCCCGAGCAGGTTGACGAGGACCGTCGCGATCGGCAGCGCCCCGAGTGGAGGCAGCCAGACGGCGACCGCGGCGCGGCCCGCCGTGCCGACCGCGCCCGCCCGCGGCGACCAGGAGGATCGCCGCGGGCCGGAGGTGGAGGGGTCGCGTCACTCCGCGAGGTCCCACGGCGCGGGGCGCGACGGATCGCGGTCGGCGCGCGGGACGACGAGGACGGGGCGGTGCTGGTGATGCGCGAGGTGCGCTGCGACGCTCCCGCTGAGGAACTCGGCGATGCTCGCGAGCACGCCGGCGTCGCGCGTGCCGACGACGATCATCCGCGCGTCCACCTCCTCGGCGACCTGAGCGAGCGCGAGAGCGGGCTCGCCCTGGGCCGCGCGCAGCGACCACTGCACGCCACTGTCGGCGAGCTCGTGCTCGGCCGTCTCGCGCAGCACCGGCGGGATGCTCGGACCCTGGCCGCGATCCGGAGAGGCGCCGACGAAGCCCAGGGGGATGCCTCCGGTCATCGGATCGACGTACTCGCCGACCAGGTAGGGATCGGCTGACACCGAGACGAGCAGCAGAGAGGCTCCCGCATCGGCGGCGACGCGCGCGGCGGTCCGCAGGACCTCGGGCCGCTGGCCGTCGACGACACCGACGAGGACGGGCCCGGTGGGGGCGGTGGATGCGGTCATGAGGAGCTCCTTCCCGGTTGCGCCCCATCCTGGCACCGCGGGTCGAGAGCGTGTGGAGAACATCCGTCCACATCCACCGTGACCGTTCCGTTATCCGGCAGGGCCGCGTTAGACTCGATGCTCGCCGGACACCCCGCTGGCCCCCTATCCCCGAACGACCAGCACGAGGAGACCGCACGCGTGTCGAAGCCAGACATTCCCCGCACTGAGGAGTGTCCCGGCACCTCGAGCACCGTCCCCCTGACTCGGAGGGAGGCGCGCGCGGCCGAAAGGCTCGCCGCCGCGTCCGGTGCCGATGCCGAGAACCCGTCCGTCGCTGCGCCGGAGGAGACCGCGGCGGCCGAGAAGGCCGTCGGGGCTCCCGAGGCCGCCGTTCCCCGGGCCGGCGTCCCCCGAGCCGCCGTTG
>NZ_LIIN01000180.1 GCF_001634385.1 Rathayibacter tanaceti | reverse complement strand
ACGACGCGGAAGGCCGGGCCCGCGATCGCCAGAGCCGCGGCGAGGGCCAGGCCGGCCAGGGCGAGGGCCGAGAGCGCCGGAGCCGCGACCGTGCCTGCCACGTCGATCCGCTGGCCTTCGCCCTCAGTCGCCGCGAGGGTGAGTGTGAACCACGGCTGGGTGGACGCGGTCAGCTCGAGCGCGGCCAGCAGGACGATCGCGAGGATCGCCGAGTACTTCAGCCGCCGGCCGCTCATCCTCACTCCCCCGAACCGGGGCCGAGGGCGGTGACCGGGGCGAGCGGATCCACGTCGAAGCAGGCGTGCCTCCCCGTGTGGCAGGCGGCCCCGATCTGCTCCACCTGCACGAGCAGCGTGTCGGCATCGCAGTCGAGCGCGGCTCCACGCACGTACTGCGCGTGGCCGGAGGTGTCGCCCTTCCGCCAGTACTCCTGCCGAGACCGGGACCAGAAGGTGACCCGGCCCTCGGTCAGAGTGCGGCGGAGGGCCTCGCGGTCCATCCAGCCCATCATCAGCACCTCACGACTGTCGTGCTGCTGGATGATCGCGGGCAGCAGTCCGCTCGCGTCGAAGGCGGCACGGTCGAGGACCTCGTCGAGCTCCGCGGGCGTCATCGGATCTCGACCCCGGACTCGGCCAACGCACGCTTGACGTCTCCGATCGTCAGCTCGCGGTTGTGGAAGACGGAGGCGGCGAGCACGGCGTCGGCGCCCGCCTCGACGGCGGGCGCGAAGTGCTCGACGGCACCTGCGCCTCCCGAGGCGATCACCGGCACGCTGCTCAGCTCACGCATCGCGGCGATCAGCTCGAGATCGAAGCCCTGCTTCGTGCCGTCGGCGTCGATGGAGTTGACCAGCAGCTCCCCGGCGCCGCGATCGACGGCCTCCGCCGCCCAGGCCAGAGCATCGACGTCCGTCTCGCGGCGACCGCCGTGGGTGGTGACGACGAAGCCGGAGGCGGTGGCGTCGCTCCGCTTGACGTCGAGCGACAGCACCAGCACCTGGGCTCCGAAGAGGTCGGCGATCTCACCGAGCAGCTCCGGGCGGGCGAGCGCGGCCGAGTTGACGCCGACCTTGTCGGCCCCGTGCGCGAGCAGCCGCGAGACGTCGTCGGCGCTGCGGACTCCTCCGCCGACCGTCAGCGGGACGAAGACCTGCTCGGCCGTCGCCCGGACGACGTCGTAGGTGGTGGAGCGGTCGTCGACCGTGGCGGTGACGTCGAGGAAGGTGAGCTCGTCTGCTCCCTGCTCGACGTACAGGCGCGCGAGCTCCACAGGATCGCCTGCGTCGCGCAGGTTCTGGAAATTGACGCCCTTGACCACGCGGCCGGCGGCGACGTCGAGGCAGGGGATGACGCGGACGGCGAGACTCATCGCTCCTCCTCTACAGGCGCGCGGCGTGGATCGAGGTGACCAGGATCGCGCGGGCGCCCAGGTCGTACAGGCGATCCATCACCTGATTCATGTCGGCGCGCGGCACCATCACCCGGACGGCGACCCACTCGGGGTCGTGCAGCGGCGAGACCGTCGGCGATTCGAACCCGGGGGCGGTCGCGGTGGCGCTCTCGAGGAGCGAGACGGGGCAGTCGTAGTCGAGCAGCACGTACTCTCGGGCGACGAGCACGCCCTGGAGCCGGCGCAGCAGCACGGGGATGCCCTCCGGCTCGCCGGCCGCCGAGACCAGCACAGCGGTGGAGTCGAGGATGACGGGGCCGAAGATCTCCAGGCCCGCCTTGCGCAGCGTGGTCCCGGTCTCGACGACGTCGGCGATCACGTCGGCCACACCGAGCTGGATCGCGGATTCGACCGCTCCGTCGAGGCGGATCAGGGTCACCTCGACACCGTGCTCGCGAAGGAAACGGCCGACGAGGCCGGGGTAGCTCGTGGCGACCCGGAGCCCGTCGATCTGGGCGAGCTCGGAGTAGCGTCCCGCGGGCCCGGCGAAGCGGAACGTCGAGTCCGCGAAGCCGAGGCTCGCGATCTCGCGCGCCTCGGAGCCGGAGTCGATCAGCAGATCGCGGCCAGTGACTCCGACGTCGAGGGCGCCGGAGCCGACATAGGTCGCGATGTCGCGCGGACGGAGGTAGAAGAACTCCACGCCGTTGCGCTCGTCGACGACATGCAGCTCCTTCGGGTCGCGGCGGCCGGTGTAGCCCGCCTCGGCGAGCATCTGCCCGGCGGTCTCGGAGAGGGATCCCTTGTTGGGGACGGCGACGCGCAGGAGCGCGGAAGTGGTGGTCACGGGACGTCCTTCAGGACTCGACAGCGGATCGATGGGCGGCACGACTCTCCGAGAAGCGTGCGGGCGCGACGGCGCGGATCGGCGGCGCACCCCGGCGAGCGGGGCGGAGCTCACAGATGTCGGTAGACGTCGGCTGTCGTCAGGCCCTTGGCGAGCATCAGCACCTGGAGGTGGTAGAGCAGCTGCGAGATCTCCTCTGCGGTGCGCTCGTCGCCCTCGTACTCGGCCGCCATCCACACCTCAGCGGCCTCCTCGACGATCTTCTTGCCGATGACGTGCACGCCGGCGTCGAGTTCGCGTACGGTGCCCGATCCCTCGGGACGGGCGGCGGCCTTCTCGCCCAGCTCCGCGAAGAGGTCGTCGAAAGTTTTCACCGGGGAAGTCTATACGGCGGCCGGGAGGGGGGTGTGTGGCCACGGGTGCGGCGCGATCCACAGGAGCAGGTGCCACCCCCGGCAGGGATGCCCTCCCGCGCTCGTCACGCGGCAGGAGCGGCCTTCCTGCACGGCGATCCCGCAGAGCGGACACGTCCCCGCCGGTCGGACAGTGTCCTGCGCATCGCATCGGATCCCTCACGGCCGCAGGGATTCCTCACCGGCGCGCGGACACAGGGTGGCGCGGACCGCCTCACCGCCGGTGCAGGTGGGCGGTGGCGGTGGCGCGCAGGGCAGCGATCGCCGCCTCCGGGTCGTCGGCGCCGAAGACGGCGGAGCCGGCGACGAACGTGTCGGCACCCGCCTCCGCCGCGATCTCGATCGTGCCCGGAGCGATGCCGCCGTCGACCTGGAGCCACACGTCGAGCCCGGTGCGGTCCACGACGTTCCGCAGCGTGCGGAGCTTGGGCATCGTCTCCTCCATGAACGACTGGCCGCCGAAGCCGGGCTCGACCGTCATCACGAGGATCTGGTCGAACTCGGGCAGCAGGTCGAGGTACTCGTCGACCATCGTGCCGGGCTTGAGAGCGAGGCCTGCGCGGGAGCCGATCTCGCGCAGGCGCCGAGCGAGGACCACGGCGTCGCGCGCCGCCTCGGCGTGGAACGTGACCGAGTAGGCGCCGGTCTCGGCGTAGCCGGGTGCCCAACGGTCGGGGTTCTCGATCATCAGGTGCAGGTCGAGGGGCCGGGGCGAAACGTCCTGGAGACGCTGGACCATGGTGAGACCGAAGGTGAGGTTCGGCACGAAGTGGTTGTCCATCACGTCGACGTGCACGAGGTCGGCACCGGCGATGCGCTGCAGCTCGGCCTCGAAGTTCACGAAGTCGGCGGAGAGGATGCTGGGGTTGATCCGTGCGGGCATGGCCCCAGCCTAGGGCGGGGTCCCAGCCCCGCCGCCCCTCCGCAACGCACCGCCGGTGACGACGACAGGGGACGGTACACCGGGGAATGCGGTCACTCGTGGCAGCAGGTCACGGGGATCACGGTCGGCGGCGCAGGAGCTGGATGAACATGGCGTCCGTGCCGTGGCGGTGGGGCCAGAGCTGCACGTGCGTCGTGCCCTCCGGCAGCGGGAGCGGCGCCGCGGTCACGCCGCCCAGCACCGCGGGCGTGTCGAGGAGCTCGAGCTCGTGCCGCTCCTGAGCCAGCGCGAGCACGCGCCGGGTCTCGCCCAGGTGCGGCGAGCAGGTGACGTAGGCCAGCAGTCCGCCCGGCGCCAGCGCCGCGAGCGCGGAGTCGAGCAGTTCGCC
>NZ_LIIN01000179.1 GCF_001634385.1 Rathayibacter tanaceti | reverse complement strand
ATGTAGACGAGGAACGCGGTCAGAGCCAGCGCGCCGATCCCGATCTTCACCCACCACGGCCAGGGCGCCGGTGTGACGAAGCCCTCGATCACGCCCGACACCAGCAGCACGAACACGAGCCCGACCGCCACCGTGAACAGGCTGCGGGCGTCCTCGGCCAGCGCCTGCCCCCGAGTCCTGGCACCGGGCGCGATCCACGCCCAGAAGATCCGCAGACCCGCGGCGGCAGCGACGAAGACGGCTGTCAGCTCGAGCTGCCCGTGAGGCGCGATGTAGAGGAAGAAGGTGTCGCCCTCGCCCGCGTGGAACATGACAGCGATGGAGGTGCCGAGGTTCTGTGCGTTCTGCAGCAGGATGTACGGCACGTAGACGCCGACGATGCCGAAGGCGACGCACTGCGCCGCGATCCAGGCGTTGTTCGTCCAGACCTGGCCCGCGAAGGAGGCTGCGGGGTTCTCGGAGTAGTAGTCGACGAAGTCGTTCTGCGCGAAGCGGCGCAGCTGCGCGTCGTCGCCGAGGGCGGCGAGGAGGCGCGGATCGCCCAGGATCCAGACCGCGTACAGAGTCGCCACCAGCGCGGTCGCCAGAGCCACGGCCAGCGTGAGCCAGCGGAGGCGGTGGAGCGCCGCCGGGAGCGTGAGGACGACGAAGCGCGACATCGCCGCGAGCGGCTCCTCCCGAGTGCCGGTCAGCCTCCCCCTGGCCCGCGAGAGCGTCACGGCGAGGCGTGCGCCGACAGCGGTCGATCCAGCGGTCGACGAGAGAGCGGCGAGATCGGCCGAGGCGGCCTGGTAGCGCTCGACCAGCTCGTCGGCCTCGCCACCGGTGAGCCGGCGCTTGCGCGCGAGCTCGTCGAGTCGCGTCCATTGCGGTGCGCGGGCGGCCGAGAGAGCGTCGATGTCCATCTCCTGACAGGATAGCCGTGGCCCGATGCCAGAGCCGTGGCCCGGAGCCGGAGCCGAACAGCGGGAGGAGCACCGTGGACGACCAGCGGACCGACCTGTTCGACGACACCGACCTCGTCACCGGCGAGGCGATCGCGCTCGAGGTTCCCGTGGCCTCCTTCGTCCTCCGCGCGGTCGGCGCGATCGTCGATCTCGTGGCCGAGCTGCTGCTCGCGCTCGGCCTGTTCCTGCTCGTCGGCTCCCTGTCCGGCGACGGCGGACTCGACCCGGCGGCGTCGGCGGCGGTCGCGGTGGCGGCGCTCGTCGTGTCGATCGTGATCGTGCCGGTGACCGTCGAGACCGCCACCCGGGGGCGCTCGCTCGGCAAGCTCGTCGTGGGAGCGCGCGTCGTCCGCGACGACGGCGGATCGATCGGCTTCCGGCACGCGCTCGTGCGCGGTCTCACCGGCGTCATCGAGATCCTGATGACCTTCGGCGGGCTCGCCGCCGTCGTCGGGCTCGTCTCGCGACGCTCCCGTCGCCTCGGCGATGTGCTCGCCGGCACGCACAGCCAGCTTGAGCGGGTACCGCGGGTGGAGCCTCTGGTGGTCGAGGTGCCGGAGCCGCTGCGGGCATGGGCGGTCACGGCCGACGCCGCGCGGCTCCCGGACCCCCTGGCGCGGAGGCTGGCGCAGTTCCTCCGTCAGCGCGAGGGGATGACCGAGCCGTCGCGCTCCCTGCTCGCGAGCGCTCTCGCCGAGGAGACCGCCGCGTTCGTGTCGCCGCTGCCCGCCGCTCCCGCCGAGGACTTCCTCCTGGCGGTCGCCGCGCTGCGACGGGCGCGGGAGGAGGGCGCGCTGCGGCTCGCCGACCAGCGTCTCGAGCGCTTGGCCCCGGTGCTCGCGAGCACGCCACGCGGCTTCCCCGAGCGGTCCTAGTGGGAGGGGATCCGCTTTCCTAGGAGGACTCCGACTCCGCCGGAACCCCGAAGCGCACGGTCTGCCAGCCCCGCGGCACCAGGAGGCGGCGGTCGTGCTCGGCGCAGAGGTCGTAGCCGTGCGGGTCAGGAGCGGGGCTCAGCGGACCGACCGCCACGAGGGAGTCGCGGTAGTCGTAGGTGAGTGTGACGACGGCCGCCGCTCGGCAGCCCGTCCGCGAGCAGTGCCGTCCGGTCATCGCGCCCACAGTAGCAATAGGCTGGAGGCATGCCCCGCGCTCATCGTTCCGCCGCACGATCGGCGGGTTCCGTGCACGGGGGCTCTCGTGATCGGCACGGGCGGGGCATCCGCGGCCCGGTGACGGGGCCGCATCTGCCGCTGCTGCAGACGCGGGCAGACTTCTTCGAGACCACGATCGGTTCGGCGATCGACTATCTCCGCGGCACGTGGCCCGACGAGCTGGTCGGGCTCCGCGTCGACGTCGCCGCGACCCCCGAGGTCGACCCCGCCCGCCTCCAGGGCACCGGGATCGCCCGATGGCGCGTCGACCACGCCGCACGGCGCATCACGCTCTACCGGGTGCCGATCGAGCGCCTGGCCAAGCTGCACCGACGCGACGAATGGCACCAGCGGATGCTGATCGAGAGCTACGTGTTCCGGGCCGTCGCCGAGCTGCTCGGGCGCGATCCGTGGGACATCTCGCCGGACCGCTACCGCCACCCCTGAGCCGATCGGGCGCGGCGCTCGGATCGAGCGCACACCTCAGTGCGAGTAGACAGTGATCGGTGACGACAGCGGTCCGGGCGGCACGATCGGGTAGGACGCGATCCTCCCGTCGAGGGCGATCGAGACCGACGCCTGCACGGGCTGCGTGCTCGAGACGACGACGGCGTCGGTGCCCAGCGGAGCCGAGGCCGCGGCGAACGGGCCCAGCTCGAGGGTCCGGGTGCCTCCCGGTGCCGCGATCTCGATCGTCGCCGCCGAGTTGCTGCCGTTCAGCAGGTGTAGCAGCGCGCCGGGCTCGCCCGTGTTGGCGACGGCGAACGCCCGCGATGTGGAGGCGCCGGAGGCAAACCAGGCGAAGTCGGTGCCCGCGGAGCCGGTCGAGGTGCTCCGGCCGGCCGCGACGATCGGCTGGTCGGCTCGGAGCACGACCCGGTAGGAGCCGTCGACCAGACCGGTGAGCGGTACCTCGCCGACCCGGCCCGCGGGGACCACGACCTGCGTCGAGGCACCAGAGCCGCTGGGGTCCTCGTTGGTGATCTCGACCGAGACGGTGCTGTCGACGTCGCCGGGGGTCAGGATGCGCACCACCGGGCTGCCCGCGCCGCCGCTGCCGTCGTCACTCGACCGCTCGGCGGGCGGCGACGTGAGGGTGAAGCCCGCGATCACGGCGAGCGTGTCCGGGCCGGCCGACGGACCGGTCGTCTCGACGCCCTCGGGGGTGAGCCCCGAGATCGCGCTGCTCTGCATGCTCGCCGCCACCTCGCCACCGCGGGCGGAGACGTGCACGACGGGCTGGACGACTCCGGGAGCGAGACCCGCGAGAGGCAGCGCTCGCGTGGCACCCGCCGGGACCACGATGCCCGTCGCACCGGTCGCCTGGATCAGGCCGCTCTCACCGAACAGCGTGAGGTCGACGGTCGCGGCGACGCGCTCGGGTTGGCCAGGACGAGCACGGAGGTGCGGCCGACATCGGTCGACCCGGCGACGAGCCAGCTGTCGGCCGAGGGTTCGGCGCAGCCGCGCGCCGAGAGGCCGGAGACCGTCTCGTTCGCGATCGACTGGACGCTCACGCCGCCCGGGGTCGGATCCGCGTCGGCCGGCACGTCGAGGCTGACGATGCCGCTCCCGGGCGAGGCGACGTCGCCCTCGTCCAGCGGAGTCGAGCCGGAGGTCGAGCCGTCGGGCCAGCGGGCCGAGGTGGAGCCGTCGAAGGGGCGGAGCTCCTCGGGCTCGCTCGCGTCGATCAGGTCTCCCCCGCAGACGAGGGAGCTGTCGGCGGCGACCGGGGTCACCACGACCCCCTCGGCGGCGCGGGAGGCGAGCGGCACGGGGAGAAGCTGCGGCACGGCGACGGCCGCGGCGGCGATCACGACTCCCGCCACGCCGACGGC
>NZ_LIIN01000178.1 GCF_001634385.1 Rathayibacter tanaceti | reverse complement strand
CGCAGGACCCAGCGGAGGAGCCCGACGACGCCGACCCCGGAGCCGGCCCCCGTCCCGCGGTCCGCTGCTCCCGACCCCGGGTCGGCCAAGGCGATCGCCTACGACATGATCGTCCAGCGCGGCTGGGCCGATAGCGAGTACGACTGCCTGGTGCTGCTGTGGAATCGCGAGTCCGGCTGGAACGTCTACGCCGAGAACAAGTCCAGTGGTGCCTACGGGATCCCGCAGTCCCTGCCGGGCAGCAAGATGGCCGTCGCAGGCAGCGACTGGGCGACCAGCGCGAGCACGCAGATCACCTGGGGCCTCGGCTACATCTCGGGTCGCTACGGATCCCCGTGCGGTGCCTGGGCGCACTCCGAGTCGGTCGGCTGGTACTGATCCGCGGGAGGCGGGGCAGCACGGCGTGAGCGCCTCGCTACCCTGGAGCCGTGGATTACGCGTTGCTCGGGGTCGTCGGGATCATCACCGTCGTCACGGTGGCGCGCTTCTCCAGCCGTCTCGGTATCGCGGCTCCGCTCACCCTCGTCCTCGTCGGGATCGGCGCGTCCTACCTTCCGGGCGTCCCTGGGATCGAGGTCGAACCCGAGCTGATCCTCGCGGGGGTTCTGCCGCCTCTGCTGTACTCGGCCGCGATCCAGGTCCCGCTGACCGACTTCCGGCGCAATCTGCGCTCGATCTTCGGGCTGTCCGTACTGCTCGTCGTGGTGACCGCCCTCGTGGTCGGCGGGTTCCTCTACCTGGTCTTCCCTGATCTGAGCCTGCCCGCTGCGATCGCGCTGGGAGCAGTCGTGAGCCCGACCGACGCGGTCGCCGCGACGTCCATCGGCAAGAAGCTCGGTCTGCCGCCCCGCCTGGTGACCGTGCTCGAGGGCGAGAGCCTCGTCAACGACGCGTCGGCCCTGGTACTGCTGCGCGCGGCGACGACCGCGGCCGCCGTGGTCGGCTCCTCCGTCAGCTCCGACGCCCTCGACGTCGGGGAGGTGGGTGTCCTCTTCGTCTACTCGGTCGTGATGGCGATCGTGCTCGGCATGGTGACGGGCGTCCTCACCGTCTTCGTCCGCTCGAAGCTGCGCGATCCGGTCCTCGACACCGCTGTCTCGTTCGCCGTGCCGTTCCTGGCCTACATCCCGGCGGAGGAGCTGGGCGCCTCCGGCGTCCTCGCCGTGGTCGTGACCGGCATCTACACCGGGCACAACAGCGCGCGCTTCCTCAGCCCGCAGTCGCGCATCAGCGAGCGGGTGAACTGGCGCACGGTGCAGTTCCTGCTCGAGAACGGCGTGTTCCTGCTGATGGGCGCGGAGATCAAGGCGATCGTCGGCGAGGTCGAGCCGGGGGAGTTCGGGGCGGGCACGGCTGTGCTGCTCGGGCTGGCCACGGTCGTCATCCTGATCGTCCTGCGCACGCTGTTCGTCTGGCCGTTGCTGCTGTGGCTGCGCAATTCCGGCCGGCGCGCCGTGCGGACCAACAGGCGGCTCGCGGTCGGGTTGATGCGGCTGCGCAACAGTGCCACGGGCGATGAGCGCTTCCGTCGGCGACAGGCGCGCGCCGAGCGCCTGTACCAGCGTCGCGAGACCGATCTTGCTGCCACGACGAGCGAGGCGTTCGGCTGGCGGGGAGGCGTGATCCTCTCCTGGTCCGGGATGCGGGGGGTGGTCACCCTCGCGGCGGCGCAGTCGCTCCCGGAGGAGACGCCCTACCGTTCGCAGCTGATCCTGATCGCCTTCACGGTGGCCGTGGTCACGCTCCTGCTCCAGGGGGCGACCCTTCCCGCGCTCATCCGCCTCACGGGGATCCAGGGGTCGGACGGCGACGCCGATCGCCGTGAACTGGCTGCGCTACTCGACGAGGTCGCGTCCAGCGGCATCCGCGCTCTCCCGGACGCGGTGACCGAGCTGCCCGACGGCGAGGCAGGCGAGCGTGTTCTCGAGCGGGTGCGCCGTGACACGCTGACCCGCTCGCAAGCGGCGTGGGAGCAGGTGGAGCGAAACGAGGACGCGCCACTCGGTCCTCACGCCCAGTACCTGCGGCTGCGCCGCGCGGTGATCCTCGCCGAGCGCGAGACGCTGCTCGAGGCGCGCGCACGCGGGGTCTACTCGTCGCGCACACTCCGCCGGGCGCAGCTGATGCTCGACGCCGAAGAGGCTCGGCTCGAGATGGACGGCAGCTCGCACTGACCCGGCGGGGAGGAGCTGCCTCCTAGACTGGAGGAATGCCGCGCAGCAACCGACCCCGCGGGAGCCGTCGCGACGACGACGAGCCGCTGGATCTCTCGCAGATGCTCGCAGGCCGGCGACGCACCGAGAGCCACGCGGGTCGTGAGTGGAACGTCCAGCCGGTCTCCTCCGCCCGCGCCGTCAAGAACTATCTCTGCCCGGGGTGCGGCCTCACGATCGACATCGGCCAAGAGCACCTGGTCACCTGGCGCGCGGACGGGGCGCTCGGCGACGCCGCCGATCTGGCGGGCCGTCGCCACTGGCATACGCACTGCTGGAGAATCCGAGGAGCACGATGACCCACGAGATCCGCGGAGGAGTCGTC
Organism: Rathayibacter tanaceti; assembly: GCF_001634385.1. Lineage (GTDB taxonomy): Bacteria > Actinomycetota > Actinomycetes > Actinomycetales > Microbacteriaceae > Rathayibacter > Rathayibacter tanaceti. The sequence continues at coordinate 1,404 of NZ_LIIN01000178.1, read as the reverse complement.
CTTCCCGCCCGCCGCGAGAACGTCGAGCTGCGCACCTCCGACGGGTTGACTCTGGTCGGCGAACTCGCACTGCCGCTCGAGCGCGAGCCCGTGGCGACGCTGGTCACGCTGCATCCGCTGCCGACCCACGGCGGCTTCATGGACTCGCACATCCTGCGCAAGGCAGCGGCACGCCTCCCGGCCCTCGCCGACGTCGCGGTGCTGCGCTTCAACACCCGCGGCACGACTTCGCCCCGCGGCACGAGCGAGGGTGCCTTCGGCGACGGGAACGACGAGCGCGCCGATGTCGCCGCCGCGATGTCGCTCGTCGCCGAGCGGCGACTCCCGCACCCGTGGCTCGTCGGCTGGTCGTTCGGCACCGAGCTCGCTCTGAAATGGGGGAGGGAGCACCCCGTCGACGGCGCGATCCTTCTCTCGCCTCCGCTGCACCGCACGAGTGCCGAGGAGGTGGCTGCGTGGGGCGTGGACCGCCGTCCGCTGGTGGCTCTCGTCCCCGAGTTCGACGACTATCTGCGGCCTGCCGCGGCGGCCGAGCGCTTCGCGAGCGTCCCCCAGCTCGATCTGATCGCGGTGGAGGGAGGCAAGCACCTCTGGGTCGGCGAGGCGCAGACGCGGCGGGTCCTCGAGGAGATCGTGCGCGTCGTCGCACCTGCCGCGTCACCGTTGCCGACGGAGTGGGCGGGCGAGCTCGGCTGAGCCCGCCCGCGATCGGGGTCTAGCGCTCGTCGGTCGCCGCCGGCTGGTCGCCCTTCGCCTGCGAGCCCTTCTTCGCGGGCCCGTTCTTCGTCGGAGCCTTCTTCGCCGGGGCCCTCGTCTCGTCGGAATCCTCGACGTCGTCGGAGTCCCCCGTGGATCCGTTCGTCGCCTCGTCGTCGAACCCCTCGATCTGCCCCATCAGGCCGCGCAGACCGGAGACGTAGCCGGCGATCGCGTCGCGCTCCGTGCGGATCTCGTCGAGCCGGCGTTCCGCGGTGTCGACGAGCTCGCGGCTACGGCGCTCGGCGTCGGCGATCAACTCCTGCGCCCGGTCGCGGGCACCGTCGAGCAGAGCGTCCGAGTCGTCCTGGGCCTTCCTGCGCAGCCGCGTCGTCTCATCGAGCGCGTCGCTGCGGAGCGTGTCGGCCTCGAGACGCTTGTCGTTCGCCCGCCGGATGGCGTCGGCGAGCTGGAGATTCGACTCGTCGAGGTAGCGCTGCGTCTGCGCCACCGCCTCCTGGTGCCGCAGCAGGTCCTCGCGGTCCGCCTCCTCACGGCGGGCGGCCAGCTCGACAACGAGGTCGATCCGGGCCTGCTCGACGTCCCGAGCGAGCGCAGCGGCTTCGTCGGCGGAGGCCGCGCGCAGGCCGGCGAGTTCGGCGTCGAGCACGCGACCGCCTCTGCTCGCTCCTGCGCGAGCCGAGTCCG
>NZ_LIIN01000177.1 GCF_001634385.1 Rathayibacter tanaceti | reverse complement strand
GGCCGGGGATCCGCCCGCGCTGGCGCTGCTGCGCGGGGATCCCGTGCTCGAGTTCGATCACCGCTCACCACCGCCTCCGCGTGGTCGGCACGACCGATGTGGAGGAGACGGCCCGAGCGGTGAGGGCGCTCGCGACTGGTCCAGCGGCCGTGCCGGGGCCGGCCCGCCCGAGCCGGCGGGCGCGGTGCGCTGGCGACACACGCCCGGCGCCTACACCGCGCTGATCGAGCGCTGCCAGGACGCGATCCGCGCTGGCGACGCTTACCAGCTGTGCCTGACGAACGAGATCGTGGTGACGGGGCGCTTCGACCCGGTCGAGTGCTATCGGCGGCTGCGCCGCTCCAGTCCGAGCCATCACGGCGGGCTGATCCGGTTCGGCGGGCGCTCGCTGGTCAGCGCCTCGCCCGAGCGCTTCCTCACCGGCACCGCCGAGGGTCGCGTGGCGACGCATCCGATCAAGGGCACCCGCCGGCGGGGGAGGGACGCCGCGGAGGACCGGGCGCTGCGCGAGGAGCTCGTCGGGAGCGTCAAGGAGCGTGCCGAGAACGTGATGATCGTCGACCTCGTGCGCAGCGACCTGGCGCGCGTGGCGGTCACCGGGTCGGTCGCTGTCGACCGCCTTCTCGAGGTCGAGAGCTACCCGCAGGTGCACCAGCTGGTCAGCGAGGTCTCGGCGCAGCGCGCGCCCGGGGTCGGAGTCGCTGCGCTGATCGCCGCGCTGTTCCCCGCGGGCTCGATGACGGGCGCGCCCAAGCGGCGGGCCGTCGAATTGCTGCGCGAGTGGGAGGCGGGGCCGCGGGGCGTCTACTCCGGCACCTTCGGGCGGCTCGGCTCCGACGGCTCCCTCGACCTCGCGATGACGATCCGCACGCTCGTGCTCGACGACGAGTGCGCACGACTGGGCACCGGCGGCGGGATCACGGCGCTCTCGGTCGCCGCGGAGGAGGTCGAGGAGACCCGGCTCAAGGCGCGGGCGCTGCTGGCCGTGCTGGGCGTCGGCCAGGAGTGAGCGGGCGCCCGCTTCGTCTGCCGTGTTCGCCGGGCCAGTAGGGTTGAGGGTCGAACGCGGCCGCCCCCGCGCTCGCGTTCTCCCCCCTTTTTTTCAGAAGTGAGAAGCACCTGTGGCAGAAGAGACCTCCCGGCAGACCGGCGCGAACGACGAGGAGCGCTACGACTTCCGCGCGCTCCAGGAGAAGTGGCTCCCGATCTGGGAGGAGACTCGCCCGTTCGCGACCGATGCGGAGGGCGACAAGCGCCCCCGCAAGTACGTGCTCGACATGTTCCCCTACCCCTCGGGCGACCTGCACATGGGCCACGCCGAGGCCTACGCGCTGGGCGATGTGATCGCGCGCTACTGGCGGCAGCAGGGCTTCACCGTGCTGCACCCGATCGGCTGGGACAGCTTCGGCCTGCCCGCCGAGAACGCGGCGATCAAGCGCGGGCTGAACCCGGTCACCTGGACCTACGACAACATCGAGCAGCAGAAGCGCTCGATGAAGCGCTACGCCGCGTCCTTCGACTGGGACCGCGTGCTGCACACCTCCGACCCCGAGTACTACAAGTGGAACCAGTGGCTGTTCCTCAAGATGTACGAAAAGGGCCTCGCCTACCGCAAGGACAGCTGGGTCAACTGGGACCCGGTGGACCAGACCGTCCTCGCCAACGAGCAGGTCCTCGCCGACGGCACCTCCGAGCGATCGGGCGCGGTCGTGGTCAAGAAGAAGCTCACGCAGTGGTACTTCAAGATCACCGACTACGCGGACCGGCTGCTCGACGACCTGAACCAGCTCGAGGGCTCCTGGCCGTCGAAGGTCATCGCCATGCAGCGCAACTGGATCGGCCGCTCCATCGGCGCCGATGTCGAGTTCGAGATCGAGGGCCGCGAGGAGCGCGTGACCGTGTTCACGACGCGCCCCGACACCCTCTACGGTGCGACCTTCATGGTGGTCGCCCCGGACTCCGACCTCGCCTCCGAGCTGGTCGAGGGCGGAGACCCCGCGGTGCGGGATCCTTTCCGCGCCTACCTCGACACGGTGCAGAAGTCGAGCGAGATCGAGCGGCTGACGGCCGACCGGCCCAAGACGGGCGTGTTCCTCGGCCGCTACGCCGTGAATCCGGTGAACGGCGAGCGGCTGCCGATCTGGGCCGCTGACTACGTGCTCTCGGACTACGGCCACGGCGCCGTGATGGCGGTGCCCGCGCACGACCAGCGCGACCTCGACTTCGCCCGCGCGTTCGACCTGCCGGTGCGCGTGGTCGTCGACACGAACGCCTCCGTCACGGGCGCGATCCCGGTGATCCCGGAGGACCCGGACGAGCTGGCCGCGCTCGAGAAGGAGTACTCGCTCGACCCCGCGACGACGGGTGAGGCGCTCACCGGCGACGGGCGCCTGATCAACTCCGGGCCGCTCGACGGCCTCTCGAAGCGCACGGCGATCGAGCGGGTCATCAAGCTGCTGGAGGAGCGCGGCCGTGGACGCGCCGCCAAGAACTACCGCCTGCGCGACTGGCTCATCTCGCGTCAGCGCTACTGGGGCACGCCCATCCCGATCATCCATGGGGCCGACGGCGAGCTCGTGCCGGTCCCGGAGGATCAGCTGCCCGTCGTCCTGCCCTCGACCGACGGCCTCGACCTCCAGCCCAAGGGCTCGTCGCCGCTCGGAGCAGCGGAGGACTGGGTGAACGTGCCGCACCCCGTCGACGGCTCGCCGGCGCGCCGCGACCCGGACACGATGGACACCTTCGTCGACTCCTCGTGGTACTTCCTCCGCTTCCTCTCGCCGAAGGACGACACCCAGGCGTTCGATCCGAGGCTCGCCGAGAAGTGGGCGCCGGTCGACCAGTACGTCGGAGGCGTGACGCACGCGATCCTGCACCTGCTGTACGCCCGTTTCATCACCAAGGTGCTGTTCGACCTGGGCTATGTGTCGTTCACCGAGCCGTTCACCGCCCTGCTCAACCAGGGCATGGTGCAGATGGACGGCGCCGCGATGTCGAAGTCGAAGGGCAACATCGTCCGCCTCTCGGACCAGCTCGACGAGTTCGGCGTCGACGCCGTGCGCCTGACGATGGCGTTCGCCGGCCCGCCGGAGGACGACATCGACTGGGCCGACGTCTCGCCCGGCGGCAGCGGCAAGTTCCTCGCCCGGGCCTGGCGCCTGGCGAAGGACGTCACGTCGAAGCCCGATGTCGAGTGGAAGAACGGCGACGCGGCGCTGCGCAGGCAGACCCACCGCTTCCTCGCGGAGTCCCCGTCCCTGATCGAGGCCTTCAAGTTCAACGTCGTGGTCGCGCGCCTGATGGAGCTCGTCAACGCGACCCGCAAGGTGGTCGACTCGGGCGCCGGAGCCGGTGATCCTGCGGTCCGCGAGGCCACGGAGGTGGTCGCGATGGCCCTCAACCTGTTCGCGCCGTACACGGCAGAGGACATGTGGCACCGCCTCGGCTACGAGGGCACGGTCGCGCACGCACTCTGGCGCAAGGCGGACCCGACGCTGCTGGTCGACGAAACCGTGACCGCGATCCTCCAGGTCGACGGCAAGGTCCGCGACCGCCTGGAGGTGTCGCCGAAGATCTCGTCGGACGAGCTCGAGGAGCGTGCGCGGGCGACCGCCGGCGTGGCGCGGGCGCTGGTCGAGCGTGAGGTCGTGAAGGCCGTCGTGCGGGCGCCGCGGCTCGTGAACCTGGTGACGAAGGCGGTGTAGCCGCCTCGGTCCGGTGACGGGGCTCCTCCTGGCGTGGGAGGGGCCCCGGTGTGCGTGCTGCGGCGTTTGCCCGGTGTCGATGCTCCTCCACAGCGGGTGGATCGTCGGGCTCTCCCCGGATCGGCGTCGACGGCCGTCAGAGGTGCTGACCGGCCTCCTACCGTCGTCGGATGCGGGAGACCAGTGGGACGGACGAGGAGCAGCTGACGGAGCTGCTGCGGCCCCGGCGGGCCCGGCCGCGCTGGCGGGTGGGGGCCGGAGCGGCCGTGGTGCTGGTGGTCGTGGCTACAGTGGTCGC
>NZ_LIIN01000176.1 GCF_001634385.1 Rathayibacter tanaceti | reverse complement strand
CGGGCGGTACGGTGCCGGACACCGGGAGGAGACGAGGTGCTCGACCAGGACACGCGGCGGCTGCTGACGGAGAACGCCGAGGTGCTCGGGCTCGCCGGCCCGGAGGCGGCGGAGCGCTGCTCGCGCATCTGCAGGGGCTGGCGCCCGGCCCGCCCGCGAACGGCTTCATGCCGCTGGCCTACGCGCACCACCTCCAGGCCCGGGTGCCGGCGGCACAGCTCGAGCTGCTGCGCCGACTGGAGGAGGAGAAGAGGCTCCTCCCCAGGGCCGATACCGCCGAGACCACGGCGGAGGCGGGCGCATCCCCGCGCGGGCCGGGCCGCCGATCCCTAGCCTGGGACAATGCTGCCGACACCGCCCGCCCGCGTCCTCCCCGTGCGACACGAGGTCGACGGTGTCGAGCTGCGCACCGTCGACACCGGGCCGGCCGGGGCGCACGCCGTGTTCGTCCTGATCCACGGGATCGGGATGTCGCACCACACCTTCTCCCCGCTGGCCGCCCGGCTCAAGCGGCACGGCCGCGTGATCGGGGTCGACCTGGCCGGCTTCGGCGCCAACCGGCGTCCGCGGCGGAGGATCATGATCGAGGACCACGCGCGGCACGTCGAGCAGGTGCTCCTCGGGCTGGGCGTCTCGCGCGCGGTCGTCGTCGGGCACTCGATGGGGTCGCAGGTGGCGGTCGAGCTGGGCCTGCGCGCGCCCGGGCTGGTCGACGGAGCGGTGCTGATCGGACCGGTGGTCGACCCGGATCGCCCGGGCGCCGTCAGGCAGGGGCTGGCGCTCCTGCGCGACTGCCTCGGCGAACCGGCGGGCGTGGATGCGCTCCTGCTGGCCGACTACCTGCGCGGAGGCGTCCGCTGGTACCTGCGCCAGCTGCCCGAGATGCTGCGGCACCCCGTGCTCAAGCATGTCGCCGAGCTGGAGGTGCCGGTCCTCGTCGTGCGCGGCCGCGACGATCCGATCGCCACCCGCGGCTGGTGCGAGCGCCTCACCGCGCAGGCACGAGAGGGAGGTTGGGTCGAATTCGCTCAGTCGCGCCACGTCGTCCCGCGGACCGAGCCGGAGGCGCTCGCACGCGAGATCCTCCGCTTCGCCGCCGCGCTCGGCGAGACGCCCGTCGCGCCCGTGCCTGCGTGCCCGGAGCCGGTCGCATGAGCCGCCCTCGGCGCCTGGTGCGGGACGCGGTCTGGTGGATCCGCGACTACGCCTACGCCGTCGCCTGGCAGGTGCGCGGCCTCCTCTCGCGCCGCGCTCCAGATGACTACCTCGACGGCGACAAGCGGCCGATCGTGGTCCTCCCGGGGATCTGGGAGACCTGGTCGTTCCTCCGCCCGGTCATCGACCCGCTGCACGAGCACGGGCATCCGCTGCACGTCCTGACGAGCCTCGGCCGCAACGGCCGCCCTGTCGCGAGCACGGCGGAAGACGTGGCGGCCTACCTCACCGAGCACGGCCTCCGCGACGTGGTCATCGTCGCGCACAGCAAGGGCGGCCTGATCGGCAAGTACGTGATGACCGAACTCGACCCCGAGGGCCGGGTCGGTCGGATGGTGGCCGTGGCGACTCCGTTCGGCGGCTCCCGCTACGCGCCCTACCTCGTCCTGCGGAGCCTCCGCGCCTTCTCGCCGCGCGACGCGACGACCCTGCTGCTGTCGAGTCGTGCCGGCGCGAATGGGCGGATCACCTCGGTGTTCGGGCTGTTCGACCCGCACATCCCCGAGGGCAGCATGCTCGAGGGGGCCGTCAACGTGCGGATCGAGACGGGCGGGCACTTCCGGATCCTCGGTGATCCCGAGACGCTCGCCGCGGTCATCTCCGCCGTCTCGGCCGAGGAGCGTTCCTCCGGCTCCGATCCGTAGCACGCCTCCGCGCCACCCCTGGCTCCCGGCAGAGCGGAGGCGGAGCGTGGAGACGTGCACTCCCCCGACGGCCGGACCGCCCGAGCTGCTCGTGCGCCACGGAGAGTCCCGCCGACATCGAGCTGTCCTCGCAGGCGAGGACCACGCGCGAGGACCCGAGAGTTCAGGCGCCCGTGCCCTCCGACGCTCCGTGCCCTCAGTGCGCGACGTCCGCGACAGAGAACGCGACGCCCGACGTGATGAGGATCGATGTCTCCCGCGGCTCCCCCTCGCCCTGATTCACCGTGATCCAGGGTGACGCCGACCCGTCCAACGCGCGCTCGACCCTCTCTCGGACCTCGACGGCAGTCGTGTCGCTCAGGCTGAACCGCGCCCCGCCGTAGATGATCTCGACCCGCTTCACGGGAGGTTCTCCTCGGCAGAGCGAGCGGCTCCGTGGGGCTCTTCGCTGATCCGCAGACCGTGGGCAGTGTGAGAGTCCGCCAAGAGCTGGCGGATCCAGTCGGGGTTGACCGCGGGTGCCCGGCCGCCGTGGTATTTGAACCGCAGCGGGATCGAGGGATGCAACCAGATCGAGGTGCGCCCGTCACCGACCGCCTGCGAATCCTTCCACGAGAAGTAGAACGACTCGTTGCGCGCGAGCTTCGACCCGATCACGATCTGCAGGTGGGCCAGCAGCCGATCGTCGAAATCGGCCTCGAGGGTGGAATCGTAGACCAGTCGCCCCATCAGGCTGTTCTCCGTTCGGGAAGACGCCCGTCAGCCAGAAAGCGATCGGGGTCGTCCGTGCCGACTCTACCGGCGCGGCAGGCCGAGCCCGCGGGAAACATCACGACTCGTCGTCGACGTGGAACCGCGGGATCTCGGCGTCGACCGCGTGCGGAGCACTGGCGCCCTCGTCCTCCTCGGCGACGGGATGCGAGACACCCAGGCGAGCAGCCTCCAGGTTCAGGCTCTCGACGAGCTCCTCGTCCAGCAACTCGTCGAGCCCGTCGTCCTCGTGCTCCGAGAACAGCTGGCTGGCCGGACCGACCAGCAGCGCTGCGCGACCCACCCGCCCCGACTCCTGACGGATCGGGATATCGACGGTCATGGAACCCTGGTCATGGCCAGCGCCTCCGCGTAGCGCACCAGCGACCGCGCGATCGCGCTTCCTGTCAGCACAGAGCTGCCGGCGTCATGGATTCGGTCCATGCGTCCTTCCTACTCCCGGATCCGCTGTCCGGTCAGCGGTTGCGCGGGCGCCGCAGGGCGCGCTATCGCCTCCTCGATGCGGCGGTCGAGCGCCTCCCGGACCGCCGGCCACTCCTCCGCCAGGATCGAGTGCACAGCTGTGTCGCGCCACGAACCGTCGGCCCGCCGCTGATCGTGCCGGAGCATTCCCTCGAACACAGCGCCGAGCCGCCGGATCGCCGCGCACGACCGCGCATTCGCCGCATCGGCCTGCAGCTTCACCCGCTCGTAGCCGCTGTCGAAGGCGAGCCCGAGCAGGAGGCGCTTCGCCTCGGGGTTCACGGCGGTGCCCCAGACCTCGGGCGCGTAAGCGGTCCAGCCGAGATGAGCCGACTCTCGGTTCTCGTCGAAGTCGGCGAGCGAGGTGGTTCCGACCACTCGTCCTTCGAGCAGCACCGCGTAGGGCATGCCCGTGCGCCACGGGTAGTAGCGCTCGACGAAGGCGTGGAAGTCCTCGGAGGTGGTCGGCAGGCCGGCCGCGCCGCCTCCGTACCCACCGGCGAAGACCTCGGGGCGGACGATCGCCCGGCGCAGCGGCTCGGTGTGCACGGCGGCGAGGGGCTCGAGCACGATCGCGCGGCCGGCGAGCGGGACGGGGACGGGGCGACGCGGGGTACTCATCCCTCCAGTGTGGACGACGGATGGAGCAGCCGGGTGGCAGCATGAGGTCCATGAGCACCGCTGCGCTGTTCGAGTCGTCCGCCGCCGCGCTCGCGCGCCTGCTCGAGCAGGTGCGCGAGGAGCAGTGGACGCAGCCGGGGCTGGGCGAGTGGGATGTCCGCGGTCTCGCGGGCCACGCGTCCCGGGCCGTACTGACGGTCGAGACCGCCCTGCTCGCGCCCGAACCTCCTGCGCGCACCATCGACGACGCACTCGACTACTACGGCGCGCTCGCGGGGAACCTCGGCGATCCGGCCGCGGTTGCGCGGCGCGGAGCGGAGTCGGGCCGCCTGCTGGGCGACACC
>NZ_LIIN01000175.1 GCF_001634385.1 Rathayibacter tanaceti | reverse complement strand
CCGCGCCGGCCGGCCCGGCCGCGCCCCCGGTGAAGGCTAGGCTGCCCTTCGGCGCATCACGGCGCGCGCCGAGAGCATGGAGTCGGGGGACGATGTGGGTGCTGTTCGACGGTGGGTGTTCCCGATCGTGTGGATGGTGATCATCGGGGCGGCGAGCGTCGCCCTGCTGAAGATCGCCTTCTTCCCCGATCGGGCGGCCGAGGGCGATCCGACGCAGCGACGGGCGAGATCACCGAGCCTCTCGTGACGGTCGGCTGGGGCACCGTCACGAACGACCTCACTCTGCAGGGAACCGTCGCCGCCGACCCCGCCGTGCCCCTCAAGGCCACGGCCGCAGGGACCGTCGACGACGTGTACGTGCAGCAGGGCGCGGCCGTCGCCTCGGGCGACCTGATCTACGACATCCGTGTCGAGACTCCGCAGGACCCGGTGCAGACCACGGGCGCGGACGGCGCCGTGAGCGTCAGCCAGCCCCCGCCCGCCGTGCGCTTCGAGCGCGTCTACGCCGCGACCGGCGGCACGCTCAGCGCTCTCGGCGTCATCCACGATCAGGCGGTCACAGTGGGGGAGGTGACCGGCCAGGTCGCGCCTCCGAGCTATGCCGTCACCGGCTCGATCGACGCGCAGCAGCTCTATCGCATCCAGAACCGGCCGACGGAGGCGCAGGTCGCGATCACCGGCGGCCCGGCCGGCTTCACCTGCACAGACCTGACCATCACCACTCCGCTCGCGGGCGCGGGCCAGAGCGCGGCCGCTCCCAGCGACCCGGAGGCGGCGCCGGGCGCCGGCCCGTCCTCCGGCTCCGGCACCAGCTTCACCTGCCAGGTGCCCGCCGAGATCACGGTGTTCCCGGGGCTTGCCGCGTCGGTGACGCTGGCCGGCGGTCGGGCCGACGGCGTCCTGGTCGTGCCGACGACCGCGGTCGAGGGCACGGCCCAGTCGGGAGTCGTCTTCCGCCGCACCGCCGACGGCGGTACCGAGGAGGTGCCCGTCACCCTCGGGCTCACCGACGGCACCTCCGTCGAGATCACCGGCGGCATCGACGAGGGCACCGAACTCCTGCAGTTCGTGCCCGGCGCGGGTGCGGAGGAGGACGGCGTGCAGTTCGGCGCGAACTGCGTCGCGCAGCCGGACGGCTCGGTCGTCTGCTCGTGACGATCCTCCGCCTCGAGGGCATCCGGAAGGTCGTGCCCCTGCCCGACGCGCCGCCGCTGACGATCCTCGACGGCGTCGATCTGGAGGTCGGCGAGGGCGACCACGTGTCTGTCGTCGGCCGCAGCGGCTCCGGCAAGTCGACTCTGCTCAACATCCTCGGACTCATCGACGAGCCCACCGAGGGACGGATGCTGCTCGAGGACAGCCCGACCGAGACCCTCTCCTCGCGGGCCAGGGCGAGGATCCGCGGCGGGAGCATCGGCTTCATCTTCCAGCAGTTCAACCTGCTCGAGGGCCGCACCGCCCGCGAGAACGTGATGACTCCGCTGCTCTACGCGACCGGCTCCGAGTTCTGGCGCCGCTCGGCCCTTGCCGCCGAGATGCTCGAGCGGGTGGGCCTGGGGCACCGGGTCGACTCGATGCCCGGGCGCATGTCCGGAGGCGAGCAGCAGCGCATCGCGATCGCCCGCGCTCTCGTGCGCCGCCCCCGCCTGATCCTCGCCGACGAGCCCACGGGCGCTCTCGACACCGACACGGGCGAGAGCGTGATGGGCCTGCTCGACGAGATCGCGCGCGAGTCCGGCTCGGCCCTGGTCACCATCACGCACGATCCCGCGATCGCCGCGAGGGCGGAGCGCCACTACCGGCTCGACCACGGCCGCCTCGGCGTGACGGCGGAGGCCCGCTGATGCGCGGCATCGTCGGGATCGCCGGCGCGATCGTCGAGGCGTGGACCGAGCTGCGGATCCACCGCGGCCGGGTGCTGCTCTCTCTGATCGGAGTGGCGGTGGCGGTGGCCGCGCTGACCGCGGTGGTCGCTGCCGGCGGCATCGCTCGCCAGGCCAACATCGAGCAGGCCGAGCGCTCCAGCGGTCGTCCGGCCAGCCTCCACGTCTCCGTCTACTCGTCCGGCACCGGCACCGGCACCGGGGTCGACCTCGACGCGCTGCAGACGGCCTGGCAGGGCGTGCTCGAGCGCTACTCCATCGACTACGCGAGCCGGTCCACCTCCGGCAGCGCCCGCGTGCAGTTCGCCGATGGCGCCGTCGAGGTGCCGGTGCAGGCGGTCGACCAGCCGTACGCCGTGATGCACCGCCTGACGATCGTGCACGGCGGCTGGTTCACCGACGGGGACGCACAGCGCCTGGCTCCCGCACTCGTCGTGAACGAGCGCTTCTGGGAGCGGCTCGGCAGCCCGGATCTGCGCACCCACCCGGTCGTGAGCCTGCTCGGCTCCGAGCGGAACACGACCGGAGTCGTGGTCGGCGTCACTCCGTCGACGCAGTGGGAGACGACACCCTCGATGATGATGCTCGTCGACGCCTCTCCGGCGGTCGCCGAGAACGCCGACCCGGCGAACGGTGGTTCGTCGACTCCCGGCTACGAGATGTGGGTGCCGCTCGAGCTCGCCGAGCCGCTCGCAGCGGCTGTGCAGCGCGACATCGCGGGGGCGCTCGGCGAGGGCGTCACCGTGTCGGTGGACCGGCGGGACTACCTCGTGTACGACTCCGACCCCTTCGGCGTGCTGACCGCGGTGATCGGCGGCGTGGCGGGCCTGGTGCTCGCGCTGGGCGCGCTCGGGCTGCTGAACATCGCCCTGGTCACCGTGCGCCAGCGGATCCGCGAGATCGGGATCCGGCGCAGCTTCGGCGCCTCCTCGGGCCGGATCTTCTTCTCGATCATGATGGAGAGCGTGGTGGCGACCGTGGTCGCCGGCGTGATCGGAGTCACGATCGCCGTCGTCCTGATCACCAACCCGTGGACGGTCGCCTTCGTGAAGGAGAACGGGATCGCAGACATCCCGGCATTCCCGGTGGACGCGGCGCTGCTCGGGCTCGGGGCGGCGACGCTGGTCGGCGCTCTTGCGGGCCTCGTGCCGGCGATCGTGGCGGTCCGCGTGAAGGTGATCGACGCGATCCGCTACTGATGCCTGTTCAGCCGAGCGTGAGCACCAGCTCGTCGCCGTCGACCTCGGCCCGGGCGCCGGAGTAGTCCCGGATCCGTGGGAGTCCGCGTGTGCTCGCGCTCTCGTGGCTCCCGACCACCACGACGCGCATTCCGGCGTCGAGTCCCGAGCGGATCCCCGCCTCCGCGTCCTCGAAGACCAGCGCGTCGTCCGGAGCGACGCCGAGCCGCGCCGCGGCGGCCAGGTAGCCGTCGGGGGCTGGCTTGCCGTTCGCGACGTCGTGCGCGGTGACGATCGTGCCGGGCGAGGGGACCCCCGCCGCCCGGAGACGTCCGGCGGCCAGGCCGGGGCTCGCAGAGGTGACCAGCGCGACCCGCTCACCCGGGAGCGAGGCGAGGAACGCTGCGGCACCGGGGATCTCGACCGTGCTCTCGGTGTGCTCGAGCTCGAAGGCGTCGAGCTCGGCGACGATGACCTCGACGTCGGACCCCTCAGGGGCGAAGCGTCGGACGCTGTCGGCGGCCCGCACGCCGTGGACGGCCGCGAGAACCGTGGCGCGGTCGAGACCGAAGCGCTCGGCGAACGCGCTCCAGATCCTCTCCACGACGGCCGTCGAGTCGACGAGCGTCCCGTCCATGTCGAAGAGGGCGGCGCGGGCGCGGAGGAGGTGGGCCATGCCTCCATCCTCCCCGATGCGGCCTGGACGCCGTTGTCGCGGACCGGCGGCACCGGACAGCGCGCGGACAGCGCGCGGTCAGCTGGCCTCCAGGTGGAGCCTCGGGTGGCAGCACTACGGTGGGTCCTGAAGACGGGCAGAACGCCCGGAGGCGAGCGGAGGACGCGATGACGGACGACAACGGAACCGGTTCGGACCAGGGCGCGAGCAGCGGCGATGCCTCCGGGCCCCGCGCCGGCTGGTACCCGGACCCCGCGGGCTCGCCCCGCCAGCGCTGGTGGGACGGCTCCGGTTGGACCGAATCGCTGCGCGATGCTCCCGTGGCGGCTCCGCCCGCGCCGCCGGTGGCGACGCCC
>NZ_LIIN01000174.1 GCF_001634385.1 Rathayibacter tanaceti | reverse complement strand
GCTCAGTCATGAGGCTCGGTCGGCTCCCCCGCCGTCTCGCGGGCGCGCCGCTCCCCCGCTGCCGGTACCGCGGGCTCCTCGCCCGCAGAGCCCTCCGCGAGCGAAGCGCCCGCGTGCCCCTCGTCGCGTGACTCGCCGTCCGGCTCCTCCGGGGGCGGCGCGATGGCCGCAGGGCCCTCGGTCACCAGGAGGTGGAACTCGGCCGCGGTGATGATCCGCAGCCCCAGAGCCTCGGCCTTGCCGAGCTTGCTGCCCGCTCCCGGACCAGCGGCCACGTAGTCGGTCTTCTTCGAGACGCTCGAGCCCGCCTTGCCGCCGGCCGCGAGGATCGCCTCCTGAGCGCCCTCGCGGGAGTAGCCCTCGAGGCTGCCGGTCGCGACCACGGTGACGCCGGCGAGCACGCCGCCCGCCGCATCGGCCGCCCCGGGGCCGGGATGGCCCGGAGTGGAGAAGCGCACACCCGCTGCTGCCCAGCGCTCGACGATCTCGACGTGCCAGCCGACCTCGAACCAGGCGAGCAGGGCGTCGGCGATGATCCCGCCGACCCCGTCGACGGCCGCGAGCTCGTCGCGGCTCGCCGACCGGATCGCATCGAGCGAGCCGAAGTAGCCGGCCAGCGCGCGCGCCGCGACCGGTCCGACGTGCCGGATGCTGAGCGAGACGAGCAGCCGCCACAGCTCCTTCGTCTTCGCGCGCTCGATGTTCTCGATCAGGCGCAGGGCATTGGTCGAGGGCACCGAGGAGGGGTCACCGGCGAACGGCCCCGCGCCCGGCTCGAACGGCCCGTCCTTCGCCGGCTGCCGCTTGCGCTTGAACGGAGTGACGACCTTCGGCGCGCCGGAGGCGTCGAGCTTCTGCAGACCCGTCTCGGAGTCGCGCACGACGACCTCGATCGGGAAGATGTCGGCCACCGTGAGCTCGAAGAGCCCCGCCTCGGTGCGCAGCGGCGGCCGAGCCGGCACGAGCGGCTGGGTGAGCGCGGCGGCGCTCACCTCGCCGAGCGCTTCGATGTCGAGAGCCCCACGGCTACCGATGTGCTCCACGCGGCCGCGTACCTGTGCGGGGCACGACTCGGCGTTGGGGCAGCGGAGGTCGACGTCGCCCTCCTTGGCGGGGGCCAGCGTCGTCCCGCACTCGGGGCACTGCGTCGGCATCACGAACTCGCGCTCGCTGCCGTCGCGCAGCTCGACCACGGGGCCGAGTACCTCGGGGATCACATCGCCCGCCTTGCGCAGCACGACGGTGTCGCCGATCAGCACGCCCTTGGCCTTCACGACGTCGGCGTTGTGCAGCGTGGCCTGGCGGACCTCGGACCCGGCGACCTTCACCTTCGTCATCTGCGCGAACGGAGTCGCCCGGCCCGTGCGGCCGACGCTCACGACGATGTCGAGGAGCCTCGTGTGGACCTCCTCGGGCGGGTACTTGTACGCGATCGCCCAGCGCGGGGCTCTGCTCGTCGCACCGAGCTCGTCGTGCAGGTCGAGCTCGTCGACCTTGACGACGACACCGTCGATCTCGTGCTCGACCGAGTGCCGGTCGCGACCGTAGCGCTCGACGAACGCGAGCACCTCCTCGAGCGACGCGGAGACCTGGTTGTACCGGCTGACGGGCAGGCCCCAGGTGGAGAGCAGGCCGTAGACCTCGGACTGCGTGGCCACGGGCGGATCGGGCCAGGCGCCGATCCCGTGCACGAAGAGTGCGAGCGACGCCACCCGGGCCTCGCCCGCACGCAGATCGAGGCCGGCCTTCTTGTCGAGCTGCTGGCGGAGTCCGCCGCTCGCGGCGTTGCGCGGGTTGGCGAAGGTCGGGAAACGGCGAAGGGCGCTCGCGCGCGCCTTCTGCTCCTCGAAGTCGCCCCGGGTGGAGGCCGGCCGGGCCGACCAGCGCGCTCGCGCCTCCTCGACGGCCTCGTCGCGCAGCCGCTCCTGCAGCGCGTTGAGCTCGGCGAACGCGGCCACCGGGATGAACACCTCGCCGCGGACCTCGACGAGCGCCGGGTGCCCCTCGCCGGCCAGGCGCTCGGGTATGCGCTCGACCTGGACGGCGTTGACCGTCACGTCCTCCCCCGTGCGCCCGTCGCCGCGCGTGGCCGCCGTGGTGAGGCGCCCGTGCTCGTAGCGCAGGGAGATCGCAAGACCGTCGATTTTGAGCTCCGTCAGCCAGGCGATCGGGCGATCGGCCGAGGCCACCGTCTTCTCGCACCACTCGCGCAGCTCCTCGGCCGAGAACACGTTGTCGAGAGACAGCATCCGCTCGGCGTGGTCGATCGGGGCCAGCCCGGCGCCCACGATCCCGCCCACGGTCTGCGTCGGCGAGTCCTCGGCGGCGAGCTCGGGGTGCTCGGCCTCGAGTTCCGCGAGCCGGCGCACGAGCGCGTCGTACGCGGCGTCGGCGAGCGGGGAGGAGTCGGCCGCGTAGTAGGCGTCGCTCGCCGCGCGGATGCTCGCCCGCAGCTCCTCGACGCGGGCGGCCGCATCGACGGGAGCGACGCCCTCGACCGGCCCCGCCCCGGCGCTCATCGGACGACCGCCTCGGCGGCGGACGTGCGGTCGATCGTGCACTGACCCAGCACCCGCGTGCCGAGGTAGACGACGGCGGTCTGGCCGGGCGCGACACCGTCGAGAGGGGAGTCGGGAGCGATCACGAGTTCCACCCTGCCATCGACCTCCGACACCCGGGCGACGGCCGGAACGGGATCGGCGTGCGCTCGGATCTGCACCTCGCAGCGGAACGGGGCCGACGCGTCCTCGGGCGGCGCGCCTGCCCAGCTGTACCGGGAGCCGGCGATCTCGCCGATCCGCAGCGCCTCGCGCGGACCCACCACGACCTCGTTGGTGACGGGGCGGACCTCGAGCACGAAGCGCGGTCGGCCGTCCGGCGCGGGGACTCCCAGACGCAGCCCGCGCCGCTGCCCCACCGTGTAGCCGTGGGCACCCTCGTGTGAGCCCACGACTGCCCCCTCACGGTCGACGATCGCGCCCGTCTCCGGCGCGACCCGCTCGGCCAGCCAGCCGCGGGTGTCGCCGTCCGGGATGAAACAGATGTCGTAGCTGTCCGGCTTGCTCGCGACGCTGAGGCCGCGGCGCGCCGCCTCCGCCCGGACGATCGCCTTCGAGGGGGTCGAGCCGAGCGGGAACATCGAGTGCCGAAGCTGCTGCGCGGTGAGCACGCCGAGGACGTAAGACTGGTCCTTCGCCTCATCGCTCGCGCGGTGCAGCTCGAGCGCGCCGTCGGCACCGGTGCGGAGCGACGCATAGTGGCCGGTGCAGACGGCGTCGAAGCCGAGGTCGAGCGCCTTCTCGAGCAGCGCGGCGAACTTGATCCGCTCGTTGCAGCGCATGCAGGGGTTGGGGGTGCGCCCGGCCGAGTACTCGGCAACGAAGTCGTCGACCACGTCCGCTGCGAAGCGCTCGGAGAAGTCCCACACGTAGTACGGGATGCCGAGGACGTTCGCCGCGCGCTGCGCGTCCATCGAGTCCTCGACGGTGCAGCAGCCGCGACTGCCCGTGCGCAGGGTGCCGGGCATCCTGCTCAGCGCGAGGTGGACGCCGACCACGTCGTGCCCCGCCTCCACCGCGCGTGCCGCGGCCACCGCCGAGTCCACTCCACCACTCATCGCCGCAAGAACCTTCACCGTGCGAGTCTACGTTTCGCGCTCCGCCGGCACGAGCGCCCGGATCAGCCGGCGGGGAGCACCGCGCGGTTCGAGAGCCCGGCCCGCGCAGCCCGCGCGTACGCCTCCGGCAGTGCAGCGAGCACTGCGTCGACATCGGCAGCGGCGGACGTGTGACCGAGCGTCATCCGCAGCACACCGCGAGCCTCGTCCTCTGAGCGGCCGAGAGCGAGCACGACGTGCGAGGGCTCGGGGATGCCGGCCGTGCAGGCCGAGCCCGTCGACACCGAGATCCCGGCCGTGTCGAGGAGGAAGAGGAGAGAGTCGCCCTGCGCGCCCGGGAAGGCGAGGTGAGCGTTGTTCGCGACGCGGCGTCCGGAGCCGAGGGGCGGTCCGGTCAGCGTCGCACCGGGAACGGCGGCGAGGGCTCCCGCCACCAGCCGGTCGCGGAGGAGGGCGAGCCGCCGGGCCTCGGCCGGACACTCCG
>NZ_LIIN01000173.1 GCF_001634385.1 Rathayibacter tanaceti | reverse complement strand
TGCCGGTGCCGGGTCGGTGCCGGGCGTGCTCGGCGGAGCGGGAGCCGCCTGGTTCGTGCGGCCGGGCGTCGGTGTACCGGTCGGGCGCGGCGAGGGGCTACTCGGAGCGGGGGAGGCGCTCGTCGCGTCGGTGTGGGGCTCGCGCCCGGCGTCGTGGGCGCGTCGCGGTCGGCGTGCCGGTCGGGGTGGGCGTGGAGGTCGCGAAGGTCACGTCGACCCACGGGCTCGGCGAGCTGTAGTTGCCCGCGGTGTCGCCCGCGATGGCCGAGACGCGATGCGTTCCGGCCGCGATCGTGCCGCCGGTGCAGCTCCAGGCGCCTCCGCTGACCGCTGCGTCGCAGGTGTTGACGCGGTCGACGTAGACATAGGCGCGGGTGCCGTCGACGCCGGTGCCCGAGTAGGAGGCGCCGCTGAGCGGCAGGGTCGCGCCTCCGCTCGGCGACGTGAGGGTGGGTGCGGCAGGGGCGGCGGTGTCGACGACGAGCGTGACCGGGGCGCTCGCAGGCGAGGCCGTGCTGCCGGCGAAGGAGGCGGTCTGCGTGGCGGTCACCCGGTAGCTGCCGGGAGCAGGTGTGGGTGCGAGCTGGCAGAACCAGGCTCCGCTGGAGTCGGCGGTCGCCAGGCAGGAGGCGCCGCCGTCCGAGACCGCCGCCACACTCGCTCCCGCGTACGCCGTGCCGCGCACGGAGCCCGCCGATGTGGCGGAGCCGTCGACGGACTGGATGACCGGAGCGCTGAGGACGCCGATGCTCACGGCGGTCGAGGTGGTCCCGCCTCCGGCGAGGAGCTCGACGGCGACGAGGGTCACCGGACCGTCCTTGAGCGTCACCGCGCAGCTCCAGCCGCCATCGGCGGCCGTCGTCGCGATGCAGAGGGGGTCGCCACCGCCGCGGATGCCGACCTGGACCTGGTCTCCCGCCGTGGCGGTGCCCGAGACGGTGGTGCTGCCCGTCGTCAGGACGACCCCGTCGGCCGGGGCGCTGATCGCGAGCGCTGCGGCATCGGCAGCGGGAGCGGCGAGGCCGGAGACGGAGGTGACCGCGGCGACGAGGAGCAGCAAGAACGCTGCGGTGCTCCTGCGGGATCGACGGAGCCGGGGCACCGGGGCGACCGGTGAACTCCCCGGTACTGCCCTGCCGACGCCCGATTTCACGATGGGTCCATTGCACGGTGGCCCGACGGCGCTGTCAAGCTCGCCGCACCCCCGTTGCCGGATGTACACCCTGAGGATGACGGACGCGGCCGGACGGGAAGGGGTCGGGAGATTCCGGGAGAGCGCTTCCGCGAGAATATACCCGGCAACGAGAACCCGGAGGACAGCATGCGTGGAGACGACGCCCGCGGGCGCGATCGGCGGCAGGTGCGCGCCGACGCAGCGCGTTTCGACGATCCGCGCGAGCTGGGGAGGCTCCTGCCGCCCGGATTGCGCATCGGGCTCGCCCAGAGCGCCTTCCAGACTGAGGGTTCGCTCGACGCGGGCGGGCGGGGTCGTTCCGTCTGGGACGACTTCGCTCTGCGGCGCGGCACCATCGCCGACGAGGCGACTCCCGAGGTGGCGACGGACTTCTTCCTGCGCTGGCGCGAGGACCTGGCGCTGCTCGTCGATCTGGGCGTCGACGAGCTGCGGCTCTCGGTGGCGTGGCCGCGCGTGCAGCCGGACGGGCGCGGACCTCTCGACACCGGGGGTCTGGGCTTCTACGACCGGGTCCTCGACGCGCTCGCCGAGGCGGGCCTCCGGGTGGCGCTCACGCTGCACCACCGTGACACGCCGTCGGCGCTCGGCGGGGGCTGGCTGCATCGCGACACCGCCTTCCGCTTCGGCGACCTCGCCTTCGAGCTCGGCTCCCGGCTGGGCGACCGCGTCTCCGACTGGATCACGCTGGACTCCCCCTCGTCCGTGATGCTCGAGGCTACGCCCTGACCCGCCAGGCGCCTGCCGCCGGGCGCCTCTTCAGCGCTCTTCCCGCGCTGCACCACCAGCTCCTCGGGCACGGTGTAGCGGTCGAGGCGCTGCGAGCCGCCGAGGTGACGGGCAGGATCGGCCTGGTCGACGCGCTCTCGGTGGTGGAGGCGGCCTCGGACGACGAGCACGATCGCGCCTGGGCGGCGCTGGCCGACGTGCTGCGCAACCGCCTGGTCGCCGATGCCGTGCTGACCGGCGCCTACCCGCCGGGTCCGGAGGAGCTGCCGTCGTTCCTCGCCCCCCTCGCGCAGGCCGACCCGGTGGACCTCGCGCGCATCGCCGTTCCGCTCGACTTCTACGCCGTCGCGCCGCTGCCGCCGCAGCGCATCGTCGCCGGGCGCGACCCCTCAGCCCCGACAGGAGTGGGCGCACCTCCCGTGCTCCCGTTCCACACTGCGCCGTGGCCCGACCTCGACCGCACCGGAGACGGATCGCCGGTAGCACCGTGGGCTGTCGTGTCGGTCCTCGGTGCACTGGTCGAGCGCTACGGCGAGGCGCTGCCTCCGCTGGTCGTCACCGCACTCGGCGCGAGCTACCCCGACGAGCCGGATCGCGACGGCGCGATCATCGATACGGAGCGGATCCGCTGGCTCGGCGCGCACCTCGCAGCCCTGGCCGAGGCGGTCCACGACGGGCTGCCCGTCGAGGCGGTGCAGCTGTGGACTCTGGTCGACGCCTTCGAGTGGCAGCACGGCTACACTCGGCCGCACGGTCTGGTCGCGCTCGACGCGCGGAGCCACGACCGGGTGCCGAAGGCGTCGTTCGACTGGCTGAGGAGGGTCCTCGACGCCCGCTCCTGACCCGCGGTCGTGCGAGACTGCGGCCGTGCGCAGCCTCCTCGCCCTCGCCTCCGTCCTCCACGCTTCTCCTGCTCCTGTGCTGGCCGCGCTCGCCGACCTGCTCGTCCAGGAGGACGCCCGGTTCGAGCTCCGGGGGAGTGGGCTCGAGCGCCGGCTGCCCGTCCTGGGGCGGGAGCAGTGGCGCGTGATCGAGGACGAGGAGGGCTCGCGCGTCGAGTGCGAGCTGCTCGCCTCTCCCGCCTCGTCGGCGCTCGCCGGAGTACTCGCGCGGCGCTCGATCCGGGAGGCGCCCGAGCGGTTCCGCGCGGTGGTCACCGCGGTCGCGGCCGCCGTCGAGTGAGCCCCGTCCCGCGTCGTGCGCCGCGGCTCTCGACCGGGGAATGACCGCCGACGCCTCGATGTTGTCTACGGATGACGGGACGGGGCGCCGAGCCCCGTCCACCGGACAGCTCGGAGGAGCCAGAGACAGATGGCAGGAACACGGATGACCAAGGGACGAGGGGCGCGCAGCGGAGACGAGGAGATCGTCTATCGCCGCCACGCGAACGGACGCGGAATGGTCGCTCCCGGTTCGCGCGTCTCGGCGACCGCGTACATCGAGACCGGCGCCTACGTGGAGCCCGGAGCGACCGTCGGCGAGCGCGCCTGGGTCGGCGCCGGCAGCTGGGTTGATCGCGATGCGATGATCGGGCACAGTGCCTTCATCGGCGCCAATGTGCACGTCGGACCCGAGGCGATCGTCGGGCCCGGAGCCCGGATCGGGAGCTACTCCCGCATCGGCGGCTCTGCCGTGATCGCCACCGGTGCCCGCGTGGACCGCGACACCGTGGTCCCCTCCGGTACCCGTCTCGGCCTCGACGAGGCCCGCGAGAGCGGCAGTCGCGCCGCGTGAGTCCCCGACCCTGTTCCGCCGTCTCGACGACCGGCGGAATAGGGTCGTTCCATGTTCGAACTCCACCATCTCAGCGCACAGGAGCAGTGGGACTGGCTGCAGCGCGGTGAGGTCACGCCGCTGGAGCTCGCCGAGCACTACCTCGGCCGGATCGAGCGGTGGAACGGCGAGCTCGGTGCCTTCACCACGGTCACGCCCGACGCAGCGCGCGAGCGGGCCGCGTCCCTCGCCTCCGTGCCGCGCACCGCGCCTCTCTGGGGCCTGCCGAGCGGCGATAAAGACCTGTGGCGCCGGGCCGGCGTGCGCATGACGTCCGGGTCGCGGGTGCGTGAGCACCATGTGCCGACGGCATCGGACGAGATCGTCGAGGTGCTCGACGCGGCAGGAGCCGTCAGCGTGGGCAAGACCGCGGCCCCCGAGTTCGGCATGCCCTCGTACACCGAGACCCGCATCGGGCCGCCGGCCGTCACCCCCTGGGACACGCGCCTCGGCGCGGGCGGCTCGAGCGGCGGAGCGGCGGTGGCCGTCGCCGCGGGCCTGCTGCCCTTCG
>NZ_LIIN01000172.1 GCF_001634385.1 Rathayibacter tanaceti | reverse complement strand
CGCCTGCCCCCGCGCTCGATCCGCGGGTGTGGCGGGCAGTGGGGGCACCGCTCGTGCCGGCCGCCTCCTCCGGAGCAGTCGACGGCCTGGACGTCGCGGTGAAGGACCTCTTCGCGATCGAGGGACAGCGGATCGGCGCGGGCGTCCCGCGGCGACTCGCGGAGGCGCCGCTCGAGACGTCGACGGCACCGGCGGTGGCGATGCTGCTCGACGCCGGGGCGTCGGTGCGCGGGATCGCGCAGACCGACGAGTTCGCCTACAGCATCGCGGGGCGCAACTCCGGCTACGGCACCCCGCCGAACCCGGCGGTGCCGGGAGCGATCCCCGGCGGCTCCTCCAGCGGGCCGGCGACTGCGGTCTCGCTCGGGCAGGCGGCGATCGGGCTCGCGACGGACACGGCGGGGTCGATCCGGGTGCCGGCGTCGTACCAGGGCCTGTGGGGGCTGCGCACGACGCACGGCGCGGTGCCTGCGGCGGGACTGCTGCCGCTGGCGCCGAGCTTCGACACAGTCGGCTGGCTGACCCGCGACCTCGCGACGCTGCGCCGGGTCGCGGCCGTCGGTCTGGCGGGGGCTGCTCAGGAGACGGCGGGGGGGATTCGTGATCGCGGAAGCGCTGCTCGAGCGGGGTGGACGCCTCGGTGCGCGCCGCCTTCGGCGCGGCGGTGGCCGACCTCGGCGCGGCGCGCGTCGCTCTGCCGCCGGTGGCCAGATGGTCGAGGCGTTCCGGCTGGTCCAGGCCGCGGAGGCGTGGGCCGCCAATGGCGAGTGGGTGGCCGCGCATCCCGGCGTGCTGGCGCCGGACGTGCAGGCCCGGTTCGATGCGGCGTCGAGGGTGGACGCGGCGACCGAGGTGGGCGCGCGAGAGCGACTCGCGGAGTTCCGCGCGGCGCTCGACCAGGAGCTCGACGGGCGGGTTCTGCTGCTGCCGTCCGCCTCGTCGGTCGCTCCGGCGCTCGACGCCTCGGCTGAGGTGATCGACGAGGCGAGGACGGCGACGCTCGGGCTGACCTGTCTGGCGGGCATCGGAGGCTATCCGGCACTGTCGGTGCCGCGGCTGCTCGTCGAGGGGAAGCCGGTCGGGCTGTGCCTCGTGGGGCCCCGAGGCGCCGACCTGGCACTGCTGGAGGAGGCGGCACGGGTCGTGGGGTAGCTCGCTCTCGTGGTGCGGGGGCCTTGATGCGCCCGCTGCGCGGGTATCGTGGCCGCCCGATGGGGCCGAATCCTGCTCGTCGAGGAAGAGTGCAGCGCCGTCTCGAGACCCGCCTCGCCGTGCAGGATCCCGAAACACCGGAGAAACGTCTGTTGCGTAGGATGCACACCTGAAACTTCTTTTTCTCTGTCCGTCCGTCCTGTGAAGAGGTGGTCCCCATCATGTCCGCGCCCGCGCCGTTCCTCCCCGTCGATCCGCCGCCGCGCCTGCTGATGGGTCCGGGACCGATCAACGCCGATCCGCGGGTGCTCCGCGCGATGTCGGCCCAGCTGGTCGGGCAGTACGACCCCTTCATGACCGCGACGATGACCGAGACCCAGGAGCTCTACCGGCAGGTGTTCCGCACCCGCAACGAGAAGACGATGCTCATCGACGGCACGAGCCGCGCGGGCATCGAGGCGGCGCTGGTCTCGATGCTGGAGCCGGGCGACCGCGTGCTGGTGCCGGTCTTCGGGCGCTTCGGGCACCTTCTCCGCGAGATCGCCGAGCGGTGCGGGGCCGAGGTGCACGTCATCGAGGCGGAGTGGGGGCAGGTCTTCCCCGTCTCCGCGATCGCCGAGGCTCTGGCGCGGGTGAAGCCGAAGGTGCTCGCCGTGGTCCACGGCGACACCTCGACCACGATGGCGCAGCCGCTGGAGGAGCTCGGCGCGCTCTGCGAGAAGCACGGCGCCCTCTTCTACACCGACGTCACCGCCTCCCTCGCGGGCAACGCCTTCGCGACCGACGAGCTCGGGCTCGACGCGGTCTCGGCGGGTCTGCAGAAGTGCCTAGGCGGCCCGTCCGGATCGGCGCCGGTCACCTTCTCGGAGAAGGCCGTCGCGGTGATCGAGTCGCGCAAGAGCATCGAGGCCGGGATCCGCGACGAGGACGACGCGGTCAGCGCGCAGCGGGTCCGCTCCAACTACTTCGACCTCGGCATGGTCTTCGACTACTGGGGACCGCGCCGCCTCAACCACCACACCGAGGCGACCACGATGCTCTACGGCGCCCGCGAGTGCGCCCGCATCATCGTCGAGGAGGGCCTGGACCAGACGGTCGCCCGGCACACGCTGCACGGCTCGGCGATGCTCGCGGGCGTCCGCGGACTCGACCTTGAGGTGTTCGGCGACGTCGCCCACAAGATGAGCAACGTCGTCGCGGTGCACATCCCGCAGGGCGTGGACGGCGACGCGGTGCGTGGCGCGATGCTGACCGACTTCGGCATCGAGATCGGCACCTCCTTCGGCCCGTTGCACGGGAAGGTCTGGCGCATCGGCACGATGGGCTACAACGCCCGCACCGACGCGGTGCTGACCACCCTGGCGGCGCTGGAGGCGGTGCTGCGCCGCGCGGGCGCCTCCGTGCCGGTCGGCGGGGGAGTCGCCGGAGCGTACGAGGTCTACGGGGCGGCGCGGGCATGATCGACGCCGCCGCGATCATGGCCCGCTGCGACGAGCTCGCCGCGGTCTCGAGCAGCCGCAGCGGGATCGAGCGCGTGTACCTCTCGCCCGAGCACGCCCGCGTGAACGCGATGGCGGCGCGCTGGATGACGGAGGCCGGCCTGCGCACGTGGCAGGACGCCGCGGGCAACCAGTGCGGCCGCTACGAAGGCTCCACCCCGGGACTCCCGGCGCTCCTGCTCGGCTCGCACCTCGACACCGTGCCCGATGCGGGGCGCTACGACGGGATCCTCGGCGTCATGCTCGCGATCGCGGTCGTCTCGCGGCTGCACGCGGCGGGACGCCGTCTGCCGTTCGCGGTCGAGGTCGTCGCATTCGGCGACGAGGAGGGCACCCGCTTCGGCACGGCGCTGCTCGGCTCGCGCGCGCTGGCCGGCACCTGGGACGAGCACTGGTGGGAGTTGCAGGACGCCGAAGGCACGACGCTCGTCGACGCCTTCCACGCGTTCGGGCTCGACCCGTCGCGCATCGGAGCCGCCGCGCGCGACTCCGGCGACATCGCGGCCTATCTGGAGGCGCACATCGAGCAGGGCCCGTACCTCGAGGAGGCCGACCGCGCGCTGGCCGTCGTCTCGTCGATCGCGGGCGCGCGCCGCTTCGGGCTCACCCTCACCGGCAAGGCCGGCCACGCGGGCGGCGTCCCCCTCGACCGGCGCAGGGACGCGCTGACCGGAGCGGCGGAGGCCGTCCTCGCCGTCGAGCGGATCGCGCGCGAGCAGGGCGTGATCGCGACGGTCGGCCGGCTCGAGACCTTCCCGGGAGCCGTCAACGTGATCCCCGGGCGCGTGGAGTTCAGCCTCGACCTGCGAGCCGAGACGGACGAGCTCCGCGATGCGGCGTGGGACGCGATCGAGCACGCGATGTCGGAGTCGGCCTCGCGTCGGCGGCTCGCGCTGACGATCGAGGAGACCCATTCGGCGCCGGCCGTCAGGGCCTCCGCGCGACTCCAGGAGGTGGTGCGGGCGGGCATCCGGGCGACCGGCGACGCGGAGCCGATGGTGCTGTTCTCGAAGGCCGGGCACGATGCGATGGCGGTCGCCGAGCTCACCGAGTACGCGATGCTCTTCCTCCGCTGCGAGGGAGGGGTCAGCCACCACCCCGACGAGAACGTGACGGAGGCCGATGTCGCGACGGCGCTCGACGCCTTCGAGGCCGCGGTGCTCGCGCTGGCGGACGCCTCCGCCGGGGTGCAGCCGGCGTGAGCGCCGCACCCGTTCCCGCCTCGACGTCGAGCATCGGGCACCGCATCGACGCGGGCTACGCCACGCTCTCGCGGCAGGAGCAGCGGGCCGCCGACTTCATCCTCGACCACCTCGGCGATCTGGCCGTGTACACGGCCACCGAGCTCGCCCAGCACAGCGGGGTGTCGAAGGCCACGGTCTCGCGCCTGTTCCGCAGACTCGGCTTCTCAAACTCGCAGGAGGTCCGCGAGCACGCCCGCGCGCTGCGCAGCTCCGGAGTGCCGGTGGGTCCCGCGCAGGGCGAGGGCGACGCGCTCACGGCGCACCTCGAGAGCGAGCGGGCGAACCTGGCCCGGCTCGCGGCTGCGCTCGGCGACGGGCGGCTGGAGGAGGCGGTGAGGCTGATCGCCGAGGCGCGCGAGGTCGTCGTGATCGGG
>NZ_LIIN01000171.1 GCF_001634385.1 Rathayibacter tanaceti | reverse complement strand
GGCTCGGTGGGGGGTGGCGAGTCCGGCGAGCGGCCCCTCGACGCCGAGCTCGCGACAGAGCTGCTGCTCGGGTCCGTTCGGTGGGGTCGACCGCCTCGGCCTGCGCCGCCTCCGGCTCGCCCTGCGCGCCGAGGAGCTCGCGGCGGGCGGCGTCCGCGCCAGCGATCCGCTCCTCGTCGAGGCGCTGTCGGCTCCTGGCCGCTTCGCCACCATCGACTCCGCCCCCGCGCGCCAGGCCGAGCGGCTCGCCCTGACGATCGACCGGGTGCGCAGCCTGCAGGCCGAGCACGGCTCCATCGAGGAGCTGCTGTGGTCGGCGTGGGAGTCGAGCCGGGTCGCCGCGTCGTGGCGCGAGGTCGCGCTCGGAACCGGGCTCACGGCCGCCGAGGCGAACCGCAACCTCGACGGCGTCGTCGCCTTGTTCAGCGCCGCTCGGCGATTCGTCGAGCGCGCGTCGGGGACCTCGGCGATCGGCTTCGTCACGGAGATCCTCGAGGCGGAGGTGCCGGAGGACACCCTCGCGCCCCGCTCGACCGAGGACGCTGTGCTCATCGGCACGCCCTCGTCCGTCGTCGGGCTCGAGTTCGACGTCGTGGTCGTGGCGCGCCTTCAGGACGGCATCTGGCCGAACCTCCGCCCGCGCGGCTCGCTGCTCGACCCCGACGGCCTGCTGCGGCACGCCCGCGGTGAGGGGGCACTGCCGCTCGATGCGCGCAAGGCGACCCTCGACGACGAGCTGCGGATGTTCGCGCTGGCCGCCTCCCGTGCCCGTCGGCAGGTGGTGCTGACCGCCGTCGCAGGCGAGGACGAGAGCCCCTCCCTCTTCTTCCGGATCAGCCCGCCCGATGCGCCCCGGCTCGACGCGGCCTCCGCGGTGCCGTTGACCCTCCGCGGAGCGTCGCGGCCCTGAGGCGCACGGCCACCACCCCGGGCTCTCCCGAGGCGCCCGCGGCGGTCAGGGGCCTGAGCGTGCTCGCCCGTGAGGAGGTGCCCGGCGCCGACCCGGCGTCGTGGTCCGGACTGCTCGACCCGTCGACGCTCGAGCCGCTCGTCGACACGGATGACCCGGAGCGGCCGGTCTCGGTGTCGCCGAGCAGGCTCGAGGCCTTCGAGCGCTCACCGCTGGACTGGTTCGTCGACGCGGTGTCCGGCTCGACCACCAGTACGGCGATGGGGGTCGGCACCCTGGTCCACTGGGTTCTCGAGAACGCCGAGGGCCCCGATCCCGAGGCGCTCTGGGCCGCGCTCGAGTCGCGCTGGCCGGAGCTCGTCTTCGAGTCGCCCTGGCTCGGTGAGCGGCAGAAGCGCGTCACGCGCCGGCTGATCGACGGCCTGGCCGGCTACCTCGCCGACTTCGAGCGCAGTGGCGGCGAGGTGCTCGGCCGCGAGCGGCAGTTCGAGCTCGACGTCCCGCCGGCGCGGGTGCGCGGGTCGATCGACCGCGTCGAGCGCTCGGCCGACGGCTCCGTGACGATCGTCGACCTCAAGACCGGCCGCAGCGCTCCGCGGCAGGCCGATGTCGCCGGGCACGCGCAGCTCGGCAGCTACCAGCTCGCCGTGGCCGAGGGAGCGCTCGAGGCGGCGGACCCGGCGGCCGGTGGCGGCGCGAAGCTGCTCTTCGTCGCGACAGGGGTGCGGGGCAAGCCCTACCGCGAGGTGGTGCAGCAGCGCTTCGGCGAGGAGGAGCTGGAGCGTCTGCGCCAGCGCGTCCGTGACGCAGCGCTCGGGATGGCGGCGGCCCGCTTCTCCGGCCTGCTCGACGCGGTGCCGTTCTCGCCCGGCGATGCCCTGCGGTACCGCATCCACGCAGTGCCCGAGGTTCCGGGCGACGGCCTACTGGCGGTCGACGTCCCCGAGGACGACGACTCGCGCGACGACGAGCCGGAGGGGGCGGGGCCGTGATCGACGCCCTGACCATCGCCGAACGGCTCGATCTGCGCCCGCCGACTCCCGAGCAGCGCGCGGTGATCGAGGCGCCGCTCGAACCCGCGCTCGTCGTCGCGGGTGCAGGCAGTGGCAAGACCGAGACCATGGCCAACCGGGTCCTCTGGCTGCTCGCCAACGGCTTCGCAGCTCCGTCCGAGGTGCTCGGCCTCACCTTCACCCGCAAGGCGGCGGCCGAGCTCGGCGAGCGCATCGGGCGGCGGATCGGCCAGCTCGGCGAGGCGGGCCTGCTCCCGCTGCCGCCCGGGCAGACCGCGCCGGATCCGTTCGAGGCCGCCACCGTCTCGACCTACAACGCCTTCGCGAACACGATCTTCCGCGACAACGCCGTGTTGATCGGCCGTGAGGGCGACGCGAGCGTCCTCTCGGAGGCCTCGGCCTGGCATCTGGCGCGCGGAGTGGTGGCCGACACCGCCGACCCGCGGATACTCGACGTCGAGGCCGGGATCGACCGACTCACCGATCTCGTGGTCTCCTTGGCACACGACCTCGCCGACAACCTCGCCGATCCGGCCGAGGTCGCGGCCTTCGCCGAGGACTTCCTCCGCCTCGGCGAGCTGCCCCGCGGAGGCAGCGGCTCGGGGCTCTACCGCGAGCTCGAGAAGGCTCTGCAGGCGGTGGCCGCGCTGCCCGTGCTGACGGCCCTGGCCGAGCGTTTCCAGGAGGCGAAGGCCGAGCGCGGCTTCGTCGAGTTCTCGGACCAGGTGGCCTTGGCGCTCCGCATCGTCGACCGCGTGCCGCGCATCGTCGACGAGCACCGCGCCCGCTACCGGGTCGTGCTCCTCGACGAGTACCAGGACACGTCGGTGCTGCAGACCAGGCTGCTGGCGCGGCTCTTCTCCGGGCAGGGCGTGATGGCGGTCGGTGATCCGCATCAGTCGATCTACGGCTGGCGGGGGGCCAGCGCCGAGGGGCTCGGCCGCTTCGGCACCGACTTCGAAGGACCGGCGCGGTTCTCGCTGAGCACGAGCTGGCGTAACGGGCACGGTGTCCTCGCCGCCGCCAACGCCGTGGTCGAGCCTCTCTCGGCGGGCAGCGCGGTCGCAGTGGACACCCTGACCGCCGGCCCCGGCGCGAGCGGGCATCCGGTCGAGCTCACCTTCCCCGAGACGATCGACGAGGAGGCGGACGACGTCGCGCGCTGGTTCGCCGGGCGCCTGCGCGAGAGCGCCGAGCCGCCGTCCGCCGCCGTGCTCTTCCGTGTGCGGGCGCACATGGAGCGCTTCGCCGCGGCGCTCGCCCGGCACGGCGTCCGCTACCACATCCTCGGGATCGGCGGCCTGCTCCGGCAGCCCGAGATCGCCGACCTGGTCGCCGCCCTCACCGTGGTGGAGGATCCTGCCGCGGGCAGCGAGCTGGTCCGGCTCCTCGCCGGTGCGCGCTGGCGGCTGGGTGTGCGCGACCTCAAGGCCCTGCATGACCTCGCCTCCTGGCTCGCCGCGCGCGACCACGCGCACCGGCTGCTGCCGGACGACGTGCGCGAGCGGATGCGCGCCTCCGTCACCGAGGGCGAGGGCGGCTCCCTCGTCGAGGCCCTCGATTTCATCGCCGCACGCCGTCCTGGCGAGGACGGCCGGCTCGACCACTCCGCGCTCGCCGCGTTCAGTACGGAGGGGCTTCGCCGGCTCCATGACGCGGGGACCCTGTTCGCCCGGCTCCGGGCGAGGTCGGGGCTCGACCTCCTCGACTTCGTCACGCTGGTCGAGCAGGAGCTCGGGCTCGACATCGAGGTCGAGGCCAACGAATCGCGGGGCGACGGCCGAGCCAACCTCGAGGCGTTCCGCGACGCGGTCGCGGGCTACCTGCAGACCGACGACCGTGGCGCGGGCACGGCGTCCTCGCTCCGGGGGTTCCTGCGCTGGCTCGTGCTCGCCGACAAGCGCGACGGTCTCGCCCCGCGCCCCGAGGACCCGGAGCCGGGGACCGTGCAGCTGCTGACCGTCCACGGCTCCAAGGGGCTGGAGTGGGACCTCGTCGCGGTGCCGCGCATGGTCGACGGTGAGCTGCCCGGCACCCCTGTCGAGGGCTTCCGCGGATGGCTGCGACTCGGCGCGATGCCGTACGCCTTCCGCGGCGACTCCGCCGAGCTCCCGGATCTCGCCTGGCGCGGCTGCGCCACCCAGAAGGAGGTCGTCGACGCGATGGGCGCCTTCAGCGAGACCCTCCGCGAGCGCAACGAGGCGGAGGAGCGGCGGCTCGCCTACGTCGCCGTCACCCGGGCGCGCCATCACCTCCTGCTCAGCGGCTCGTGGTGGGCCGGCCAGGCGAAGCGAGGGGCCCGGGCGTCTTCCTCCGCGATCTGGCGGAGGCGGGCACGATCCCGCCGCTGCCCACCGAGCCGGCCGACCTCGAGAACCCGCTCGAGCGTGCGCCGCGCACGTTCAGCTGGCCGCACGATCCGCTGGGCTCCCGCGGCGCCCGCCGTGCGAGCCG
>NZ_LIIN01000170.1 GCF_001634385.1 Rathayibacter tanaceti | reverse complement strand
CGCACGTGATCGTCACTCCCGAGGGCGTGGTCACGCCGGTCGGTCCTGAGCAGCGGATCGAGGCCGGCGTCGCCTCCGTCGCGCGCGCCGCCGTGGTCGGAGCCGGTCCCCGCGGAGTCTCGCAGCTGGTCGCCGTGGTCGAGCTGCGCTCGGGCGTGCGCCGGGTGGCTCTGGCCGGGCCGCAGCTCGCCGAGGAGGTGCGGGCCGCCGTCGCGCCTCCGTCGCCGCTGTGCTGATCGTGCCGACGCTGCCGACCGACATCCGGCACAACTCCAAGATCGACCGGGCCGCGCTCTCGCGCTGGGCCGAGGGTGTGCTCGCCGGCGGCGCATGGTGGCGCCGTGAAGGTCCTGGTCACCGGGGCGAGCGGGCTGCTCGGCGGGGCCGTCGCGGCCGGACTGGTCGCGCAGGGTCACGAGGTCCGCACCTTCCAGCGCCGTCCGTCCGGGGTGGCCGGCGTCGAGGAGGCGCGCGGCTCGCTGACGACCCGCGCGCGGTGGAGGAGGCGGTCGCCGACTCCGCGGCGGTCGTGCATCTCGCCGCGAAGGTCTCACTCGCGGGCGATCCGGGCGACTTCGACCGGGTCAACGTCGACGGCACGCGCCGGCTCCTCGCTGCCGCCTCCCGCGCCGGCGTGCGCCGCTTCGTGCAGATCTCGTCCCCCTCGGTCGCGCACGCCGGGTCGTCGATCATGGGCGACGACGCCGAGCCCGCCGACCCCGTCCGCGCCCGCGGCGACTACGCGCGCACCAAGGCGCGGGCCGAACTGCTGGCCCTCGCGGCCGACGCGCCGGGGTTCGCTGTCGTCGCGGTCAGGCCGCACCTCGTCTGGGGCCCGGGAGACACGCAGCTCGTCGCGCGGATCGTCGAGCGAGCCCGTGCCGGGCGGCTCCCGCTGCTCGGGCACGGGCAGGCTCTGATCGACTCCACCTACATCGACAACGCCGCCTCGGCGATCGTCGCGGCTCTCGGGCGGGCGGAGGCGGTGCATGGCCGCTCCTACGTCGTCACCAACGGCGAGCCGCGTCCCGTCGCCGAGCTGCTCGCCGGCATCTGCCGCGCCTCGGGAGTCGAGCCGCCGCGCTGGTCGGTGCCCGCCTCCGTCGCCCGAGCCGCCGGCTCGCTGGTCGAGCGGGTCTGGGCCGTGCGGCCGGGGGCCGATGAGCCTCCGATGACGCGTTTCCTCGCCGAGCAGCTCTCGACCGCGCACTGGTTCGATCAGCGCCGCACCCGCGCCGAGCTGCACTGGGCACCGGGCGTGACGCTCGATGAGGGGCTGCGCCGGCTCGCCGCCGCCGACTGAGGGGGCGCCGCCTTGCGGCGCCGATGGCCGGGGCGTCCCCGGTCGAATGCGCACCGTGTCGCGGGCTGGCCCACACGTCTCCGGAGACGACGGGACGGACGGGCTCCCCGGTGGAGCCCGTCCGTCCCCGCGCGTCGCGGGCGGGTGCTAGTCGGCGAGGATGAGGTACAGCGCGCGCCGCGTCTCGTCGAGCTTCGCGGAGGCGGCCGCACGCTGCGCATCCGTCGCCCCGCGGAACTGCTGCACGACTCCCATCAGCGTGCCGACGTTCTCGACGAACGCGCGGTCGGCGTCGCTGGCGCCAGGAGTCGCCTCCCACGCTGCGGTCAGCTCGTCGGAGTGCTCGCGCACGTACGTGCCGCCCTCGTCGGTGAGCTGGTACTCGGTGCCGCGGCCCTCGCCGACGGCCGTGATGAGGCCCTCGTCGACGAGCTGCTGGAGGGTGGGGTAGACGGAGCCGGGGCTGGGGCGCCACGACCCGTTCGTCTTCTCGGCGATGGCCTTGATCAGGCCGTAGCCGTTGGAGGAGGTCTCGGCGAGGAGCGAGAGGAGCGCCGCGCGGACATCGCCGCGTCGTGCGCGTCCGCCGCCGCGGCCGAAGGGGCCGCCGAAGCCGGGGCCGAAGCCGGGCCCGAAGCCGGGCCCGAAGCCGAAGCCGGGACCGAACCCGCGGCCGTGGCCGCCGGGTCCGCGTCGCTGGCCGTGGCCGGGGTGCTCGTGCCGGGAGGTGTGCGCGCCGTCGCAGGAGTCGCGGCGGTCGTCGGAGAAAAAGGTCTTGGGGTTCATGGGGTGCTGCTCTCTGTCGGTCGGGGTGTTCGTGGAGGTGTCGTCGAGGATCCCTTCGATCGGATCCGGTCGCCGGCCGCGAGCCAGTGCTGACGACCTGTCGGCGATGTATTAACGATATATCGGCGACTGTCGCGTGTCAAGGGTCGTCGCTGCTCGATACCCTGGGAGCCTCCCCCGCGAAAGGTCCCGCATGTCGCTGTCCGACTCCGAGCTCCAGGCCGTGCTCGACTCGACCCTGCTCACCGGTGCGGTCCTCACCGACCGCGCGAGCAACCTCGGCAACCTGCGCCGCCTGGCCGCCCGCGAGCCCGCGCACCTCTACGGGGTGGACGTGGCCGAGCACTGGACGCTCGAGAGCCTGCTCGCCCTGATGGGGGAGCGCGTCGGGATCAGCACCGACGCCTCGTTCGAGAGCGGCCAGGACCGCATCGACGCGCGCCTGACCGTCGAGCGGCTCGCCCGCTACCGCGATCGCCTCGCCTCAGCCGTGCATGACGGTGCGCTCCTGCTGTTCGCGACCGCCCACCCCGCGACCCTGATGGACGTCTACCGCCGATTCGCCGCGGCGGCGACGGAGGCGGGGGCCCGCGTGCTCGACCTCAACGCGCTCCCGTTCGCCTCGCCCGACGGCATCCGCGTGCCGCTCGCCGACGAGCATCAGGCCCTGTGGTCCACCGGAGGCGTGGCCTGCGTCTACCGCGGCGGGAGCCTCCTGCACACCCACTCGTCCGAGCCGATGGAGGCGCTTCTCGACGGGCTCGACGAGCTCGGCGTCCGCCCCGACCTCGTGATCGCCGACCACGGCTGGGCGGGAGCGGCCGGCCGTCGCGGCCTCCCGGTCCTCGCGATCGCCGACTGCAACGATCCGGCCGTCTTCGTCGCAGAATCGCAGGGCTCGATCGAGGTCGTCGTCCCGATCGACGACGGCCTCGCCGTGCACCTGTACGAGCCGGTGATCGACTACGTTCTGAGCCCGCTGTCCGCCGCCTCGGAGCCCACCCGCACCTCCGGCTCGTAGAATCGCTCTCGGCTCGTCGGGATCCTCGGGATCCGACGAGCCGACCGCGTTCCCGCGTTCCCGCGAGCCCGAGTCGCCGACTCGCCACCACTGCAGACGGAGCATCCGTGACCCAGCCCCACGACGGCCTCCTCCCGCGCTTCGCGGTCGGCGTTGACATCGGCGGAACCTCGATCAAGGCCTCGCTCGTCGACGTCACGACCGGTGAGCGCGCCGCCCGCCGTTTCGCGGTCGCGAACCCGCTCGGCAAGGAGCCCGAGGACTTCGCCGCCGCGATCGCGGGCATCGTCCGCGACGTCTCGCCGATCGCCGGCACCCCGGTCGGCGTCGGCTTCCCGGGGATCGTCCGCGGAGGCGTCGTGCGCCAGACCACGCACGTGTCGCCGCGCTGGGTCGGCCTCGACGCCCAGGCGCTGCTCTCGGACGCGACCGGCGTCGACGTCGTGGTCGTCAACGACGCCGACGCGGCCGGGGTCGCCGAGCGAGAGTTCGGCGCGATGCGCGAGCGCGAGGGCCTGCTCCTGCTGACCACCCTGGGCACCGGCATCGGGACGGCGCTCGTGCACGAGGCGTCGTCATCCCCAATTCCGAGCTGGGCCACGTCCACATCGACGGGCCCGACTTCGAGCCGCGCGTCGGCTTCTCCGCGGTGCGCCGCGAGGGTATCTCTCTCGAGGAGTGGGCGGGGCGGTTGAGCGTCTATTACCGGCACCTCGAGATGCTGCTGTCCCCGCAGCTCTTCGTGATCGGAGGCGCGGCCGCGCACGTGTTCGACGAGTTCGCCGGCTTCCTCGACATCGGCACCGAGATCGTCCCCGCCCGCTTCGGCAACGACGCCGGATTCACGGGAGCCGCCATGGTCGCCGTCTCGCCCGACAGCCTCGCCCCCTGGTACCGCTCCACTCGCGGCGCCCGCCTCGACCCCGGCACCCCGGCCATCGCGGACTGACGCACCCCATCCCTTCCCGCCGGGGCTCCCTCAGCGCGCCAGCAGCCGCCGGTAGAGGCCGTCGAGGAGGGCGGCGGCGGCGGGCCAGGAGTGGGACGCCGCCCACTCCACGCCGCCGCGGCCGAGCCGGGCCAGCTCCCCGGGTGCCCCCAGCAGACCGAGCATCGCGTCGGCCCACGCCACCGGCGAGTCGGAGTCGATCAGCATCCCGCTCATGCCGTCGCGCACCGCGTCTCTCAGCCCGGTCGTCCGCCGCGCGAGCACGGGCGTGCCACTGGCCGCGGCCTCCAGCGCGATCAGCCCGAACGTCTCGGCGGCC
>NZ_LIIN01000169.1 GCF_001634385.1 Rathayibacter tanaceti | reverse complement strand
AGGAGGAGGCGGACCGGCCCGTCGAGCCGCGGTGGTGCTCCGTCGGGCCCCGGCAGCAGCAGCGGCATCAGCGCGCGGGGCCGGGGGTCGGCTCCACCCCGCCGTCGGAGCCGGGATCGGTGGCGGTGGCCGACTCGTCGAGGCGCGCGTCGAGCGCGTCGAGGGTGGCCGCGAACCAGAGGTGGTCGCCGCGGTTCGACTCGACCACGAAATCGTGCAGCGCGCTCGACGCCGACACCTGCTCGGTCACGTCGCCCACGATCACGAGGCGCTTGCCGTAGTTGACGAGCTTCTGCACGAATTCGCCGGCGATGCCGGAGCGGAGGCGGAAGAACTCGGGGTCGAGGCGGCCGACCGGGACGACGATCGTCCCGACGTCGCCGTCGTAGGTCCGGGCGACGAGCGCGAGCGCGTCCTCTGGCGTCGAGAGCGCGGGCCCGTCGTCGTCAACGAGGAGGAGGGGGACGCCCTGTTGGGTCTGGGTTCGCATCGCCCCAGCCAACCACGTTGCCCTGCGCCGGGCGAGGCTGCGGTCAGTCCTCCGTGAGCGTGCCGGCCACGCGGCCGAGCAGTGCGCGCAGTTGATCCTGCTCAGCGGGCGTGAGGTCGGCGGTGGTGCGCTGCTCGAGGTCGCGCCAGACCGCGGTGACCGGCTCCTCGAGCGAGCGCCCCTCGGCCGTCAGTGAGACGAGGACGACGCGGCGGTCGGTCGCCGAGCGCTCGCGGGTGATGACCCCGGCGCGCTCCAGACGGGCGAGCATCTTCGCCGTCGTCGGGGACTCCACCATCAGCAGGCGCGTCAGATCGGCCTGTGAGCGGGGTGACTCCTCCCACAGCAGCATGAGCGCGAGCTCTTGACCGGGCGCGAGACCGAGGTCGTGCAGGAGCGATCCTGCGAGCTTGCGGTGCGCCTTCGCGACCGTCGGGATCAGCGTGCTGATCGGCTCGATCCGGGGCTCGGGGGCCTTGTGACCGGACATCGTCTCATCTCCAAGGAATAATCACTAGCCGGCTAAGGTTTTCTCTCTCGACCGACTACGAAGGAGTCCATCATGACCACAGAATCCACCTCGCCGATCGCCGTCTTCGCCGCCACCGGCGCCCAGGGCGGGGCCGTGACCGACGCTCTCCTGGCCCGCGGCGCCCACGTCCGCGCCCTGGTGCGCGACACCGGCTCCGAGAAGGCTCGAGCACTCGCCGACCGCGGAGTAGAGCTCGCTCGCGTCGACATCGACGACCCGGCCTCGCTCGTCTCCGCGCTCACCGGAGTCGACGCTTTCTGGTTCATGACGACCCCTCCCGGCGGCATGCAGGACGCGGACACCGAGGGCGAGACCCGCCAGGGCATCGCGCTCGCCGACGCCGCCGCGGTGGCCGGGGTGCCGCGCGTCGTCTTCAACTCGGTTGGCGGTGCCGATCGCGACTCCGGGGTGCCGCACTTCGAGTCCAAGCGCCTCGTCGAGCTGCACCTCGCCTCCCTCGACGTGCCGACCACGGTGATCCGCCCCGTCTTCTTCTTCGAGAACTTCTTCTTCTTCGCTCCGTCGGAGGAGGACGGCACCCTCGTCCTGCGCCTCCCGCTCGCCGATGACGTGTCGCTGCAGCTGATCGCGGTGCGCGACATCGGCATCGTCGCGGCCTCGGCGCTGCTCGACCCGGCGTCGGTCCCGGCCGAGATCGAAATCGCGGGCGACGAGCTGACCGGCAGTGAGATCGCCGCAGCCTTCGCCGAGCGGACCGGTCGACCCGCTCGCTACGAGGCCCTCCCGCTCGCGGCCCTGGACGGTCAGGAGGACATGCAGTCGATGTTCCGCTGGTTCGTCGAGACGCCCGCGTACCAGGCTGACGTCGACGCGACCCGCCGCCTCTCGCCCGGCGCCCTCGGCCTGCCCGCCTGGCTCGACGCCGTCGACTATTCGCCCGCGTCCTGATCCGCGGACCCGTTGATCCAGAAGACATCCAGAGGAGACACCATGAGAGCCGTCCAGTACTCGTCCTACGGAACCCCCGACGTCCTCGACCTCGTCGAGGTCGCGCCCCCGCATCCCGGCCCCGGCGAGATCGTCATCGACGTCGCCTCTGCCGGGATCAACCGGCTCGACACCAAGCTGCGCTCGGGGTCGCTCGCGCCGACACCGGTCCTCGCCGCGCCCACAGGAACGGGGGTGGATGCGGCCGGCACGGTCGTCGAGCTGGGCGAGGGAGTCGTCGACGTCGCGGTCGGCGACCTCGTCTTCGGCACCGGTCGCAACACGCTCGCGGAGCGGGCTGTCCTCAGTCAGTGGGCACGGCTCCCCAAGGGCGCCGATCTCGTCGCCGCCGGAGGCTGGGGCGTGGCCGTCGAGACCGCGCACCGCCTCCTGAGCGAGCTGGGAGTCACGAGCGGTACCATCGTCGCCAGCGGCGCCTCGGGAGGCGTCGGCTCAGCACTGATCCAGCTCGCCGTCGCCCGGGGGCTGCGCATCATCGGCTCCGCCAGCGCTGCGAACCACGCCTACCTCAGCGGCCTCGGCGCGACTCCCGTGACCTACGGTGCAGGGCTGGTCGAGCGGGTCCGCGCGGTCGCCCCCGAGGGGGTCGCCGGGGCTCTGGACCTCTCGGGCGCCGGGGTCATCGGCGATCTCGTCGAGCTGACCGCAGACGCCTCCACCGTGATCTCGATCTCGGACTTCAGCGCCGTGCAGCAGGGCGCTCGCGTGTCGACAGGGGCCGGCCGCACGACCGATCCCCGGGACGGCTTCGCCGAGGCGCTCGCCCTGCCCGGGTTCGCCCTCAGTGTCGAGCAGACCTACCGCCTCGACCAGGCGCGCGACGCCCACGCACACGCGGAGGGCGGTCACACCACCGGGAAGATCGTGGTGGTGCTCTGAGCGTGCTCCCGCTCCCGCGGGAACCCGAGTCGTCGAGGAACCGGGGCTGCCTGGTTCCCTCGACGGTCCGGGGTCCTCTCGGACGAGGCCCCGGACCTGCTCGCCACCGACATCCGGGAGCCGCTGCGGCTGGCGCAGTGAGGTACCGCTCCGCCTCGACCGACGCCGGGTGTGCGCTCGGGTGGGCACAGGAGGAGGCGGGGTGGCGACCCGAGCTGTCGCCGCTCAGGCGGACGACGGCACGACGCTGCTGAGCGCTGACGGGGGAGTGGCGCCGTCCGCCCGCAGGTCGACACGACGCGATCCGCAGTCGGCGCACCGGACGTACACGACGACTCCCTCGCGGGTTCTGTGGGCGGATTCGGTCGTCCAGCCGTGTTCGTGCGGTACGAGGGCGTCCAGTGACGACTCGCCGGGACGGGGGAACTGCGGGGACGTGAGCATGACCCCCACTGTGCTGTCATGGTCTTATGCAGCTCAACCCTTACGGAGAGTACGCGGTGCTGCTCGCCGCCTCCCTCGCCAACGACTGGCCCTCCGCTCGAGAGGGGATCGAGGCGCGGACTCGGGTGTTCGGCATGACGATGGAGTTCGAGGTCGGACCGGACGATCACGAGCGGACCCGCGGCGTGATCGACGAATGGCTCGAGGTGGTCGATGCGCCGACTCCGAGTGCCCGTGCATCGTCCCTGAACGAGCAGATGGCGGCGATCGCGGCGTATCCGCGCCTGACCGACCACGACGACGAGGGCTGGCACCTGCACTACCGCGACCAGGACCAGTCTCTGGCGCACGTCCTCCACGCCGTCATCGCCGTCGGCACGGCACTGCACCTGACGACCCGGGGGATGAGCCGGCTGCTCCGCTGCGAAGCCGGTCGAGCGCCGGGCGACCACTGCACGAACGTCATCGTCGACGTGACCCGGAACGGCCGACAGCGGTACTGCTCCGTCCGGTGTGCGAACCGTGCCGCGGTCCGGCGGCACCGGCTGCGACGCGCGACCGAACCGGACTGAGGCCGGGCCGCCGTCCGACCTCCTCGACCGCAGAGGCGAGGACGAGGGTCATGCGCTCGCCGTCGCGATTCGAGCGGGCCGGCACGAGCGCCGTCGAGGGGAGCCCGTAACGCTCCGGGTTCCCTCAGCGGAAGGAGCGCAGCCGCAGGCTGTTGAGGACGACGAACACGCTCGAGAAGGCCATCGCGGCTCCTGCGACCAGCGGCCCGAGCAGGCCCGCCATCGCGAGCGGGATCGCGGCGACGTTGTAGGCGAAGGCCCAGAAGAGGTTGCCTCGGATCACGCCGAGGGTCCGCCGCCCCAGGCGCAGCGCGTCGGGCACGCGGCCGAGGTCGTCGCCCACGAGTGTGATGTCGCCGGCCTCGATCGCGGCGTCGGACCCGGCGCCCATCGCGATGCCGACCTCGGCGGCGGCGAGGGCGGCCGCGTCGTTCACGCCGTCGCCGACGAAGGCCACTCGGCGGCCCTCGGCTCGCAGCCGCTCGACGACCGCGAGCTTCTCCTCGGGGAGGACCTCCGAGATCACCTCGTCGATCCCGACCGCGGAGGCGACGGCGCCCGCCGCCCGCGGGTTGTCTCCCGTGAGCATGAGCACCCGGAGCCCGCGCTCGCGGAGAGCGCGGACCGCGC